>URVW01000017.1 GCA_900551435.1 uncultured Faecalibacterium sp.
CGATGGCCAGCCAGTGGCGGCCCGTTTCCAGCCCCCACAGGTTCGCCGCGAACGGGAACGCCAAGCTGCCCACGCTCTGGCCCAGCGCCAAAAATCCATAATTCACCCCCGCATGGGGAAGGCCGAACAGGTCCGTGGAAAGGGCGGGCAGCACCGCCGCCAGCGCCGAGTAGCAGAACGTCAGGCTGGCGTACACGGCCACCACGGCCCAGCCCTGCGCGAACAAAAACACCCCCGAAAGCACGAACGACGCCGCGAACAACAGCAGGTCCGTAGGACGCCGGCCGATCTTATCGCTCAGCATGGGCATCAGCAGCCGCCCCGCCGCGCTGCCCACGCTGCCCAGCACGACGCTCCACAGGGCCGCGTTTTCGTCCAAGCCCCGCTCCATCCCCAGCTTCAAGATAATGGGGCTGAACAGCAGCACCGCCGGGGTCGAAAAGCAGACCGCCCCCGCGCAGAGCCAATACTGCTTTGTGCCCAGCATCTGCAATGGCGATAAGTCCAGCGGCGGTGCGGCTTTTCCCTTGCCCTGCTCTTCCGGCTTCGGCTTTTCGGGCGGCGGGTCCACCAGCAGCGCGCTGCCCGCCAGACAGACCGGCAGCGTCAGCGCCCCCAGCGCCCAGAACGCGCCCCGGATGCCCTGCACCGGGCCGAAGCCTTTGAGCGCCGTCCGGACGAACACGGTCAAAAACGCTCCCGAAAGCCCCACGGCTCCGCCGATGACGCCCGTTGCCAGCCCCTTGCGGCCCTTGTACCATTTCTGGGCGCAGGACTGGATGGACGGGTACAAAAACGCCGTGCCCAGCCCCGCCGGGATGCTGAACACGCCAAAGAAAAAGCCGCCCTTCTCCCCGGGCAGCGCCGCCGCTGCGAAGAATCCCCCGCAGAGCAGGACTGTCCCCCAGAGCGCGGCACAGCGCGGGCCTTTTTTGTCCTGCAGAAAGCCGCCAATGACGCACCCCACGCCAAACGCCGCGATGAGGATGCCAAAGGCATACCCTGCCCCCTGCTCGCTCAGGCCGTATTCCTCCATGACCGGCTTCTGAAAGACGCCCCACGCGGCGGGCAGACCGGTCAATACCTGAATTGCCGCCCCTGCCGCCAAGATCGTCCATGGATGTTTTGCGGAAAACTGCTGCATTTTTGCTTCACCTCTCCCCTTAGTCTGCCCTTTTTGATTGACAAACGAACAGATTCTTTTATAATTGTAGGTATTGTAGTAGAATAACCCTCTCAGGCGCTCCGCGCCAGCTCTCCCAAAGGGCGAGCCATTGGCATGTCGGGCAGGTCTGTGCGTTGTCGCCTTCGGCTCCTGCGCAGCTGGGCCTTGTTCTCCTTGGTAGCAGCTGCTTGCCCTTGGCTTACGCATTGCCAGCTCTCCCAAAGGGCGAGCCATTGGCATGTCGGGCAGGTCTGCGCGTTGTCGCCTTCGGCTCCTGCGCGGCTGGGCCTTGTTCTCCTTGACAGCAGCCGCTTGCCCTTTGCCGCAAGGCCCGCCGCCTTCCGGAAAGACGAGCCTGAGCATCCAGCAGGGCCAAGACCGGCCCGCCAGTGGCTCCCCTTCTGGGGGAGCTGGCACGCGGAGCGTGACTGAGAGGGTTCCAGAGAGAGGACCATCCTATGAAAACACAGGCTTTGAAAGGTATGCGGGACCTTCTTCCCGCAGAGCAGTCCCTGCGCGATTACATTCAGGGCAAGATCCTGGAAACTTACCGCGCGTCCGGCTTCGAGCGCATCTCCACCCCCATGCTCGAGGACATGGAGAACCTCGACAAATCCGACGGCGGCGACAACCTGAACCTCATCTTCAAGGTGCTCAAGCGCGGCGACAAGCTGACCAGCGCACTGGAGTCCGGCGACCCCAAGCAGCTGTCCGATATGGGTCTGCGCTATGACCTGACCCTGCCCCTGAGCCGTTTCTATGCCGCCAACAAGGACAAGTTGCCCCACCCCTTCAAGGTCATCCAGACCGACCGCGTGTTCCGCGCCGAGCGTCCCCAGAAGGGCCGTCTGCGCGAGTTCGTCCAGTGCGACATCGACATTCTGGGCGACGAGTCCCCCAACGCGGAAGTCGAGCTGATCGATGTGACCGCCCGCGCCCTGCTGGGCATCGGCTTCACCGGCTTCACGGTCAACATCAACGACCGCCGCATCCTGCGCGGGATGCTGGAGAGCATGGGTTTTGCCGCTGACACGCTGGATTCCGTCTGCATCACCTTCGACAAGATGGACAAGATCGGCGCAGAGGGCGTCAAGGCCGAGCTGACCGAAAAGCAGCTGCCCGAGAACGCCATCAACGAGCTGGCTGACTTCATCGCAGCCGGCGAGGTCACGCTGGACGCTGTCGCTTCCCGCTGTGCAGACCCCGCCATCGCGGACGACCTGAAGTACGTCCTCGCCACGGCTTCGGCCATTGCGGGCGGCCGCTTCTCGGTGTCCTACTGCCCCAGCCTCGTGCGCGGTCAGGGCTACTATACCGGCATGGTGTTCGAGATCACCTGCCCGCAATTCAGCGGCGCGGTCGCGGGCGGCGGCCGTTACGACAACATGATCGGCAAGTTCCTCGGCACGAAAGTCCCCGCCGTCGGCTTCTCCATCGGCTTTGAGCGCGTCTGCGGCATCCTGCTCGAGCAGGGCTACAAGATCCCCGGCGCAAAGCAGAAGATCGCCCTGCTCTACGGCAAGGACGCCGATTTCACCGCCGTTCTGGCCAAGGCGGCCGACCTCCGCAGCAGCTACGAGGTCACCATCCTGCCGCAGGGCAAAAAGCTCGGCAAGCAGCTGGGCCAGCTGGAAGCTGCCGGGTTCGCCGGTGCGGCTTTCCTAGACAAGGATGAAGTGAAAATTTTCGCACAGCAGTAAAGTTTCCAGATAAAACAAACGAGCAGCGTTTCCCATCGTCAGGCAGGGAACGCTGCTCGTTTTTGTTTTTTCGATTTTTACATCGCGAACTGTGCGGCGCAGAAGGCGGCATAGATGCAGAGCATCAGGACACCCTGCCAGCGGGACAGCTTGCCCTTGAGCAGAGCGGGCACGGTCAGGATGAGCATGACCGCGAACATCACGGGCAGGTCCATGACCAGCGAAGAGTTGATGCCCGCGATGGTGGAGTTCTGCGGGATGCTGAACGGAGCCACGGTGATGGACATGCCGCAGACCAGCACGAGGTTAAAAACATTCGCGCCGATGACGTTGCCCAGCGACAGCGCCCCGTGGCCCTTGGCCAGCGAGGTGATGGCCGTGACCAGCTCCGGCAGAGACGTGCCCAGCGCCACGAAGGTCAGCGCGATGACGGATTCCGGAACGCCCAGTGCCTGAGCGATCAGCGTGCCGTTGTCCACCAGCAGGTTCGCACCCACGGCGATGAGAGCTGCACCCACGACCAGCAGACCGATCATCTTGCCGAAAGACATCTCTTCAGCGGCTTCTTCCTCCTCGTCCGCTTCGGGGGCGGGGGCGTTCTTCATGGCGAGGACGTTGCAGACCAGATAGGCCACGAACAGCGCCAGCAGCACCAGACCCACCGGGCGGCTGAAGTAGCCGGTGGTGTAGGCCACGCCCGCATACAGAGCAGCGGCCACGAAGAAGAAGATCACCGGAACGCGCAGACTTTTGGGGTCCACCTTGCCCGGGCGCACCGCGATGGTGATGGCGGCGATGAGCGCGGCGTTGCAGATGACCGAGCCGATGGCGTTGCCATAAGCAATTTGGCCGTGGCCGGACAGCGCCGAGGTGGTGGACACCATGACTTCCGGCAGGGTCGTGCCGATGGACACCACCGTTGCACCGATCAGCAGTTCCGGCACATGGAACCGGCGGGCGATGCCGGTCGCACCGTCCACGAACCAGTCGCCGCCCTTAATGAGGCAGACGAGGCCCACAGCGAACAACAAAACAGGGATCAACATAAAACCTCTCCTTTTTGACTTTGACGAAAAACGTCCTGTGCCCCAGCGGACCTGACTCGGAGCCTCTCCACTGGGACAAAAAAAGAGACTCCTATTACAGGCGCAGTTTCAGCATCCTGTAATAAAAGTCTCAAGCATTGGCATCAAGCGGGCATTTCTGCCGGGATGGCGCTGTGATGCAGCACACCTTTGCGGAAAGTGTGCCCTTTACTCCCTTTTATCCATAGAATATTATACTGTGTCCGGGCCAAAAAAGCAAGCCGAAACTGAAATTTCACTCTGCCTTTGCCACTTTTTTCGCATTGGGATAGATGCGCTCCATCCGGGCATTGTCAAAATGGGCGTCGAGATAGACCTCAAATCGGTTCGCGGGGGCTTCGCCGCTGGTGCGGGCGTCATACCGGGCCAGCGCACAGGCCGACAGCAGCATATTGACCGCCATGAACACGGTCAGCACCGCCGTCATCCACGGCAGGACGCGCTTTTTCAGCTTGGTCATGCACTTGGCGACCAGCGGATAGCCGTACCGCATCCAGACCACCGCCGCGATGCCCCAGAAGAAGCAGTACAGCAGATTGATGCGTCCGCCCAGATTGAACTTGAAGCCGCTGTAATCCCAGAACACGACACCGAACAGCAGCTCGCCCACGGCGCTGCACACATACTCGTATGCACCGCCGAGGATGACGCCGAACCAGAAGATGTGGCTCTCGCTCTTGTGCTCGCTGCCCCGCAGCAGGACCGCCGCCAGCACCAGCGCCAGACCCCAGACCACGCTGAAGGGTCCCCACACCAAGCTCGAGCGGCTCATCCAGACGCCCGCCGTGACCCGGCAGAAGATCGTCTCCACCACGTCGCCGAGGAACGCCCCCACCACGAACAGCCACACCAAGTCGCCGAAGCTCATGGCCTTTTCGGCAAGGGTCGTCGGCTCCGGGCGGGCGGCTTCGGGGTAGGCTTTCTGGATTCGCTTTTCAACGCTGGCGGCAATTTTATGCTGGAGCCGATTTTTCCCTTTGCCCAGCTCCTGTCCCAGCTGCTCAAGGCGCGGATGCTTGGCGGCATACCGTCCCACGACCACCGCCGCGCCGATCTGGTCCAGCACGGCCACGGTCATGCAGACCCACACCGCGATATGGAACAGCAGCGGCGGCAGATGGGCGCAGAGCCGGAACAGCAGGTCATTGCCCCATCGGACCGCCACCGCGCCCAGCGCGCCCCACAAGACCGAATACTGCAGACAGACATAGCCGTCCAGATTGAACTTTTTGTCCGAGTAGTCCCACCAGCGGCGGTGGTGCACTCGTTCCAACAGCTTTGCGGTCACCCACTCGACGACCGTTGCGATGATGGCGCTGCCAAAAAACAGCGCGGCCCCGTTGGTGCGCTGGTCCGCCAAACCGACCGCCAGCAGGACGCCCGCTGTGCCGTACACAAAGCAGAACGGGCCGGACGCCATGCCGCGGTTGGTGAAGCTTCGGCCTTTGACGGTCGCCACGACCGTCTCCCCCACCCAGCCCAAAAACGAGTAGACCAGATAGAGGACGCTGAGGGTGTAGAAATTCAATTCCATCGAGTGTTCCTCCCGTGAAAGTTTTTATTGATTGTAGCCGTTTTTTGCACCGCTGACAAGCTCTCGGTGGAAAATTTATCGTTTCGAAACAAAAAGCCGGTGGAAAGTTTTTTCCATCGGCTTTTGTTTTTAACGTTTTACCACAGTCGGATGACCTTGATGACACCCTCGGCCTTGTCGCGGGCCAGCTCCAGATGGTGCTGCAGGGCATCGGCAGCGGTGTCCCAGTTGTCGTTCAGGGCCGCGTCGAGGATGAGCAGATGCTCGTCGCAGGTCTGGTCCTGATTGATCATGCTCACCTTGCCGGTCATGATGCGGAACCGGGTGTTCAGGCCGGTGATCCGGTCATAGGCCGAACGCAGATATTTGTTGGGCAGACTGCTCATCAGCAGCTCGTGGAAATCATCGTCCGATTTGCAAAAATCGTCGATGCGCTCGGGGTGGTGCATCAGTTCCTTGTAATCTTCCAGCGCCTGACGGGGGATCAGATTGCCGTAATTGCGCAGCGCATACGGCTCCACCAGAAGGCGCATCTCGAACATGCTGTGTACGTCGTCCTCAGTGATGCCCGAGACCATCAGGCCCTTTTTGGGCAGAATGGTGATCAGACCCTCCTGCTCCAAACGGCCAAGGGCATCCCGCATGGGGGTGCGGCTGATATTGCCCATCTCGGCGCAGAGCTTCTGCTCGTTCAAAAACTCATTGGGACGGTACTCGCAGTTCAAGATCTTCGTTTTCAGGTACTGATAGGCCTGAAGCTTCAAGCTCGGCTTTGCCTGGGGTTCCATCTCTTTCATCTTCCTTATCTCCTACTCAAACCGATCATTTCGTGCGCGTTAGCTTCAAACAGCGCAAAGCCGCCCAAAGGGCAGCTTGTATCCCTGAAATAATCCAAGTCATCTCATACATTTATTATCACACAACTGGACAATATTTACAAGACTTTTTCCAAAAGATTGGGAGCTTTTCCGTTTTGCACAGAGGCTTTGTCGAATTTTCACGCATTTTTGACAAAGTTTTTTGTGCTTGTTACCAATCCAGCCCACTTGTTTTGCATCGAAGGATAAATTGTGGTACACTTGATGCAGAAAGGAAGGCTGGTATCATGGCAGGTCGCGGCGGGTACAACACCAAAACCCGGCAGCTCATTTTGGATTATCTCATCAACAATCGGCAGCATGCGGTGAGCGCGTCGAACATTCTGGAGCACTTGGAGGCCGAGGGCGCAAGCCCCAACCCCACCACAGTGTATCGTTATCTGGACAAGCTGGCCGGCGAGCAGCGGATCATGAAGTATGTGGCGGACAAGGGCGAAAAGGCCGTGTTCCAGTATGTGGACGAAGGGCGGCACTGTCGGGAGCATCTGCACCTGAAATGCGTCCAGTGCGGGCGCATCTATCACCTCGACTGCCACTTCATGGACGAGGTTCGGGCGCACCTGATGGCCGAGCACGGCTTTACGCTTCAGTGCGAAGGAAGCGTTTTGTACGGACTTTGCCGCTACTGTGCGCAGCAAACTGAGCAGCCTGAACAAACCGCAGAAAATTCAAATTCGGATGTTGACACGGACAAAAAGCCGTGATACAATTCAGGCAAGAAAAGTGTTGACCGGGAAAAGTAAGGTCCAACCGCTCTTTTGCAGAGAGCGCGGGCAGGTGAGAGCCGCGCATGGAGCCGGACCTGAACGAACACCCGTGAGCTTCCCCCTGAACCCGCCGTGCGGCAGTAGGGGCAGACGTGCGCCGCTCGTTATCGCGGCAGTGCTTTCAACGGGGAGAGCGCACAAAAGTGACTGACATGCTCTGCGTGTCGGTAATTTAGGTGGCACCACGGATACGGCAGCATTCGTCCTAGCAAATGGGATGAACGCTGCCGTATTTTTATTTAGAGGGGTAAGAAATATGTGTTGTGTAATGGGCTATACCGGGCACGACCTGAGTGCCGCCAAGTTCAAAGAGTATCTGCTGCGCACCGTGATGCGCGGCCCGGACGACCAGCGGGTCGTGGAGGGGCCGTTCGGCCTGATGGGCTTCGGACGCCTTGCCATCATGGGCCTGACGCCGGAAGGCATGCAGCCGTTCTACCGCGGAGCGGACTGCGTCGTCTGCAACGGCGAGCTGTACGGCTTCCGCTTTGAGAAAGAGATCTTGAAGCGCCGGGGCTACAAGTTCCAGTCCGACTGCGACTGCGAGATCCTGCTGCCGCTCTATTATGAATACGGTCTGGACATGTTCCGCCACATGGACTCCGAGTTCGCACTGATTCTGTATGATTCCCGCAAGGACCGGCTCATTGCCGCCCGCGATCCCATCGGCATCCGTCCGCTGTTCTACGGCTACTCCAAGTCCAGCCACCAGATCGCGTTCGCGTCCGAGATGCAGAACCTCATCGGCTGGTGCGACGACATCCGGCCCTTCCCCATCGGCAGCTACTACTGCGACGGCCGCTTCGTCCGCTATGAGGACATCGCCGACGTGCCCGCTCCCATGAGCGACGACATGGACACCATCCTGACCAACATCCGCGAAAAGCTCATTGCGGGCGTGGAAAAGCGTCTGGATGCCGACGCGCCGGTCGGCTTCCTGCTGTCCGGCGGTCTGGACTCCTCGCTGGTCTGCTCCATCGCCGCCAAAAAGCTGGGCAAGCCCATCCGCACCTTTGCCATCGGCATGGACACGGACGCCATCGACCTGAAATATGCGCGTCAGACCGCCGAATATCTGGGCAGCGAGCACCACGAGATCATCATCAACCGCGATATGGTCATCAACAGCCTCGAAGAGGTCATCCGTCTGCTGGGCACTTGGGACATCACCACTATCCGCGCCAGCATGGGCATGTACCTGCTGTGCAAAGCCATCCACGAGCAGACCGACGTCCGCGTTCTGCTGACCGGTGAGATCTCCGACGAGCTGTTCGGCTACAAGTACACCGACTACGCCCCCACCGCCGACGCCTTCCAGCAGGAGAGCCAGAAGCGCATCCGCGAGCTGTACATGTACGATGTCCTCCGCGCCGACCGCTGCATCTCCTCCAACAGCATCGAAGCCCGTGTGCCGTTCGGCGACCTCGACTTCGTGCGGTACGTCATGGCCATCGACCCGGAAAAGAAGCTGAACAGCTACGGCAAAGGCAAGTATCTGCTCCGCAAGGCCTTTGAGGGCGACTGGCTGCCGCCGGAAATTCTGTGGCGCGAAAAGGCCGCCTTCTCGGATGCCGTGGGCCACAGCATGGTGGACGACATCAAAGAGTATGCCGAGGGCCTGTACACCGACGAGGAGTTCCAGCTCCGCCGCGCGAACTACTCCGTCCACTGTATGCCGTTCACCAAGGAAAGCCTGTTCTACCGCGAGATCTTCGAGAAATACTATCACGATCAGGGCCGCACCATCGTAGACTTCTGGATGCCCAACAAGGCATGGCCCGGATGCAACGTCAACGACCCTTCTGCCCGCGTGCTGGCAAACTACGGCGCATCGGGGGTGTGATTTTCCCCAGAGACATAAAAAGACCTTCCGGAACGACCGGAAGGTCTTTTTTTATCCTTCACACCTTGATCTTCTGCGCAGCCTTGGCGATCTCGGCCAGAAGGCTCACAAGGCGTTTTTCATCCATCTGGCTGCTGTTGTTGGCAAAGGCGTAGAAGCAGCCCTGCACGCAGAAGGACAGCAGGATGCCGCGCTTGGGGTCGGCGGCGAAGGTCGGGTCCTGTTCCGACAGGCGCTCGCGCAGTCCCTTTTCGATGCAGTTCGCGAAGATGCCCTGCCGGGAGCCGGAGAACAAAATGTTCACCGCCGTCTGGTTCTGCCCAAAGGCGCGGAACAGGTCGCGGGTCAGCGTTTCGGTCTGTTCCGTCGAAAGCTCCACGGCGGAGACGCTGTTCAGGATGTCGGCAATGAGCTTTTTCTCCAGCCGGTCCGACAGATCGTAGATGTCCTGATAATGCGCATAAAAGGTGGATTTGTTCACACAGGCCAGCGCACAGAGGTCTTTGATCTTGATCTTTTCCAGCGGCGTTTTGGCGCGCAGTTCCAGAAACGCCTTTTCGATGGCGCGGTCCGTTTTCTCGATGCGGATGTCCAAAATAATCCACCTCTTTTTATGTTTCGTTGGATATCCAACGGTTTTCGTGTTTTGCTGATAGACAGAACTTTCGGGTTTTGCTACTCTTTTTTATACAGGACCCCGGCTTGCTCCAAGGCCGCTTCGATGCGGTGGAAGGTCTGCTCGTCCGGGCAGCGAAGGGTGTGCAGATGCACGCCGCCGGTCATCCGGCTCAGCAGACACTCCGGCGTACTGGCCGCCTGTTGGATGAAGTTGTCCACATCGTACCGGCTGGAAAGGTTCAGGTTGCCGCGCAGTTCGCCGTACAGCGGGTTCTCCACGGCCACGTCCACGACGATCCCGCCCTGATCGACCACCGCATACAGCTCGCTGCGCATCTGGTCCGCCGTGCTGTGCACACAGGCCAGAATGCCGGTGTAGCCGCCGGGAGCCGGGTGGAACTGATAGCCGCGCGGAGTCGCTTCGATCTCCGCGCCGCCCGCCCGCAGCAGGGCCACATCTCCCACCACGATCTGGCGGGAAACGCCCAGTTCCGCCGCCATCACGCTGGCGCTGACCGGCGCTTTGGCCTTGCTCAGGCGTTGTAAGATCACTTCTCTGCGCTGTGCCGCATTCATCCCCGAATGCCCCCTCGTTCTGGTTTTTACCTTATAATAGCAGACCCCGCCCGAATGTGCAAGCTTATTTCAGGCGCAGGAGGGTGGCGTAGTTGGAGGGCAGCTGGACCTTCATCCGTCCCCACTCGATGCTGGTCATGACGGGCTGGCTGCCCACGCAGTCGGCCAACAGGTCTTCGGCCTCTGCGGCCTCCACCGGAAGCTGGAATTCCAGCTGAGCGGGGGTGTCGCCGTTGTTGAGCACGGCCACGACGGCCTTGCCGTCCAGCACGCGGGCAAAGGCATAGCACTGGGTGGTGAGCTGCAGCTCCTTCACCTCGCCCCACGAAAGCTCCGGGCACTCGGCCTTCAGCTTACCCAGCGCGGCATACACGCTGGTGACGGGGTTGGTGTCCACGGCGTCCTTGAAGTCGTCCAGTTCCAGACAGGGACGGAGCGGCCAGTCGCTTCCCCACTCTTTTTTGCCCTCGATGCCAAATTCTGAGCCATAATAGATGGACGGAATGCCCCAAAGCGTATATACTAGAAGAGCAATGTGGCGGATGTGCTCCCGGTTGCGCAGTTTGTTGGGCAGACGCTCGACGTCGTGGTTGTCCGAGAAGAGATACAGCCGGGTATCATGGCACAGCCCCTGCAGACGGCGCATGGTGTGCGCGATCTCGAAATAGTTATGGTCGTTGTGGCCGCTCCACAGACCCTTGTGCAGCTCGTAGTTGGTCACGGAGTGGAGCATCTCGGGGTTGGCCCAGCGGCTGTAGTCGCCGTGGATGACCTCGCCCATCAGCCAGAACTCGGGCTTGATCTCGTTGGCCAGACGGCGCAGCCCCCGCATGAAGTCGAAGTCCAGCACGTCGGCCGCATCCAGACGGATGCCGTCGATGTCGAACGCATCCACCCAGAAGCGGATGGTGTCGAAGTGGTAGTTCTGGACCTCCGGGTTGCGCTGGTTCAGCTTGACCAGCAGGTTGTAGCCGCCCCAGTTGCCATACGAGAAGCCGTCGTTGTACTCGTTGTTGCCCCAGAAGTTGACATCGCAGAACCAGTCCTTATAGCGGGCGTTCTCGCGGTTGGCCTTCAAATCCTGAAACGCAAAGAAATCGCGGCCCACATGGTTGAACACGCCGTCCACGATGACTTTCTGGCCCCGTGCGTGGCAGTTGGAGACAAACTCCTTGAACTCCTCGTTCGTACCGATGCGGCGGTCCACCAGACGGTAATCGATGGTGTCATAGCCGTGGGAGCCGCTCTCGAACAGCGGTCCGATATAGATCGCCGTGCAGCCGATGTCTGCTGCATGTTTTGCCCAGGCGTTCAGCTTTTCAAACGCCCCCGGGGTGGGGTTCCCATCGTTCTCGTGCGCACAGCCGCACAGCCCCAGAGGATAAATGTGATAAAATACCGCGTTGTCATACCAAGCCATAGTCAAATTCTCTCCCATTTTGCAAAATCCTGTCCCGCCCAGAGCGGCGACAGGGATAGTATAGCACAGTTTTCGCCAGAAGTGTGAAAGTTTGACAATTTTTGTACAGAGTCTCTCTCAAAATCAGCAAGTTTGACGATTTTCGTCTTGAAATATTAGCAGAAATGCCAAAGGAGTTTTTTGCATGAAATTTCCCTCGATCGATCGTTCGTTTTTCATGGGCGAATGCTTTGACGCCTACCGGGTCCTTGGCGCGCACCCGTTCGAGAACGGCTGGCGCTTTGCGGTCTGGGCGCCCAGTGCGGTGGCTGTCGAGATCTGCGGCGGCTTTGACGGCTGGGGTCCGGGCGTGCCCATGCAGCGGGCCGAGACCGGCATCTGGAACGGTTTCGTGTCCGGTCTGCAGGAAGGTGAGCTGTACAAATACCGCATCCACGGCAAAGACGGCAGCACCGTGATGCGGGCCGACCCCTATGCCTTTGCGACCGAGCTTCGCCCCGGCACGGCCAGCATCCTGACCAAGCTGGACTTCACCTTTGACGACAGCACCTGGATGGCCCGCCGCAGCAAGTGCCGCAACCTGCCCATGAACATCTACGAGCTTCATGCGGGCAGCTGGAAGCACACCCCCAACGCCACCCGCGAGGACGGTTCGGACGGCTGGTACAATTACCGCGAACTGGCCCGGGAGCTGATCCCGTGGCTGCTGGACCACCGGTTCACCCATGTGGAGCTTCTGCCGCTGGCCGAGCACCCCTTCGACGGCAGCTGGGGCTACCAGACCACCGGTTATTTCTCGGTCACCAGCCGGTACGGCTCCCCCGCCGACTTTGCGGCCTTCGTCAACGCCTGCCACCGGATGGGCATCGGCGTCATCATGGACTTTGTGCCGGTCCACTTTGCGGCCAACGGCGACGCCCTCGCCAACTTTGACGGGACCCACCTCTACGAGTACGACAGCGATGTCGGCCACAGCGAATGGGGGACCTGCAACTTCAATTACTACCGCCGGGAGGTGTGCAGCTTCCTGAACAGCGCCGCCGCCCTGTGGATGGACGTCTACCACTGTGACGGCATCCGGATGGACGCCATCTCCCGCGCGCTCTACTGGCAGGGCGACCCCAACCGCGGCGTGAACGAGGGCGCGGTCACCTTCCTGCGGAACCTCAACCACGGCCTGAACGAGCGCTTCCCCACCGGCATCTACACCGCCGAGGATTCCACCAACTTCCTCAAGGTCACCGCCCCCACCCGCTACGACGGCATCGGCTTCGACTACAAGTGGGACATGGGCTGGATGCACGACACGCTGGATTACTTCGCCACCCCCTTCGGCGAGCGCCCGGACGCCTACCACAAGCTGACCTTCAGCATGCAGTATTTCTACAACGAGTTATATCTGCTCGCTTTAAGCCACGATGAGGTGGTCCACGGCAAAAAGACCATCATCGACAAGCTGTGGGGAACTTACGAGGAAAAATGCGCCCAGCTGCGCACTCTTTATTTCTATATGTACGCCCATCCGGGCAAAAAGCTGAACTTCATGGGCAACGAGCTGGGCCACTTCCGCGAGTGGGACGAAAAGAAGGAGCTGGACTGGTCCCTGATGAAATATCCCTTCCACGACAGCTTCCAGAAATACTTCGCCGAGCTGGGCCGTCTCTACGCCACCGAACCTGCCCTCTACGACGGCGAATACAACCCCAACTGCTTTGAGTGGGTCGCCAGCGAGAGCCGGGACGAGGGCGTGTACGCATGGCTGCGCAAGGGGGCCGGACAGACCATCCTCTGCGTCATGAACACCCAGAACACCGCCCACAAAAAGTTCCCGCTCTATCTGAAGTTTCCCTGCAAGGCGGACGAGCTGCTGAACAGCGAAGCCCCCCGCTGGAACGGCGCGGACAAGAGCCGCACCAAGAGCTTCCACACCACCGACGGCGGCGTGTATGGCCACGACTACACCCTTGCCATCGACCTTCCCGCGATGGGCAGCCGGATGTTCCGCCTGACGCCGGAGGCCCCCCATGCCGACGCCGCACAGGCTTCCGCCCGGAAGGCCGCTGCCGCCAAGCGCCGCGCCGCAGCCCCCAAAGCCGGTTCCAAAAAGTAATATTCGGGTCAAAATATCCCGTCTGCTGAAAAAGCGGCGGGATATTTTTGATTTCCGGGGAACTGCGGCCTTGTCAGCACCGCGCAGAACCGTTATACTGTATCGTGAAATATTGGGATTTTTTGCGAGAGGTTTCTTGTTATGCCAACTACTACCTTCAAACCGACCCGGCCCTCCCTCTCCCCGTGGGGCAAGGGAGCCGCCGCACTGGGCATCGGCGCGCTGGCGCTGATCGCCGTTGGACTGCTCTTCCCCGCCGGAGCGGCCTTCTTTCCGCTGGTCAGCCTGTGGTGCAGCTGCGTGCTGTTCTATGGGGCGCTGTGGGTCCTGCGGGTGTCCGGCGTCGAGCTGGATTTCTTCCATCGGGCCGTCCTCATCGGCGGCTGGGCGGCGGCGGTGCTCTATTTTTACTGGGCGCTGGGGCGGCGTGATTTCGTCTATGCGTGGGATTACGCCAATTATCTGGTCAAGCAGTACAGCGCCGAAGCTGCCTTTGCGCTTGGCCCCGCCGAGGGCTTCCGGTATATTTTCGGCTCCTTCGCCGAGGATTATACCAACTTCATCCCCCTGTTCACCGAGTTTCCCTTCTGCCTGACCGCCCGCACCGGCGACAGTTATGCGTTCAGTCAGGTGTTCAGCGTCCTGCCCACCCTGATGGTCCTGCTGGCGGGCGTGGTCCTCAAGGTGGGGCAGATGCTCCATGTGAAGCACCGGTTCTACTACTTCCTCATCGGTTTTTCGTGGCTGCTGACCTTCCCGTTCCTGCGGATGAGCGCCATGCTCTCCCAGCCGGACTGGTTCGGCCTCATCTTCGCGTTTGCCATCCTCGTGCTGACGCTGGACTACCGCTTCGAAAAGCTGGAACCGGGCCGGTTCGCGCTCATCTTCCTCGCGACCGCCGCTGTCATCCTGACCCGCCGGTGGTATCTGTATTTTGTGGTCGGATATTACTTTTCGTATGTTCTGCTCGTTTTGTGCAGCAGCGTCCGGGCCGCAAAGCAGGGCGAAAAGGCGCTGGCTCTCCGCCGGGTGCGGAATCTTGTCGTGTTCGGCCTGTGCTCCCTCGCCGCGATGGTGGCGCTGCTCTGGCCCATGGTCAGCAAAATTCTGGCCTATGACTACTCCGACCGCTACTCTTACTATAATGTCGGCGGCATGTCCACTGAGCTGTATTATCACGCTCTGCGCATCGGACTGTTGAACTTCATCCTCATCGTGCTGGGGCTGGTCTACGCCGTCCGCCGCAAGGCATGGGCGCTGCCCGCGCTGGGAGCCTGTGAGCTGGTGGTCAGCTTGGTGCTGTTCACCCGGGTGCAGAACTCCGGTTCGCATCAGATGCTGCTTTTCGTCCCGGCCTATTTCCTGCTGTTTCTGGTCGGCGCAGCCGCGCTGGCGGAAGGCATCGAACGGCACAAGATCGTCAAGCTGGGCTACTGGGCCTTTACGCTGGTGTTCGCGGTGTCGGTGCGCTGCTCGCCGCTGACGGTCGTTGCCCTGCCCGATTTCATCATCGACAACTTCCCGCTCAAGAGCACCGAAGAATTCGTCCGTCTCGACGGCCTGACCTACGACCGCAAGGACCTTGCGCAGATCCAGTCCGTGACCGAGTGGCTCGCCGCCCACCTCGGCGACGGCGAAACGGCCTACATGATCCCCGACGACATGCTTTACAACCCCGGCCATCTGCGGAACTGTCTGCTGCCGGAACAGCCGCTCGACGGAAAGCTGCCGGACAGTTTCTCGGTCCCGGGCACGCACAACTTCCCCATGAGCTTCTTTGAAGCGAAGTATGTCATCACCATCGAGCCGTATCCCCTGTCCTACGCTTCGGAGACCGAGCTGGGCCACAAGCTCAACGCCAAGTTCACCGAACTGCGGGACGACACCCACACCCTCGCCGCCGAGTTTGACATGGACAACGGCTACATCTTTACCATCTGGGAGCGGGTCGAAGCTCCCACCCGCGAAGAAGTGGAGACCTATCTCCATGTGTTCGATGCCGAGAACGCCCAGTATCCCGAGATGTTCTCGCAGGTCGCCGAAGGCTGGCTGACTGCGCACGGGCTGTAATTTCAACTTTCACGTTTACAAATAACGTTTTATCGTCAGAAGGAGTATTGCAAAATGGAAAACAAGCAGAACAACATCCCTGAGATCAAGCTGGGCCAGTACAAGGGTCTGGCCGTCACCCGCCATGTGCGCGGCCTTTCCGAAAAGACGCTCGACATCGAGATGGTCCACCAGACCCGTCTGCACGCGGTCTACCACAACTCCGACCAGCCCGCCCAGCGCGGCAGCCGGGTGCTGCTGGATTTCGCCGGCTACATGGATGGGGAGGAGATCCCCGACAGCCGGATGGAAAAGGTCATGGTCGTGCTGGGCGACGGCAAGCTGATGCCCGCCGCCGAAAACGCCATCTACGGCCACAAAACCGGTGAGACGTTCCGGTTCGACTTCACCTATCCGGAAAACTTCCGGGTCGAAGAGCTGTCCGGCAAAACGGCTCAGTTCGAGATCAAGCTCCACTCCGTCGCCGAAAAGACCACCCCGGAGCTGACCGAGGAATTTGCAAGATCGCTGGGCTACGAGTCGCTGGCTGCCATGCGCGAAGCTGTCCGCGCCAAGAAGCAGAAGATCCACGAGGACGGCGCAGACCGTGCCGCAGGGCAGAAGCTGCTGGAGATGGCCGGCGAGAACCTGACCGTCACCGTGCCGGAAGCGGTTCTGGACCGCACCGCCGACAACGAGATGAAGCTGCTGACCCAGCGGCTGTCCCGCAGCGGCATCAGCCTGGAGCAGCATTGCAAGAACAGCCGCACCACCGCCGAGGCCCTGCGGGCGGGCTACCGCGCCGACGCTGAGCGGAAGATCCGCACCATGTATGCGGCCCGCGCCATCGCGGAAGCAGAGAACATCACCGTCCGCCCCGAAGAGGTCAACAACGAGTACCGCCGCCTGTCGGTCCTGCAGGACACCCCTGAGCAGGACATCCGCCGCGTCCTCGCCCCGGACACCGTGGCCGCTGCCCTCGCCGCCCAGAAGGTCCAGCGCTTCCTGCTGGACAACGCCGTCGTGACTTCGGTCATGGACGCCGAAAAGGAGTGATTTGATGAGCATCTTTACGCGCTACGCCATGGACGCGCTGATGAAGACCACCCACCCCGAGATCAACCGGAAACAGTGCTGGAACCTGCACCCCCACCGCACTCCCTGCACGGCCTGTAAAGATATCTGCCCCTATGGCGACGAAATTTTTACCCGCCCCAATCTCGTCAAGGACTGGGACCCCTGCACCGACTGCGGCCTGTGCGTTTCGGTCTGCCGCAGCGGCTGCATCGCGCCCTCGCCGGAACAGGTCCAGAGGGACACGGCCCCTGCCGACAACGACAATGACACCATCTGGATCGGCTGCGAACAGAGCACCCGTCAGAACACCCTCGTCCGCGCCTGTGTGTCGGCGCTCTCGTGGGAGACGCTGGCCTATCTGGCCCTGAACAAAAAAGTCGTCCTCGACCTGACCCCCTGCGGCGAGTGCGAGAACGACATCTGCGCCGAACACCTGCGCAAGGTGCTGACCCGTCTGGTGGAATTTTTCGGCCAGCCCCTGTTTGAGGCCCGCTTCACGCTGGCCTATGAGCAGGAGGAGGCCCCCTTCCACAGCAAGGAATACTCCCGCCGCGAGATGATGGAACAGGTCACGGCCGGGTCGAAGGCGGGCACGAAGCAGCTGCTCCGGATGCTGCCGGGTCTGCGGGACGACGACGAAAGCTCGGTGGACTTCCGGCTGCTGCTCCACCAGCGCACCAAGCAGCTCAAAGCCGCCAGTGAAACGCCGCTCAAGTACGGCTACCATCTGCCCAACTTCACCCAGAAGTGCTTCGCGTGCGGCCGGTGCGAAAAAGCGTGCCGCGCCGGGGCGCTGAAGTTCGAGGACCTGCCCGACGGTCAGACCCGCGCGGTCATCACGCCGTGGAAGTGCAGCGAGTGCGGCGTCTGCGTCGCCACCTGCTCCAACGGCGGTCTGGACGGGCTGAAGCTCCGCCAGCTGACCACCCTTGGCCCGGTCAGCGTCTACAAATGCACCAAGCTCCTCTGCAAGGAGTGCGGCAAGCCCATCTCGCCCAACTGCGCAGACGGCATCTGCTCGGTCTGCCGCATCAAGATCCGCACCAAGAAGCGTCAGGAGGAAGCCGTCGCCAAGGCCAAGGAGCGTCAGGCCGAGCGCGAAGCCAAGCGCGCCGCCGAGGAAGCCGCCAAAGCGCTGGCTGCCGAGACGAAGGCGGAAGCCGCCGCAGAAGCTGCTGCTGTTCCGTCCGCTCCCACGACCGGAGAGCCGACGGCCTGACCCAAAAGCGTTGTTTCTCCGCCGGAGAGGTTCCCGAAAAGAATTGACGCCGGGCCGAAACGATGCTATACTTTCTGTAACCACACGGCTGTGGTCGGAGGGACTGTTACAAAGGCGTAACGGATGTGTTTCCGTTGCGCCTTTTTCCACATCTCCCCCGCTGATGGGAAACAGCGTGCCCAGCCGCTGGCGTCCAAAACACGAAACATGAAGAAAGAGGGATTTTATCATGGAACATTCGATTTCTCGCCGCCAGTTCCTCAAGGCCAGCGGTCTGGCAGCCGCTTCCGCCTGTGCCGCCGGTCTGCTGAGCAGCTGCGGCGGTTCTTCTGCCGGCAGCACCAGTGGTTCTGCTTCCGGCTCGGTCGATACCACCAAGTACACCATTCTGTATTCCAGCCAGCCCGCCACCCTGAACTATCTGACCACCGCCACCGATCTGGAAATGGTCGTGGGCGCGAACTGCGTGGATACGCTGGTCGAGTATAACAACAAGGGCGTCATGCGCGAAGGTCTGGCCACCCAGTGGGATTGGGATGCCGACACTCTGACTTGGACCTTCCAGCTGCGGGATGAGAACTGGGTGGACAACAACGGCGAAGTCGTTGCCCCCGTCACCGCACAGGACTTTGTGGACGCCCTGAAGTACGTCCTGACCCCGGATTATGCTTCTGCCAACGTCGGTCTGGTCACCGCCTACATCGCCGGCGCGGGCGACTACTACAACTACTACGTCTACCTGAACAACGCCAACACCGGCGTCGTGGATGACGACGGGACCACCTACACCGTGGACGGCAGCGGCGTCGTCACCGTCACCGCACCCGACGGCACGGCCAGCACCTATGCCCCCGTGGATTTCGACACTGTGGGTGTCAAGGCCGTGGATGACCACACCCTGACCTACACCCTGACCTACGACTTCCCCGGCTTCCTGAGCCTGCTGTGCTACCTGCCCTATGAGCCGGCCTACGGCCCCCTGCTGGACGAGATGGGCGACCAGTACGCCACCAGCGCCGAGACCATGTACAGCTGCGGCGCATTCTATCTGGCCGAGTACGAGTCTCTGGAAACGTGGATCATGAAGAAGAATCCCGAGAACTACGACGCCGACAGCGTGTACATCGAGACGATCAGCCGCATCTACAACGCCGAAGCCGCCGTCAACGGCCCCGAGATGATCAAGCGCGGCGAGATCGATGAAGCCACCATCGGCTCTGACATCCTTGACAGCTGGCTGAGCGACGACACCACCAAGAGCATGGTCTCCATGGACCGTCCTAACACCAACTATACTTACTTCTACATGTTCAACTTCATGCCCTTCGCCCACGAGTTCTCCAACTGGAGCGTCGAGGGCGTGGACGCCGAGTATGAGCCGGACAACTGGGCCAAGGCCATCAACAACACCAACTTCCGCAAGAGCTTCCTGTACGGCATCAACAACGCCGTCACGCTGGCCGTCTCCGCCCCCGAAGGCTACGACGGCTATAAGCTGAACACCATCACGCCCCCGAACTTCTGCGCGACCGCCGATGGTGTGGACTACACCAAGTGCGGCGATCTGGCCGACATCACCGAGTTCTTCGACGAAGCCAAGGCCAAGGAGTGCCGCGATGCCGCCATGGAAGAGCTGAGCGCTCAGGGCGTCACCTTCCCCATCAAGGTCCAGCTGCCCTACAACCCCTCTTCCACCGACTGGGACAAACAGTGCCAGGTGCTCAAGCAGCAGCTGGAGGGCGTCCTGAATGACGGTGCAGACTTCATCAACATCGTCATCACCGAAGGCCCCGCCGACAGCTTCCTGTCTGCGGTCCGCCGCAACGGCAAGTTCGAGTTCCTGCTCTGCAACTGGGGCGCAGACTACTCCGACCCCGAGACCGAGACCGACCCGTTCTATCAGGCCGAAGGCTCCCGCGGTATGCGCTATGCCTATCTGCGCACCGGCGTGGAGGATGGCTTCATCACCGGCGAGACCGCTGACGCCATCATGCAGTATATGACCGCCATCGAAGCCGCCAAGCAGATCACCGACGACATCGACGCCCGTTACAAGGCCTTCGCCGACGCCGAAGCTCTGCTCATCAACAATGCGCTGGTCATCCCGCGCGGCATGAGCGTGCCCGCCTATCTGGCGACCCGCCTGAACTACTGGGAGGGCCAGTACGCTTCCACCGGCTTCTCCAACAAGCGCCTGAAGGGCATCCACGTTCTGGACCACTACGTCTCCATGGAGGAGTACGAGGCCAACCGCGACGCCCGCTAAATCATTTCTCTTAAACAGCCAAGAAACCCGGCATTGCATCGCTGCAATGCCGGGTTTCTTTTTTATGCTCTTCTCCGGGGAAGGAACAGGACCGCGCATGCCGCTGCATACGCAATGGCCAGTCCCAGACCAAATTCCGAAGTCCAAAGCTGTGTCCACGGGCCGTTCTCCGTCAGCGGATCAAAGATCGACTGCACGAACACATTGTGGCTTGCGTGGAGCAGTACAGCGGGCCAGAAGCTTTCCGCCCGGATGCACAGGACATCGGCCAGAACCGTCATCCCCTGCACCATCACGAAAAAGCAGACCAGCGAGACCGGAATATTTCCGTTGTTGTAGTTCGAGAACACGATCACCGGCGCATGGTAGAAAAACCAGATGCTCCCGATGACAAGATGCACCATGCGGGGCGGAAGCACCTTGCGCAGTTCCGTCAAAAGGAACCCGCGCCAGCCGATCTCTTCGCCCAGCGACGCCGCACAGCTCAGCAAAACGCCCAGCGTTGCAAAGCTCAAGACCTGCATCGGAACGATGATTCCGCATCTTCCGATGCCAACGGCCCACGCCAAGCCATACACAGCCATGCAGAGCATCGGCGGGATCAGATAGGCTGCTCCCAGCGGCGGCAGAGTTTTGCGGCGGAGCCGCCACCCGATGCCGCGCACCGAATGATCCACCAACAGTTTGCTGACCAGCGCAGACACTCCCGGGACCCACATCAGCCCCAGCGAGAACACGGAACCGCTGTTGATTCCATAGCCCCGGCCGATGATGACGCCGTACAAACTACCGCTCAGCACCAGCCCTGTCAAAAGAAACACACCGATCTTCCGTTTTGCAGCTTGTCGTTCTTCCATTTGGGATACGCCTCTTTTACTCGAGATTCAGCTTGTTCTTCATCAGCCAGCGGGTCAGGAAGAAGTACGCCGCCGCAATGGCCGCCGTCACGGCAAAGCAGATCAGATAGCCGACGTTGGTGGTCAGCAACGCGCTCGCATTCGACTCCCCGGACGAGTAGTACAGGAACCGGACATGAACATCCATGATCAGGCCCACATCGTCCGTGCCCAGCACCCGGGTGATCTGGTTCTCCACCATATTCATCGCGACAAAGGCGACGATGCCCGCCACCATCACATGCTTCTTGAACTGATGGGCGACCATGCACGCCGCATAGACGCAGAGGATGATGCTTGCCAGCCGCGTCAGGTTGATGACGATGCTCCAGAACAGGATCATCCAGAACTTCGCGCCCAAACCGTCAAACAGATAGCTCACCAGCTTCTTCCAGCTGTCCCAGTCCACCATGCCGAATGTCTCCGAGTCGAACACGCCGATGCTGACCATAATCGTGATGCAGACGATGCCCACCAGCATACTGCACAGCACCCAGACCATGCTGGTGAGGAGCTTCGACACGATGAGCTGGGTCTCCGTCACGGGCAGGGTGTGCATCAGATAGCCCTCGCGGCCCAGCAGGTTCTGATAAAAGCGCCGCACCGTATTGACGAAGCAGAGCACCGCGATGGCGAGGATGACCGAGACGTAAACGATTGCCAGACCCGCTTCGAACCGCTGGAAATTCACATTCACCGCCAGCGGAGTCGTTTCCTGCCGGAACGTAAAGCCCAGCATGACGCTCAGCAGGGCCAGCGCCAGATACAGTCCGCCGTACAGCCGGCTGGTGGCCTTGAACTCATATTTCAATAATTGCTTCAGCATTTGAATACCTCCCGGAAATATGCATCCACGCTCTTGCCTTCCATCTCGCGGATGTCGTCCACCGCGCGGTGGGCAAACACCCGGCCGTCTTTCAGGAACACGGCCTCGTCCAGCACCGGCTCGATGTCCTCGATGAGGTGGGTGGAGATGACGACCGTGGCATCCTTGCTGTAGTTGGAGATGATGGTGTTCAGGATATACTCGCGCGCCGCCGGGTCCACGCCGCCGATGGGCTCATCCAGAAGATAGAGCTTTGCGGCGCGGCTCATGGCCAGCACCAGCTGGACCTTTTCCTTGTTGCCCTTCGAGAGGGTCTTGAGGCGGGCGTTCGGCGCGATGTTCAGCCGCGCCAGCATCTCGTTGGCCTTGGCGGCATCGAACCCAATGTAGCCCTTGGCGGAGTCCGGCGTTCCGTAGAAATCCCGGAACATGTTCACCAGCTCCTCCACCTTCATCCAGTCGGGCAGCCAGTCGGCGTCCGGCAGATAGGAGACGATCTCCTTCGTGTCCGGGCCGGGGGTCATACCCGCAATTTTGACCGTGCCTTGGGTGGGCTGCAGCAAGCCGTTCGCCAGCTTGAGCAGGGTGGTCTTGCCGCTGCCGTTCGGCCCCAGCAGACCGACGATGCGGCCAAAATCCAGCTCCAAGTCGATGCCGTCCAGCGCGGTCTTTTCCTTGCCGTAGCTCTTGGTCAGGTGTTCACAGCTCAAAACTTTACTCATCTTCTCCACGCTCCTTTTTGCCCCAGCCGGCCAGCAGCTGTGCGGCCTGTTCCGGGGTATAGCCAATGCTATGCATCTTTGCTACAAATTCTTCTGCGATCTCCCGGGCTGCAGTCGCCCTCAGTTGTTCGATCAATGTCGTATCCTCCGTCACAAAGCGGCCGTTGGTCCGCTCGGTGCGGACAAGGCCCTCTGCTTCCAGCTGGGCCAGCGCCCGCTGCATCGTATTGGGGTTGACGCCCGCCGCTGCGGCGAGGTCCCGCACCGAGTCCAGATGGCCCCCGGGCGGATAGGTCCCCGCCAAGATCCGAGCTTTGAGCCGTTCCACCAGCTGTGCATAGATCGGGCGGCTGGAATCAAACTGTTCGCTCATTCTGTTCCCTCCTTGTGTTACTGTGTTAAGCGCTTAATACAAGCATACACGTTTTTCTCCATTTGTCAAGGCCCTTTCGGAAAATTTTGCGCACAAAAAAGCCGGGGTGCGAAGCATCCGTCACAAAATTATCACAAAATGATTACAAATGCGCTTTTTTACTTTCCAAACATTGTGAAATGATTGTTTATCTGGTATCATATCGGAGTGCCCGACGGTCAAGCGGCCCGGGCGCATGGAAGAAACGAATCAAAACCAAGGAGAAGAAGGACCCATGAAGAAGAAAAATGTTCTGGCTTCGCTGATCCTGGCAGGTGCAATGTTCCTGACCGCATGCGGCGGCGGGGCATCCTCCACCACGGCAGCAAGCGGCGTGTCCGGCAGCTATACCGGTACTGCCAAGGGCATGGGCGGCGATGTTTCCGTCACCCTGACCCTGACCGACAATGTTATCACCGACTGCACCGCTAAGGGCGACGATGAGACTCCGGGCATCGGCTCGGTGGTCATCGAGCAGTTCCCTGCCGAAGTCGTGGAGGGCAACACCATCAACCTCGACAGCATCAGCGGCGCGACCATCACCTCGGACGCCTTCGTGGAAGCTGCCAAGGCTGCTCTGACCTCGGCCGGTCTGAACCCGGACGACTACATGACCAAGGCGGACAAGACCGCCAACGGCGAGACCGTCAGCTATGACGCAGACGTCGTGGTCATCGGCGCCGGCGGCGCTGGCATGACCGCTGCGATGACCGCAGCCGATGCCGGCCAGAAGGTCGTCATCGTCGAGAGTCAGGCCATGGTCGGCGGCAACTCTGCCCGTGCGACCGGCGGCATGAACGCTGCCAAGACCGTCTATCAGGACGAGAACGAGTTCAATGAAGCTGCCGGCGTCGAGAAGATGCTGAAGTCCGCTGCCGACAACTACGCCGACAACGAGACCATCACCGCTCTGGCCAAGACCGTCTCCGAACAGTGGGCAGCTTATCAGGCCAACCCCACCGGCTACTTCGACAGCGTCGAGCTGATGGAGCTGGACACCATGGTCGGCGGCAAGGGCATCAACGATCCCGAGCTGGTCAAGACCCTGTGTGAGGGCACGGCTCCCGCCATCGACTGGCTGGATGAGAACGGCATCACCCTGCACAACGTCTCCAGCTTCGGCGGTGCGTCCGTCAAGCGCATCCACCGCCCCACCAACGAAGAGGGCAAGGTCGTCTCCGTCGGCGCTTACATGATCCCCTTGCTGCAGGAGAACTGCGAGAAGCGCGGCATCGAGATCGTGCTGAACACCACCGTTGACACCATCCTGACCGACACAGACGGCGCTGCTGTGGGCGTTTCCGGCACGGACAAGGACGGCAACACTGTTGTAGTCAACGCCAAGAGCGTGGTCCTCGCGACCGGCGGCTTCGGCGCAAACCTCGACATGGTCACCAAGTACAAGCCTGAGCTGGCCGGCTTCATGACCACCAACGCCGCCGGCGCACAGGGTCAGGGCATCGAGATGGCAACCGCCATCGGCGCTGGCACGGTCGATATGGACCAGATCCAGATCCACCCCACCGTCGAGGCCAACACCGCCGCCCTCATCACCGAGGGTCTGCGCGGTGACGGCGCGATCCTCGTCAACGCCAACGGCGAGCGCTTCATCGACGAAGTCGGTACGCGCGACGTCGTTTCCGCTGCTGAGATCGCACAGCCGGGCAGCTACAGCTGGCTGATCGTCGATCAGGCCATGGTCGATGCTTCCAGTGTCATTCAGGGCTACATCACCAAGGGCTACACCAAGACCGGTGCGACCTACGAAGAGCTGGCCAAGGAGCTGGACGTTGATCCCGCCACCTTCGCCAACACCATGGAGACTTGGAACAGCTACGTCGAGGCCAAGAACGACCCCGACTTCGGCCGCACCAGCTTCGCAAACCCGCTGAACAACGGCCCCTACTACGCCATCAAGGTCACCGCTGGTGTCCACCACACCATGGGCGGCGTGACCATCAACAGCGAGACCGAAGTTCTGAAGGCTGACGGCTCGGTCATCCCCGGCCTGTTCGCAGCCGGCGAAGTGACCGGCGGCGTCCACGGTGCAAACCGTCTGGGCGGCACGGCTGTCGCTGACTTCGTGGTCTTTGGCCGCATCGCTGGCGAGAGCGCTGCCAACTATGCAAGCGCACAGTAAGCGTTTTCAACCATAACATAAAGACCCCGCGCTGCAAGCTGAAATGGCTTTGCAGCGCGGGGCCTTTTCTGTTTTCCGTTAGTTCAGCTTCTGCCACAGGGTGCAGCTCTCGTCAAACACCGCGATCTCGCAGTTCTGGAAGCGGCTCTGGACCGTGACGCTCCCGGTCCCATCGGCGGTCGTGTCGTAGCTGCCCAGCTCCAGCGACGCAAGGGCGGGCTGTTCGCTCCACGGGATAAGCTTCTTCTGCCAGTCGCTGCCCAGCTGTTCGCTCAGTGCGCCATAGGCTTCCTCAAAGCCCGCCGGGTCCTCGAGGACCCACAGACTGCTCTCGTGGTTGGCGAGGTCGGTATTCATCTGGGTCGCACCCGCCATCTGGCCGTTCATGTCGGTCAGGGAAGCGTTCGCGCTCCATGTGTAGTTGTTTACCTGAACGATCACCGCACCGTCTCCGTTTTTGTCGTCGGCGTAAGCTTCCAAGGCGGTCTGAAGGCTCTGCACGGCCTCATCGGGCAGAGATTCGGCGGTCACGACGGCCACCGTATAGTCCGGGTCCACCGTCGTCAGCAGACCGTGCGCCACATAGACCACACTGACCGTCAGCACCGCCGCAACGGCCACGATGCCCCAGTGATAATACCACCAGTTGGCGCGGGAGCGGCGCTTCTGCTCTTGTTCGGTGAGGGGCGTTTCGGACGCCGCCGGACGCGGGATGCCCCGGACTTCCAGCCCGTATTCCTCCCGCAGGGCCGGGAACAGGGTCTGCATCGCGGCCAGCCCCGGGAGCCAGAATCCAAACAGCACCGCCCAGAACACGCTGACCGGGAACAGCAGGATCATGCCGCCGATGCCCGCCAGCAGGAACACCCCTGCCAGTACACAGCGGCCCGGGGCGCGCAGAAGGAGCGCCCCGCTCTTCCGGAGCAGCTGTCCCAGCGACAGCGAATCCGGCACTTCCACGCCGAGAAGGGCCGCGCAGAGGGTCGCAAAGACGGCAAGCACCAGAAAATCCAGCGCGAGAAACACCAAAATCGCAAGCCCCGGATAGTACCCCTGCTGGGCCGCTGCTTCGAACAGGAACGCCGACACGAAGCAGAGCAGTCCCAGCACGAGGGTCCCCACAGCGCCCAGCTGACAGGCGGGCTTCCACCGGGCGGCAAGGGTCTGCTTGGCGCGGGGGAGCCACTGAGACGGGTCATTCTGTAAGCTGCGCAGGGCGCAGTCCACCAGAAGCAGCATCGCGGGGCCGGCCAGCAAGCCGGTCACGAAACTCAGCACGGCGGTCAGCGGGAGCGACAGCAGGGTGACCCCCAGCGAGACGCCCAGCGCTGCGGGCAGACAGAGCACGCAGACCATCAGGTTCGTGCCCAGCAGCTGGCCGAGGTCCCGGCCCACCATCTGGCAGAACCGTGCAAAGCCCTTTTTCTCCGGCTCGTTGGGGCCGACGCCGCGGCCCTCGCGCCCATAAAAGGCATCATACATGCTCATGTTACTTCACCTCAGTGCCGAATGCTTCGATCTGGGTCAGCGCCGGGAACGGCGAAGTTCCCTCTGCCTGAATGAGGTCTTTCAGCACAAGGCTCCGCACCCGCTTTTCCGGGAAGGTCACGCTCTGCGGCTTCCGGCTCTGGGTCAGCGGGATGTCCAGTGTGCTCCCGTCCGAGAACTCCACGGTTGCCTTGACCCAATAGTTGTCGTGCGGAAAATCCGCCCGCTCGGTGATACGCAGTTCGTCCAGCAGCACCTCGCGGCCAAAGTCCAGCGTCAGGGCCGCGTTGGGGTCGCGGTTGATGCCCCAGCTCTGGTACGGATACTCGCCGTGAGAGCTGTTCTCAAAGATGCCGTCGATGGCATTGCGGGCCGCAAACACGGCCTCGCCGCGCGTCTCCACATTGGCGCTGGCATGGGGATAAAAACCGGTGTCGCCGTGCTCATCGTAGCAGTTGAAGGCCAGATTCCGCCGCGCCGCGATCTCGTCCGGGCGGGCCAGCCGCGCACGGATGACGTGACGGTTTCCCACAAAGCTCTTGGGCGAATAGGTAATGGCCTGTTCGCCGAACGGGATATGGAAGTTGATCTCCCGCTTGACCACATAGACCAGCGCCGGGAGCATGGTATCTTCGAACTGGATGACGCAGTACTGGCCCGGGTGGTCGATCTCGAGCGCGATGCGGTCGCCCGGATGGTATTCATTGGTATAGACGAGCGACACTTCTTCTGCCGCGTTGCAGGTCATCAGGGTGTGGCCGATCTGGTCCAGAACTTTCAGTTTCAGCGTTTCCATCATTCTTCTCCTTCGTCGTATAGCTCAAGATACAGATTCTTTTTGAAATGCAGGGTAATTTTATAAATTGTCTCCGGCCACGCCGTGCGCAGACGCGGGTCGGTGACGGAGACCGGTGTGACCTCCGCCTGAACGTGTTCGGGGTCGAACCGGATGCCGCCCAGCGTCCCCACCGCAAAGCCGTTCCATACCGGCGTCGGCTCCTGTTCGGTCAGAAGGGTCAGTTCTACGCTCCCCTTCCAGCCCGTCATATCCTGCAGGGTGATGCCGTCCTCGTCCACAAGAACGCTGCGGCGGTAGCTGCGCAGCCCCTTGATGGGCGGATATGCACCGGCCAGTTCCGCCGTAATGGAATATTCGGTCGTGATCACGTCTTTGGCGGCGTATTCGGCCCCGGGAAGCTGCTGGACGCCGTCGAAGGTGGGCAGATTGTGCCATTGGCTCTGCATGGTCCAGATCTCATACCGCTGGGGGCTGAAGGTCTTTTGGGTGTAGCTCTCCACGCCGATGTCGATGAGGAAGGGCTTGCCGTCCTTGTAGACCGTGATGCTGCCGGTGTCGTTGTGGTTGTGGCTGTCGCCGTTGGACCCCATCTTCGCGCCCAGCACCCAGCGGCCCTCCCGCGCAGCATAGACGCCCACGCTCGGATACCACACCGTGCTGTGTTCGGGCTGTTTCAGGGTGCAGGACCAGAGTTCCTGTTCCGCAAAGGCGGTGATGAGCCGATACCACAAATTGATGCGGCTGCTGCCGTCCTGATTGGTCAGGCGGTCGGGGTCGTCATCGGCCCGGAAATCCTCCGCCGCCAGCGCACAGAGGGCGTCGCTGCCCACGGCCTGACCGAAGCGGTATTCCCGCGCACCGCACCGTCCTGCCAGCGGGCTGCAGTCGCCGAAGTTGAGGTAATACGGGCCGTCCACATGGACATTGAGGATATACTCCGCGATGTTTCGAATCTTTGGTTCTTGGAACAGCGGCCGGAACGCCTCCGGGGCTGCTGCTGAGAGCAGTTCCAGACAGCCCCACAGGGTCAGCCCTGCATGGCGGTAATACTGTGCGCCCTCGTTGCAGCAGCCGTCCTCGCCGTAATCTTTCAGGAAGCAGTCCAGACTATATGCCGCCTGTTTCACGGCGGCAGTGCGCTGTTCCTGCGTCGTCGGGAGCAGGAACACGGTCAGCAGCACGTTCTGGGTACACCAGCTGGTCCAGTTGCACATGGGTTCATCGCCGTTGCCCATCCACCAGAAGTGGTCCTTGAAATAGGGCGTCAGGATGCGGTGTTCCAGTTCGCGCTCCATCCGGCGGGTGATGCCGGGAGCGGCCGCGTCCAGTTCCGTTTTTAGTAAGTACCACGTCAGAGCCAGCAGCTCGCCGGTCTCCGCCGCGAACAGCTCCACGATGGGGCGGAAGGTATCCGGCAGCGGGAGCTGCGGGGTGTCCCGGATGTAGCTGTTGTGGGCGGGCAGCTGCCACGCACTCTCCTCGCAGATGGCCCACACCGTCTCCGCAATGGCGTCCATGTAACGGCCCTGATGCTCCACGCATTCGGCGCAGACCAGCGCACACAGCCGGGACCGCCGGGAGAAATAGGCATCCTCCCACGGGGTGCGGCGTCCGGTTCGGATAAAGTCCAGCCAGAGCGACAGCGGCAGCGGCGCGATGGGCTTTGCCAGCTCTGCTTCGGCGGTCTGATGGAACCGGTCTTTCACCCGCTGGGGCAGCGCTTCCCATGCGGCGCGCTCCTGCGCGGGCGGGAACGGATGATAGTCGGGCAATGTGTCCGGCAGAACGGAAAGCTTTTCTTGGATCATAGTACCTCCTGACGATTGGTCGCAAGGCCCAGCCGTTTCCGATACACCGGGCCTGATGCAGTTTGCTGATCTCTGCCCGCCCTGCCAATGGCTCTCCTCATAGGAGAGCTGGCGAGCGATCGCGAGACTGAGAGGTTTACAAACTCTGCTGATACTCGCGCGGGCTGAGTCCGGTGACCTTTTTGAACACCTTGGAAAAATAGAACGAGCTGTCATAGCCCAGCTTTTCGGCGATCTCGTAGACTTTCAGGTTTCCCTGTTCCAGCATCTCTTTCGCCGCCGCGATGCGGGTTTCGGTGATGTACTCCACAAAGCCGCTGTCGCCGTATTTGCCGAACAGCTGGCTCAGGTAGTTGGGCGAGAAGTTGAACACCGCCGCCACATCGGCCAGCGTCAGCTTTTCGGACAGGTGGCTGCGGATATACTCCTGCACCTGCGCCACCACCTGCATCTTTCCGGCAGTGGCGTCGCCCTCGTTGACTTCGGCGAACTGGATGGGGTTTTCTTCGCTCAGCAGCGGCTGCAAGTGGGCATTCTCGCGGCAGCGGCGGGCCAGACCCAGCAGCGAAGTCGTGGGCCGTCCCACAGCCCAGAGCAGCCGGACCGTGAAATAGTTGTACAAAATTTGGCTGGCCTTTTCGAGCAGCGGCCGCAGCAGCGCACGGTACTGCTCGCTCTGCGCCGCCGTCAGGCAGAACAGCACGTTGCACCGCATGGCGTCGCCCCCGGTCACATAGCAGGGCAGGTAATTCCGCAGGGTGTTTTCGAGCATCCGCCCGCAGGAAAAGCTCAGTTTCAGCTGCTGGGCCGGCGTCAGCTCGGTGTTGGACGCGCAGAGTTCGCAGGACGCCACCAGATAGGCGTCGCTCTGCAGTTCGATCTCCAAATGCTGCAGCGGCTGTTCCAGCTCGCTCTCGTCCTGAAACAACCCCGCGTAGAGCTGCACGAAAAAGCGTTCCTGATAGCTCCGCACGCTCTCGGCAAGGTCCGGCTGGACCGGCAGTTCGCCCAGAAGGGTACGCTCCTTCCGGACCTTTTCGGCGGCGCGTTCCAGCGCGCTTTTAAGGTTTTCGGGGGTCAGGTCCAGCTTGACGAGGTAATCCACCACCCCGGCTCCCATGGCCTGTTTGATGTAATCAAATTCTTCAAAGCTGGTCAGCATGATGAACGCCGGCAGCGGGCCGCGCTCGCGGCAGGTGCGGGCCAGCGTCAGTCCGTCCATGATGGGCATTTTCACGTCCGCCACCACGATATCCGGCTTTTCCCGCTCAATGAGTTCGAGCGCCTGTTTTCCGTTGCGGGCTGTCGCACAGATGGTATAGCCCAGCGTTTCCCATTCCAGCATTCCCTGCAGACCGATGAGCACCAGCGGCTCATCATCCACCAATAGTATCCGCAGCATCGTTGTTTCCTTTCTTCAGATAGGGCAGTCGGATGGTCACTTCCGTGCCGATGTCCTCCTCACTTTCCACCGTCAGGCCGTAGGCGTCGCCGAACGAATACTGGATGCGCCGGTTGACGTTCCACAGGCCCACATGGCGGTACTTTTCCTGTTTTTCTTTTTCGTCGGACGGCTCTTCCAGCAGGTGCGCTACCACCTCCGGCGGTATTCCCACGCCGTCGTCGGTCAGGCGGAGCAGCACATCGCCGGTGTCCGGGTCGGTCGAGATATCCAACAGGACGCTGCCGTGGCCGCCCTTGGGTTCCAGCCCATGGAAAATGGCATTCTCCACCAGCGGCTGCAAGGTGAAGCGCGGGATCATGCAGTCCTGACAGAGCCGCTCATCCTCGATGCGGGAGACCTCGATCTCAAGGTCGCCGCCGTAGCGGTACTGCTGGATGGTGAAGTAATCGTTCAGCAGGGCCAGTTCCTCCTGCAGGGGAACGAGCTTCTCGGTCCCCTTGGAAATGCTCTTGGTCAGGCGGGCAAAGGCCGTGACCATCTCGGCGATGCCCGGGGCGTGCTGGATGGTCGCCATCCAGCGGATGCTGTTGAGGGTATTATAAATAAAGTGCGGGTTCACCTCATTTTGCAGCATCCGGTATTCCAGCTCCTGCTTCCGGCGCTCATCGTCCAGCTTGCGGGTCATCAGGTCATTCACATCGCCCGCCAGTTTGTTGATGCCGCGGCCGATGTCGCCCAGCTCGTTGTTCCACTCAATGGACGGGTCCGCCGTAAAGTCGCCCTTGCCCACCGCTTCGATGCGGCTCTGCAGGGCTTCCACCGGGCGGGAGATGGCCCATTCCAGCCAGTGCTGCAGGAGGAAGCTCAGGCCCCACACCAGCGCAGCGCCCAGCACGACGAGCCAGAGATACACGCCGCGCTGCTGCAAAAAGGTGCTCTCCGGCAGGGTCTGGATCAATGCCGCGCCCCGGCCTTCCAGCACGACTTTGACGACCGAGCAGGGCTTTCCGTTGATCTTTGCGGTCCCCTGCCATGCCGACTGCTCTTCTGCAGTGGAGCGCAGGGTGTAGGAAACGCCGCTCAGAACGTTTTCCGCTTCGGTCAGCTTTCCGTCCTTGATCTCCCACAGCCGGTTGTTCATCTCCCAATACAGGGCGCTGCCGTCCGCCATGGCATAGCCCGCTGCCGGGTCAGTGATGACCGACAGATCCAGCGCCAGATAGGCCGTGCCCCGGTGGGCCGTGCCGTGGCCGGAGCGGATGGGCTGGCTGATGGCCAGACACGCAGGGGCCGAGGGCAGCAGCGGGTCGGTCGTGAACTGCATCCCATAGCCCTGCTGCAAAAACAGCTGGATGCTGCTTCGGCTCAGCGCCGCCGAGCTGTTCAGCGCCCCGAACTGCAGATGGCGGTCGTTCTCGTTGGACATGAAAAAGCGGATGATCTTTCCATATAACGGGCTGGAATAGTACTTTTCCTGTGCCGCCTCATAGGCCGCCAAGGTCGGCGTGCCGTTCAGGTCCGGTTCGGAGAGATACCGCCGCACCGTGCTGTTGATGGACGCCCAGTTCAGCAGCGAATCCGCGTTGTCAAAGCTCGTTTCGATGCCCGTGGCCACCAGCCGCAGATTGAACTCCGCCGCCTGCAGCAGGTTGGACCGCACATATTGATTGGACAGGAAGAACAGCGCCGCGCCCAGCGCCAGCGAGGTGAGCGCCGTAAAAATGCGCATGCTCCACACGATCTGCCGCCGCAGCGGGAACCGGTGTTCCGGGTGTTTCATGGCAGGGTCCTCCTTGGTCATTCCGGGTCGATTTCTACCTAATACAGTACAAGGTTTGCTCTTTTTTGTCAACGGAGTTTTTGATGGTTTTTGTATACTTTTTACTGTTTTTCTTTGTTACATTTTTGTAATCTGTGCAACAAATCAAGAAATTACAGGCTTCGGCTTCAAAAAGTGCATGTTTTTGAAAACTGTCCGGAAAAATTGCAGACTCGCCCGAAAGAATTCCATTCCCCTTTGGGCCATTCTGCGGTATCCTAGTGTCAACAAAAGCGAGCGGCCCTCGCACAAGGCCGCTGCACGAAAAACACGACGCATTTTGAAGGAGGATACATTCCATGAAAAAGATCTCTCGTCGTTCGTTCCTCACCGCTGCCGCTGCCTGCGGCGCAGCTGCTGCTCTGACCGCTTGCGGCGGTTCTTCCAGCTCCACCGCTGCTTCTTCCACGGCTGCTTCCAGCACCGCTGCCTCCGAGGCTTCCGGCCCCGTCACCCTGCAGTGGGCTGTTTGGGATAAGGAGTCCACCCCCTACTGGCAGGCCATGGCCGACGGCTACATGGCAGGTCACAAGGATGTGACCATCGAGATGGTCGATCTGGGTTCCAGCGATTACATGACCGTTCTGGCCACCCAGCTGGCCGGCAGCGCAGACCTCGACGTCCTGACCATCAAGGACATCCCCGGTTACGCCAACCTGATCAATCTGGATTACCTGAAGCCCCTGAACGACGTCCTGACCCGTGACACCGGCGACTTCAACGGCACGATCGAGCAGCTGACCACCGACGACGGCAACTTCTACGCCGTTCCGTTCCGCAGCGACTTCTGGGTGCTGTACTACAACAAGGATCTGTTCGATGCTGCCGGCGTCGAGTATCCGTCCAACGACCTGACCCTTGAGGATTACGACGCTCTGGCCCGTAAGATGACCAGCGGCTCCGGCGACAGCAAGGTCTACGGCTGCCACTATCATACTTGGCGTTCTGCTGCTTCCCTGTTCTCCATTCTGGACGGCAAGCACACCATCATCGATGGCAACTACGACTTCATGAAGGACACCTACGATATGGTCATCGCCCAGCAGAAGGACGGCATCTGCATGGACTACGGCTACCTCAAGACCTCTTCTCTGCACTACTCTGCAGCCTTCGAGAATCAGCAGTGCGCCATGGTCAACATGGGCAGCTGGTTCATCTCCACGCTGGAAAGCTACATGGCAACGGCTGACACCAAGTTCAACTGGGGCATCGTCAAGTATCCGCACCCCGCCGATGCACCTGCCGGCTCTACGCTGGGCACGGTGACCAGTCTGGCCATCAACGTCGATTCTCCCAAAGCTGAGACCGCTGCAGACTTCATCAACTGGTGCATCTCCGAAGAGGGCGCACAGGCCATCGCAAAGACCGGCACGTTCCCCGCATGCGGTTCTTCCGCCACCAGCGACATCATCAAGTCCACCGAGGGTTTCCCCGATGACGCAAACTCTGTCGATGCTCTGACCACCTCCAACGTCTATCTGGAGATGCCCTACACCCAGTATGCATCCGACATCGAGACCATCCTGAACGCCGAGCATGACGCCATCATGACCATGAGCGAGACGGTCGATGAGGGCATCCAGAACATGAACGATCAGGTCCCCTCCGTCCTCGGCTAATTGTAACGCATAACGCTTTCTTCATCTTATCTCCGTTCTCCTTCCAATTTTAACCCTTCCGGCATTTGCTCCGCCGGAACCCCGAACGAAAATGGGGCGGGTCCTTCGCCCGCCCCATTTCCTTTGGAGGGGTGTGATCCGTCTGCCCTTGTTGTGTCTTAGAAAGGAGGCTCCTTTATGGCAAGCGCCGCTGTCACCACCGAAAAAGCGCCCCGTAAAGTGCTCAAAAAGTCCACCCGCGATTCTCTGATCGCCTATTCGTTCATTGCGCCGAACTTCATCGGATTCTGCGTGTTCACGCTGGTCCCGATGGTGTTCGCCATCGCGCTTGCCTTCTGCTCGTGGGATGGCCGCCACGCCATCCAGTTCATCGGCTTGGACAACTTCATCAAGCTGTTCAGCACCGATAAAATTTTCCAAGCCGCGCTGAAGAACACCATCGTCTATGTCATCGGCACAGTTCCGCTGACGCTGGTGTGCAGCTTGGCCATGGCCGTTCTGCTGAACCAGAACGTCAAGCTGCGCAACTTCTTCCGCACCGTGGCGTTCTTCCCCTACGTTGCTTCGCTGGTCGCCGTTGCGGCGGTCTGGAACATGATCTTCAACCCCTCGATGGGTCCCATCAACATGATCCTGAACCAGTTCTTCGGCGTTGCCGTCGAGAACCTGCCCCGCTGGGCCGCCGGCAAGGACACCGCCATGCTGACGGTCATCCTGTTCAGCGTCTGGAAGAACATGGGCTACTACATGGTCATCTATCTGGCCGGTCTGCAGGGCTGCAACCCCGACCTGAACGAGGCCGCAGAGCTGGACGGCGCGAACCGCTGGCAGCAGTTCTGGCACATCACGCTGCCCCAGCTGCGCCCCACCACCTTCTTCGTCGTCATCATGCTGACCATCTCCGGCTTCAAGGTGTATGACCAGATGTACATGATCACACAGGGAGGTCCCGGCACGGCGACCATGACGCTGGTGTACTACATCTACAATGTGGCGTTCGTCAACACCCCGAAATACGGCTATGCAAGTGCCATCGCTATGGTGCTGTTCGTTCTGGTCCTGATCGTCACGATCGTCCAGTTCCGCGGCTCCAAGGGTGATAACTGAGAAAGGAGGAAGAGTTTATGTCTGCTGCTGTCATCAAAGACCACGCTTCCCAGAAGCGCCGCAATTTCATCTCCAAGTTCCTGATCTACTTCTTCCTCATCGTGATCACGGCCTGTATGCTGCTGCCGTTCCTGTGGATGCTGTCCTCTTCGTTCAAGCTGAACAAGGACGTGTTCGGCTTCCCCATCCAGTGGATCCCGAAAAATCCCCGCTGGCAGAACTATGTGGACATCTGGACCCAGATCCCGCTGCTGACCTTCGTGAAGAACACCGTCAAGATCACGGTCGTCGTCACCCTGCTGCAGCTGTTCACCTCGTCCTTTGCGGCCTATGCCTTCGCAAAGATGCAGTTCAAGGGCAAGAACCTCCTCTTCCTCGGCTACATCGCCACCATCGCCGTGCCTTGGCAGGCCTACATGGTCCCGCAGTTCATGATGATGAGCTCCTGGCATCTGAACAACACCCATCTCGCCATCATGTGCTTGCAGGCCTTCAGCGCCTTTGGTGTGTTCCTGATGAAGCAGTTCTATGAGGGCGTTCCCACCGAGCTGTGCGAAGCGGCCCGCATCGACGGCCTGAGCGAATACGGCATCTGGTGGCACATCATGCTGCCGCTGAGCCTTCCGGCCCTGTCCACGCTGACCATCTTCACCTTCGTCAACACTTGGAACGACTTCCTTGGACCCCTGATCTATCTGACCAAGACCGAACTCAAGACCATCCAGATCGGTCTGCGCATGTTCATCACCCAGTATTCTGCGGAATACGGCCTGATCATGGCGGCCTCTGTGGTGGCACTGATCCCGGTGCTGATCGTGT
>URVW01000018.1 GCA_900551435.1 uncultured Faecalibacterium sp.
GGGCCTGCTCACGGGTCCACAGCTTGCCGCGGTAGTTCAGGTCGCAGCTGATCTTGACGCCGTGTGCCTTAGCAGCCTTGCAGGCCTCCAGGCAGATCTCAACGACATTCTGGCCCAGAGCCGGGGTGATGCCGGTGAAGTGGAACCAATCAACGCCCTCGAAGATCTTGTCCCAATCGAAGTCGGAAGGCTGAGCCAGCTGGATAGCGCTGTTTGCACGGTCATAGATGCAGACAGAACCACGCTGAGAAGCGCCCTTCTCGTTGTAGTAGATGCCAACGCGATCGCCGCCGCGGGTGATCATGCTGGTGTCAACGCCGTAGCGGCGCAGGCTGTTGATGGCTGCCTGACCGATGGCATGAGCGGGCAGCTTGGTGACGAAGGCTGCGTCCAGACCGTAGTTTGCCAGAGAGACTGCGACGTTAGCTTCGCCGCCGCCGAAGGTGAACTCCAGGTTGTTAGCCTGAACGAAACGCTCATAGTTGAACGGCTGCAGACGGACCATCAGTTCGCCAAAAGTAACGACTTTCATTGTGGTATTCTCCTTTTTTGTTGTTTCTTATATAAGCCCGCCGCAGGGAAGTCCGGTGCGGCGGAGCATGACGGGGAAAAACTCAGACTTAAGCCTGAACGAGGTGGAAGGCAAAGCCGCCGATCTCGTCTGCGAAGTAGCAGGCGATGGTCTTGCCGTTCTTGACGTTCTTGGAGTCCAGATCGAACTTCACGCCGCGCTGAGACAGGTGATAGATGGCACGATCGACGTTGTTGCAGCCGATGGCGATGTGGCCATTGGTGCCGCGGCCGGGCTTCTTCATGATCTCGAACTCCTTGTTGCCAACAAAGATGCTGGAGTTGCCGGGAGCGACCTTCATGTTCAGCAGACCGCCGATGAGGTTGGCGACCTTCATGGCCTCTTCCTCGTTGCCGGTGTTGATGCCGACATGCATGAGCTTCAGGCCCAGCATGGTGTCAACAGCTTCCTTGCTCTGAGCGGTGATCTTTGCCCAGTCGCCAGCCTTGATGACGTCGCTCTTGCACATCCAAGTGCCGCCGACAGCGAAGATCTGATCATAGCCCAGATAATCGTTGACGTTCTTGGCGTTGACGCCGCCGGTGCACATCCAGCGTGCGCCCTTCAGAGCAGCGCCGATGTTCTTCAGCATGCCGACACCGCCGTTGGCCTCAGCGGGGAAGAACTTCAGAGCCTCGCAGCCCAGGTTCATGGCCTGCTGCATCTCGCCGGCAGAAGCAGTACCGGGCATCATGATGCCGCCCTTGTCGATGACGTGCTTGCAGACTTCGGGATCGAAGCCGGGAGCAACGATGAAGGAAGCACCAGCAGCCATTGCGCGGTCAGCCTGCTCGGTGGTCAGGACAGTGCCGGCGCCCAGCAGCATCTCGGGCATCTCTTCGTGGATCTTGCGGATGCACTCCTCAGCACATGCGGTGCGGAAGGTGACCTCTGCAGCGGGCAGACCGCCGTCAGCCAGAGCCTTGCACAGGGGCAGGGCCTCATCAACGCTGTTGAAAGCGATAACAGGGATAATGCCGATCTGATAGACCTTTTCGACAATGGGATTCATAACGCATTCTCCTTTTATTTTAACTCTGGGGGTGGGAACATGGCCGTTTGGGCACACTCTGCCCCACCATACGTTCGTATTACTAGTATAAACGACAGAGGGAAATTTGGTAATGCTCAACAAGCACAATGTTTTGCATAAGAGCTTGTATACATTGCACAAAAATGCCGAACGCTCACAGGTTCAGGCGCTCGAACAGCTCGGCAACGCCGTCGTGGTCGCAGTCATTTTCGCTCACGAGGTCGGCCAGCGCCTGAATGTGGGGCATCCCGTTGGCCATCACGGCAGCCACACCGGCCTTTTCCAGCATGGCGTGGTCGTTCTCGCTGTCGCCGACGGCGACGGTGGCTTCGCGGGGGATGCCCAGCAGGTCGGCCAGTGCGAGCAGAGCTTCGCCCTTGTCCACGCCCTTTGCGGTGACTTCGATGTTGTCCGGCGCGCCCTGCACGACCTCAGCCCCTTCCAGCGCATAGAAGCGGGGGAGCGCGGCGCGGGCGGCCTCGGGCGTGTCGAAGAACATGCAGAACTTCTCCACCTCGTGGGCGTGGCGGCTCATCCACTCGCCGAGGTCCCGCACGACGGTAAAACGACCGTCGTTGGGCTGGCGGGCTTCGGTGGAGCCGCGGCGGGCATTGCGCAGGGCGAACCGCTCCATGGCGACGGTGTCACGATAGGTGCGGCCGTCGCAGAAAACGCTCATCGCGCCGGGGTATTCCTGATAGAGCGCAAAAGCTTCCCGTGCCAGCTCCACGGGCATGGGCCGGGAGATAAGGGCGACCGGCTCAGCCGTCTCGTGTTCCGCAGCGTTGCAGTAGCGGCTGTAGACGGCCTTCATGGGGTCTGCGCCGAGGTCCCAGACGGCGGCGCCGTTCGAGGTGATGGCGTAGCGGATGCCATCCAGCTGGGCCACGACTGGCGGCAGATTGGACAGTGGGCGTCCCGTGGCGGGCAGGACGATGACGCCATGGGCCACCGCGTCGGCGATGGCTTGGCGGGTGCGGGACGTGACCTGCGCCTGATGATTTAATAATGTGCCGTCAAGGTCCAGTGCGACCAGACGGAGCGGGGTAGTGTTTGACATGAGTGCTCCTTTTTATTTAAGAACCTCTCCGTCAATGCTTCGCATTGCCACCTCTCCTGATAGGAGAGGCCTTGGCAGTCCTCGCAAGGCTTTCGGTTTCGCCAGAGGCTCCCCTAGGTAGGGGAGCTGTCGAGCGAATGCGAGACTGAGAGGTTATTCCTTATGCTGCTTTTTATTTTAACGGAAAAATCCTATTTGCGCAATACGACGTCTTGTGGTAAAATGAAACGTCACACAATCAAAATTATAGGAGAAAACACATGAACACCCGATCCCTGCGTTCCCGTTTGAAGCCGCATCTGTGGTTTCAGGCGTACTGGGTCATCTATCTGATCTGGTTCTTCTGGCTGGATCTGACCATCAAAAACCCCAAGTACATCATCCACAGCCCCATCGACGACCTCATTCCCTTTAATGAATGGTTCGTGTTCCCGTATTGCAGCTGGTTCTTCCTGCTGGCGGGGGTGACGGCGCTGCTGTGGTGGTTCGACACCAAAAGCTACGACAAGCTCTGCCTGATGATGTTCTCGGGCATGACCTTCTGCTTGATTCTTTATATGGTGCTCCCGAACGGCTTGGATATCCGCCCCGCGGCGGAAGCCATCGGCCGCAACAACATCGCGATGTCCATCATGAAACTGCTGTGGAGCGCGGATGCGTCGGTCAACGTCTGTCCGTCCATCCACTGTCAGAGCTCCGGCTGCATGGCTCTGGCGTTCTCCCAGAGCACGCTGGCAAAAGACCGCCCCGGCCTGAAGGCGCTGGCGTGGGTCTGGGCGGGCCTGATCTGCATGTCCACCGTGTTCACGAAGCAGCATTCCATCATCGATGTGGTCTGCGGTCTGGCGCTGGTGGCGGTCTGGGTCCCGTTCCTGTACGGAAAACGGTCGAAGGCGAAAGATTGACAAGGAAAAATTTATAATTTATGCGTTCTCCCTCTTGACGCCGCATATTCATCCGGGGTAAAATAAATTCGACACATCTGCTAATATATTACTTGGATGGGTCAAAGGTTTCATAAAAGGAGAGAGGAACGATGGCAGTACGGAGTGCCCGCGAGGCTGCATACGAGACCATCCGCAGCCGTATCATTACAATGGAACTGAAACCCGGCGATGAATTGAACGACCATGCGCTGGCGCAGGAGCTTGGCATCAGCCGCACCCCCATGCGGGAAGCACTCATCATGCTCAACATCGCCCACATGGTCACCATCAAGCCCCAGAGCGGTACATATGTGGCCCCCATCGACCTGAAGTTGATGGAGATGGAGCAGTTCGCCCGTTTCACGCTGGAAAAGGAAATCCTGAATCACATCCGCGGGCGTCTGACCGGCGAGCAGGAGGCAGCCTATCGGCTGCTGATCGAGCAGTACCGCGTGCTGGAGGGCGACCCCTGCGCGGAGAACCGCGAGACGAGGATGCTGGAACTGGACAATGCTTTCCACCGCCGCGCCTTTGAGTTGTGCAATATGGAAGAACACTTCGACCACATGCTGTCTACCTTCCAGCACATCGAGCGTCTGCGCAAATTCAGCTTGCAGACCGACGAGAACAAGTCTGTCTGCGGCGCACACACCCGCATTCTGGAAGCCGTCCTGCACGGCAGCGGTGACGATGTCAGCCACGCGCTGTGGGAGCACCTGAACCGCTATAAGCTGTCGGTGGAACAGGCCAGAGCCAACCACCCGGATTATTTCATTGAAGGGTGAGCGCAGCAGCTCCAAATTGATGAAAATTTAACAAGAAAATCGGTATCAAACGGCCGCGCAAGGGGCAAAATCCTTTGTGTGGCCGTCTTTTTGTCTAAAGTATACAAGAAAAAACTCTAAAAATAGTCAAAATGTCGATTGCCAAGTCGAAACTGATATATTAGAATATAAGCAGGAATGTGCCGCAGCGTTTGCTGCGTGCCGAAATGCAAAGCAACAACATAAGGAGGAAACCCCTATGCCTATGAAAATGGGTTGGCGTTGGTATGGTGAGGGCAACGACCCCATCACGCTCAACGACATCAAGCAGATCCCCGGCGTGACTAGCATCGTCTGGGCGCTGCACAACAAGATGCCCGGTGAGATCTGGGAAATCGACGAGATCCAGAAGGTCGCAGACCAGATCCACGCCTACGGCTTCGATATGGACGTCGTCGAGTCTGTCAACGTCCACGACGACATCAAGATCGGTCTGCCCACCCGCGACAAGTACATCGAGAACTACAAACAGTGCATCCGCAACCTGTCCAAGTTCGGTGTCAAGGTCATCTGCTACAACTTCATGCCCATCTTTGACTGGACCCGTACCGACCTGTTCCACCCCGTCGGCGATGGCTCCACCGCTCTGTTCTATCAGAAGGACATGATCCAGGATGATTACAAGGCTATGGCCGACTACATTCTGGGTTTCACCGAGAAGTATCACATGACCTTCCCCGGCTGGGAGCCGGAGCGCATGGCCAAGCTGGACGAGCTGTTCAAGGCTTATGCTCCTGTCACCAAGGAAAAGCTGTGGGAGAACCTGAAGTACTTCCTCGAAGCTATCATGCCCACCTGCCGCGAGTGCGACATCAAGATGGCCATCCACATGGACGATCCCCCATGGGATATCTTCGGTCTGCCCCGTCTGCTGGTGGATGCCGAGAGCATCGACCGCTTCCTGAGCATGGTGGACGACGAGTATAACTGCCTGACCCTGTGCTCCGGCAGCCTGAACGCAAACCCCAACAACAATGTTGCTGAGATCGTCCGCAAGCATTGCGACCGCATTGCATTTGCCCACATCCGCAACATCCACCACTTCCCCAACGGCGACTTCTCCGAGGCTGCTCACCGCGACTGCTGCGGCGAGACCGGCATCATCGAGATCCTGCGCGCTTATCATGACTGCGGTTATGAAGGCTACATCCGTCCCGACCACGGCCGTCAGCTGTGGGAGGAAGGCCCCGGCAACTGCCGCCCCGGCTACGGCAAGTATGACCGTGCTCTGGGCATCCAGTATATGCTGGGCGTCTGGGATCTGCTGGATCGTCTGGATGAAGAGAAAAAGAAAGGCTAAGCATTATGAAGCTGTCTGATATCAAGAACGGCAATCTGTCCGCCGAGTGGGCAGAAAAGGGCTACGAGCTGCCCAAATTCGATGTCGAGGCTGTCAAGGCCAAGACCCACGCAGAGCCGACTTGGGTGCACTTCGGCGCAGGCAACATTTTCCGTGCCTTCCCCGCAGCTGTCCTGAACGACGCGCTGAACAGCGGCAAGTATGACCGCGGCGTCATCGTGGCCGAGAGCTTCGACTATGAGATCATCGACAAGGCTTATCGTCCCTACGATAACCTGAGCCTGTTGGTCTGCCTGAAGTCCACCGGCGAGATCGAGAAGAAGGTCGTGGCTTCCGTCACCGAGAGCCTGAAGGCTGACCCCTCCTTCACCGAGGACTGGGCACGTCTGGTCGAGATCTTCCAGGCTCCCTCTCTGCAGATGATCTCCTTCACCATCACCGAGAAGGGCTACGGCGTGGCTCCTGCTGATCTCGAGCGCGGCCTGACCCCCGTTCTGGCAATGGGCAAGGTCACCGCTCTGCTGTACGAGCGCTTCAAGGCTGGCAAGCTGCCCCTGACCGTTCAGAGCATGGACAACTGCTCTCACAATGGCGATAAGGTCAAGAACGCTGTCTTTACCTATGCTTCCAAGTGGGTCGAGCAGGGTCTGGTCCCGGCGGAGTTCCTCGCCTATGTTCAGGATGAGAGCAAGGTCACCTTCCCGTGGAGCATGATCGATAAGATCACCCCGCGTCCCGACGCAAAGGTCCAGAAGATGCTGGCAGATGACGGCTTCGAGGACAACTACACCATCGTCACCGAGAAGCACACCTTTACTGCTCCCTTCGTCAACGCCGAGGAGACCCAGTATCTGTGCATCGAGGACCACTACACCAATGGTCGTCCTCCGCTGGAGCTGGGCGGTGTGCTGTACTGCGACCGCGAGACCGTCGATAAGATCGAGAAGATGAAGGTCTGCACCTGCCTGAACCCGCTGCACACCGCAATGTCCATCTATGGCTGCATGCTGGATTACACCCTCATCTCTGCTGAGATGGCAGACGAGGACCTGCGCTCCTTCATCCAGAAGATCGGCTACATCGAGGCAATGCCCGTTGTCGTCGATCCGGGCGTTCTGAACCCCTATGAGTTCATCGGCGCGGTCATCAACCGCCGTCTGCCCAACCCGTTCATGCCCGACGCTCCCCAGCGTATCGCGACCGATACCTCTCAGAAGCTGGCCATCCGCTTCGGCGAGACCATCAAGGCTTATGAGGCACGCGGTCTGGACAAGAGCAATCTGGTCCTGATCCCGCTGGTGCTGGCTGGCTATGCCCGCTACCTGAAGGGCATCGATGACAACGGCAATGCTTTCGAGATCTCTCCCGATCCGATGCTGGCAGAGCTGCAGGCCATCGTGGCTCCTCTGGAAGTCAAGGAAGGCGAGCAGGACTTCAGCTGCCTGAAGAACCTGTACAGCCGTGCCGACATCTTTGGTGTGAACCTGTACGAAGTCGGTTTGGGTGAGCAGATCGAAGGCATGGTCAAGGAGCTGTTCGCTGGCAACGGCGCAGTCCGCAAGACCCTGCACAAGTATGTCGTCGCCCGCTAAGCGGTAACGGCGTCCCCCTTTTAAGTTACTATCTTCGTTCCCACGCTGCGTTTTGCTTTGCCGCAGCGTGGGCTTTTTTATGCCCTCTCAGTCTCGCTTCGCTCGCCAGCTCTCCCAGAGGGAGAGCCATTGGCATGTCGGAAAAGTTTGTGCTGGACGAAAAAGCCCAGTGTTTCGTAAACAGCAGAGCCTTGTCCTCATTGTCAATGGCTGTTGGCCTTTGCCGCAAGGCCCGCTGCCTTCCGAATGCATGGACCCGGGCAGTCAGCAGGGCCAAGACCGGCCCGCCAGTGGCTCCCCCCTCTGGGGGAGCTGGATGCGAACAGCGTGAGCAGACTGAGAGGGCAATTCCGGCAAATCCCTTTACTTAAAACTCGATTTTTGTTTTAATAAAGAAAAACGTCAGATCGGGAGGAACAAGCGATGAAAGTCATGGTCTTTGACGTAGGCGGAACCGAGATCAAATATTCGGTCATGGACGACCAGATGAACCGTTACGAGTCCGGCAGCGTTCCAACGCCCAGCGATGATCAGGAGCATTTTCTGGAAACGATGGCGGAACTCTATCGTCCCCACAAGGACGAAGTGGACGGCATCGCGCTGAGTCTGCCCGGGTTCATCGATGCCGAGCACGGCGTGGTCAAAGGCGGCGGTGCACCGTCCATCGTCTATAACATCGGCACGCCGGTCGGCCCGCGTCTGGCCGAAAAATGCGGGTGCAGAGTCTGGCTCGAGAACGATGGCAAGGCTGCGGCCATCGCCGAGCTGCAGCGCGGTGCGCTCCAAGGCTGCGGCAATGCGGCGGTGTTCATCATCGGCACGGGCGTGGGCGGCGGACTCATCGTCAACGGCCAGCTGGTACGGGGCCGGGATTTCACGGCGGGTGAGTACAGCTTTATGAATACCAATGCCGACGAGTGGCACAATGGAAAAAAGACCATGGCGTGCCAGTGCAGCACCACGGCCCTGCTGGATGCCTATCGGGAGCGGAAAGCTCTGCCCGCTGACGGCTCCATGAACGGCAAGATCTTCTTCGATGCCGTCAATGCAGGGGAACCGGATGCAGTGGAAGTGCTGGAAAAATTCTGCCTTGCGGTGGATGTTCAGATCTACAATCTGACCGTCCTGCTCGACCTCGAAAAAGTTGCCATCGGCGGCGGCATCAGCAAGCAGCCCATCCTGATCGAGACGCTGAACCGGATGTATGAGAAAGAGATTTTGAAGAAACACCCCTTCAGCGAGGAACAGGCCCGCAGTCTGGCCCGTCCCGAGATCGTGCCCTGCGCCTTTGGCAACGCGGCCAACCAGATTGGCGCGCTGGTCAGCTACCTGAACGCATTCTATCCGCAGTAAAGCGCGAATGCGGAAAGCGCCTTTTTGCCGCAGTCTGCATTTCGAACTTGAAGCAGAGCGGAAAATGGTGTATTATAATGGGTATTGAATCATGAGAAGTCCCGGGCGTTTCGGCCCGGATAAAGGGGGAACGCCAACATGGCTGATAAAAACTTTTTGACCGAGATCATTGACGCCGACCTCGCAGAGGGCAAGGTCAGCGAGATCCACACTCGTTTTCCGCCGGAACCGAACGGCTATCTGCACATCGGCAGCGCGAAGGCGATCTACATCAACTGGTCCATCGCGAACCAGTACGGCGGCAAGTTCAATCTGCGTCTGGATGACACCAACCCTGCCCGCGAAGGCGAGGAGTACGTCAACAGCATCATCGAGGATCTGCACTGGCTGGGTGCGGACCCCAACGGCGGCATCTTCTACGGCAGCGACTATTTTGATAAGTGCTATGAGTACGCCGAGAAGCTGATCCTCGAGGGCAAGGCTTACGTCGATGATCTGAGCCGCGACGAGATGCGCGAGTACCGCGGCAATGATGCGGGCAAGCCGTCCCGTCCCTCTCCGTGGCGCGACCGCACCCCGGAAGAGAACCTCGACCTGTTCCGCCGGATGCGTGCGGGTGAGTTCAAGGAAGGCGAAAAGACCCTGCGTGCCAAGATCGACCTCGCCAGCCCCAATATGAACCTGCGTGACCCGGCCATCTACCGCATCAAGTATGCAGAGCATCACCGTCAGGGAAACAAGTGGTGCATCTACCCGATGTACGACTTCGCACACCCCATTCAGGACGCCATCGAAGGCATCACCCACAGCATGTGCAGCTTGGAATTCGAGAACCACCGTCCGCTGTACAACTGGGTCATCGAGAATATCTTCGGGACCGAGTTCCCCAAGCAGCGCGAGTTCGCCCGTCTGAACATGACCAACACCGTTATGAGCAAGCGCTACCTGCGCGAGCTGGTGGAAATGGGCATCGTGGACGGTTGGGACGATCCCCGGATGCCGACCCTGTGCGGTCTGCGCCGCCGCGGCTACACTCCGACCTCCATTTTCACCTTCGTGCGCGAGGCCGGCATCTCCAAGTCCGATAACCTGATCGATATGCGCCAGCTGGAAGCCTGCATCCGCAGCGAGCTGGACCTGACCGCGCAGCGCCGCATCGCGGTCCTCGACCCGGTCAAGCTCATCATCGACAACTATCCGGCCGACAAGACCGAGTATTTTGACATCGCCAACAACCCCAACCGCGAAGCCAACGACTCCACCACCCGCAAGGTGGCCTTCACCAAGGAGCTGTGGATCGAGAACGAGGACTTCGCCGAGGTCCCGCCTCCCAAGTTCAAGCGCCTGACCATCGGCGGCGAGGTCCGTCTGATGGGCGCTTATATCGTCAAGTGCGAGAGCGTGGAGAAGAACGCCGATGGCAGCATCGCCGCCATCCACTGCACCGCAGACCTTGAGACGGGCAACGGCAACCCTGCCGATGGCCGCAAGGTCAAGGGGACCATCCACTGGGTCAGCGCTGACCACGCCGTGGATGCCGAGGTCCGCCTGTACGACAAGCTCTTCACCGAGGCCAACATGAACGCCATCCCCGAGGGCAGCGACTACAAGGATTATCTGAACCCCGAGAGCGTGACCGTGCGCCAGAACTGCAAGCTGGAAGAGAGCCTGAAGGACGCAAAACCCGGCGAGAAGTTCCAGTTCGTCCGCACCGGTTTCTTCACACCGGATTCCAAGAATCCCGGTGTGTACAACCGTGTCGTGACCCTGCGCGACAGCTTCAAACCCGCGAAGTGAATCTTCTGAAGGAGCAATAAAACGATGAAAAAACACATGAGCCGGAACACCATCCTCATGGTGGTGCTGGATGTCATTCTGGGCGTGGTCCTGTCCCTGTATATCGCAAACACGGGAACGATGCCCGCCGCAGACAACGCCGCAACGTATACGGACGGCACTTACACCGCCAGCGCACAGGGCTGCCTGAGCGAGGTGGGCGTGACCGTGACCATCACGGGCGGCAAGGTCACGAATGTGTCCATCGACGCCTCCGGTGAGACGCCGGCTCTGGGCGGAAAAGCCGCCGAAACGCTGGCCGTCAGTCTGCAGGAAGCGGGCGGCACGGCCGGTGTGGACGCTGTTTCGGGCAGCACCATGACCAGTGACGCCATTTTCACAGCGATGGAAGATTGTCTGGCGCAGGCTGCACAGGAATCGTAAACACCAACTGCTGCACGCAAATGCGCGTGCAGCAGTTTTTTGTTATGGACCTGAAAAATCTGCTTTGGCTGCAAACTGCTTCGCCATGGGCTGCGGGCAGAGCGAGGAGACCCTATGTATCTTGATGTTTTACCAGTATCGAATGACACCGCCCGCTTGGTGCGGGTCTACGGCGACGAACCCTGCATCACCCTGCCCGCCCAAGTCCCGGCGGCAGAGGGGGGCGTCTGGGCCGTCACCGAGCTGGGCGATTACTGCTTTTCCGAAAAGCCCCGGAATCTGCCCGCCGCAGACGCGCTCTGCCGCTATGAGGTGAACGGGGAGACGGTCGCGCTGACCCGCGCTTTTGGCCGGGACCTGACCGGAAAAAGCCGCCGCTACGACCTCGACTTTGGAGAAGGCACACCGGAAGCGGACCTGCATCCGGTCTGCGGCAACTTCCTCGAAGAGGTGACCCTGCCGGAAAGTCTGCGGGTCATTGGCAGCTGTGGGTTCTACAACTGCCGGAAGCTGCGCCGCCTTTCAGTCGGGGCAGGGGATCTGACCGTGGGCAGCGACGTGTTCCTGAACTGCTTCGCCCTGACGGACCTCATCGTCCGTGCCGCGCCGGAAGAGACGACCGGCCTGTTCGCCCTCGTCAACAACATCACCGAGGCGGTGCGGGCGCTGTTCTGGCTCCCGAACGAGGATGCCCCCCGCGCGGGGCTGTGGTATCCGGCCTACTGGGAGGACGTGGAGGAATCTCCGGCACACATCCTGCTCCACACCTTTTCCGGGCAGGGGTATCATTACAGACAGTGTTTTCTGAACGGAAAATTCCTCTGCGCAGAGTATGACGCCATCTTCCCGGAGGGCCACGCTTCCGAGGATATGAACATCATGGCGATGCTCTGCTTTGATCGTCTGCGCTGGCCGTGGAACCTGAGTGATGCCGCCAAAACGGCCTACCGGGAGTTCCTGACGGCCAACACCGGGCGTGTTATCACCCGGCTGCTGAAAACGCAGGACTTGGAGGGCCTGAAAGCGCTTTTGGCGCTGGATGTTCTGGACGCGGCCGGGTTCGCCGAGGGCGCACAGCTGGCTGCAAAGGCCGATGACGCCGCGGCCGCCGCCCTGCTGGCCGATGCCGAATATGCAAAACAGGCAGCAAAGCCCAAAAAGAAACGATACGATTTTGATTTCTGAGGTGATGGAAATTGACCCAGCTCCCCGAAAAGGAAAAATTCTTCGACCCGCGCAAGCCGTTCGAATCCAAGCGCCCGGAAACGCACGAAGAGTGGCAGGCGCGGATGGGCGGCGAGGTGCTGGCCGTGGTGCGCAGCGGGCTGTATCTGGACTTCCGGTTTCTGGATATGGCGCTGTCGGCCCTGACGCCGACGGCGGACGAGCGGTGCGGCGTGCTGGCAACAGATGGGCGCATCCTGTGCTACCAGCCCAGCGCCCTTCTGCGGCTCTATCGACAGAATCCAAAATATCTCAACCGGTTGTATCTGCATACGGTATTCCACTGTGTATTTCGACATCTCTGGATGAAGGGTAAGCGGGACCCGCGTTTGTGGAGCCTCGCCTGTGATATCGCGGTGGAAAACGTCATCGACAGCCTGAACCGCAGCAGCGTCAAGCGCCCGCTGACCTATGTGCGCCAGAACGCCTATGCGTCCATCGCGGCAGAGGGAAAAGTAGTGGCGGCGGCTCCGGCCTACCGCTGGCTGGTCCGGCAGACGCCCGGGGTCCTGCGGCAGCTGGAACGGGAGTTCTACACCGACGACCACCGTCTTTGGCCCAAGGATGCCCCCGAACAGCCTCAGCAGATGCCCACGCCGCTGCCCCAGAAAACGTGGCAGAAGATCGGCGAACGGATGCAGACCGAACTGGAACTGCGGGACAAGGAAGCCGGCGAAGGGGCCGACAACCTCAAGGAACAGGTCAAGGCCGCCAACCGCAGCCGCCGCAGTTACCGCGATTTTCTCCGCCGCTTCTGCGTCACCCGCGAAGAGGTCCATCTGGACCCGGACGAGTTCGATCTGAACTTTTATACTTACGGCCTTTCGGTCTACGGAAATCTGCCGCTCATCGAGCCGCTGGAAACGCGGGAGAGCAAAAAGATCGAAGAGCTGGCGCTGGTCATCGATACCAGCTATTCGACGTCCGGCGAGCTGGTGCGGGCCTTTCTGGCTGAGACCTACACCCTGCTGAAGGGACGGGAGAACTTCTTCCATCGGATGAATCTGCACCTCATTCAGGCGGATAATGCTGTTCAGCAGGACCTCTGCGTGCGGAATGAGGATGAGCTGATCCACGCGATGAACCACTTCCAGCTGCGGGGCGGCGGCGGGACCGACTTCCGACCCGCATTCGCCTATGTGGACCAGCTGTGTGCGGAAAAGCAGTTCTCCAACCTGCGGGGACTGCTCTACTTCACCGACGGCATGGGGACTTATCCGGCCCGCCGTCCGGCCTACGATACGGCCTTTCTGTTTCTGGGCGACCGCTTTGACGATGCCAATGTCCCGCCGTGGGCGATGAAGGTCGTGCTGGACGAAGAAGAATTTTCCGGTCCGTCGGCCCGGGCGGCATCGGCCCTGTCCGAAGCATTGGACACCGATGACGACCCCTACCGCGAACTGAACAACACCTGAGGATGTGAGGAACGTTTATGAATATCAAACGAGCCAAAGAAGAGATCGAACATACCGTCAAAGCGTATCTGGCCAAGGATGCGCTGGGCGAATACGCCATTCCGGCCATCCGGCAGCGTCCCATCCTGCTGATGGGTCCTCCGGGCATCGGCAAGACCCAGATCATGGAACAGGCCGCCCGCGAGTGCGGCGTGGCGCTGGTGGCCTATACCATCACTCATCACACCCGCCAGAGCGCGGTGGGTCTGCCCTTCATCCGCCAGCGCCACTACGGCGACAAGGACGTTTCGGTGACCGAATACACCATGAGCGAGATCATCGCCAGCGTCTATGCCAAGATGGAAGCCACCGGCCTGAAAGAGGGCATCCTCTTCATCGATGAGATCAACTGCGTGTCCGAGACGCTGGCCCCCACCATGCTGCAGTTCTTACAGTGCAAGACCTTCGGCAATCAGGCGGTCCCGGCGGGCTGGGTCATCGTGGCAGCGGGCAATCCGCCGGAGTACAACAAATCCGTCCGCGACTTCGATATCGTCACGCTGGACCGTGTCCGCCGGATGAACATTGAACCGGACCTGCAGGTGTGGAAGGAATACGCCCGTGCGGCCCATCTGCACAGCGCCATCCTGAGCTATCTGGATCTGCATCCGCAGAATTTCTATCAGATCAACGCCGACGTGGACGGGACGCAGTTCGTCACGGCCCGCGGCTGGGAGGACCTCTCCAATCTGCTGGATACTTACGAGACGCTGGGCCTGAAGGCTGACGAAGAGCTGATCCGCCAGTATCTCCAGCATGAGAAGATCGCCGAGGACTTCTCGGCCTACCTCGACCTCTATTATAAATACCGCGACGACTACGGCGTGGAAGAGATCCTTGCCGGTCAGGCGAAGCCGGCCGTGTTCGCCCGTCTGCTGACGGCTCCCTTCGACGAGCGGCTGAGTCTGGTCAGCTTGCTGCTGTCCGGCCTGAACACCCGCTTCACCGCGTCCCGTCAGGCGGATGCCGCCGCCGATGCGTGCTATGCCTTCCTGCGGGAAGCCAAGCAGGGCTTTGCCACGATTCCGGACGACATCCCGGATGGGGCTGCGGCCTTCTTCAGCCAGATGATCACCGACTACGACGCTGAGACCCAGCGTCAGCGCGAAGCGGGTCTGCTGGGCCGCGATGCGCTGGCTACCCGCCTGAAGGTCTATGCGACCCTCCGCCGCTGGGAGGCAGAGCTTCGCCGCGCCAAGGCTGTGGGTACGCAGGAAGCGTTCGATCTGCTCCGCACCCAGTTCCAGTCGCTGGCCGATGCCCGCGACGCCGCGCAGGAAACGGCCTCCAAGGCGCTGGAATCGGCCTTCGACTTCATGGAACAGGCGTTCGCAGAGAGTCAGGAGATGGTCGTGTTCGTGACCGAGCTGACCCTTTCGCCCGCCGCCCATGCCTTCATCACAGAAAACGGCTGTGACCGGTATTTCCAGTACAACAAAGACCTGCTTCTGGACCACCGCAAGGCAGCGCTGCAGCAGGAGCTTGCCGCCGAAGAGCGCCGTCACGGGGGAGTCTGAGCCATGGCAGAAAGTCTGATCTTCAGCCTGAACAGCACGATGCCTCTGTTTTTCATCATGCTGCTGGGTTATCTGCTCCATCGGAAACAGTTCCTGACCGACGATTTCGTAGCCATGGCGAACAAATTCGTGTTCAATGTGGCCCTTCCGGTCCAGCTGTTCCGCGACCTTGCGACAATGGATGTCCGGGCCAGCTTTGACGCCAAGTATGTGCTGTTCTGCGCGGCGGCGACGACGTCCAGCATCCTCGTCATCTGGGCGCTGGCAAAGCTGTTCCTGAAAGAAAAGCACATCGTCGGCGAGTTCGTTCAGGCGTGCTACCGGTCCTCGGCGGCCATCCTCGGCGCGGCCTTTATCCAGAATATCTACGGGACCTCCGGCATGTCCGGCCTGATGATCTTGGGCAGCGTGCCGCTGTATAACATCTTTGCGGTGATCATCCTGACGCTGGAAAGCCCTGCGCTGGACGCCAAGAGCGGGATGGGGGAGAAGATCAAGAAGAGCCTGAAGGGCATCGTGACCAATCCCATCCTGCTGGGCATCGCGGCGGGCTTTGTGTGGTCGCTGCTGCGGCTGCCGATGCCGACTATGGCGAACAAGACGCTGTCCAGTCTGGCCGGAATGACCAGCCCGCTGGCCCTGCTGGCCATCGGTGCGGGCTTCAAGGGCCGCGAGGCGCTGGGCTATCTCAAGCCGACGGCGGTGGCGACGGTGACCAAGCTGGTCATCCTGCCCGCCATCTTCCTGCCGATGGCGGTGCATTTCGGCTTTACGGACCAGAAGCTGGTGGCTCTGCTGGTCATGCTGGGAAGCGTGACGACCCCGGCGGGCTACGTCATGGCCAAGCAGATGGGCCACGAGGGCACGCTGACCGGAAGCGTCTGCGTGACGACCACGGTGTTCAGCGCCCTGACGTTGACGTTCTGGGTGTTCTGGGCACGAAGCAATGGGTTCATTGCCTGATATAAAAAATAAAACGGCGTCCGCTGGGGAAAAGCTCCCGGCGGACGCCGTTTTTGTATAGAAAGAAGAGGAAGAACATTTTGTGGGGGTTCAGAAGGCACAGAAACCAAAACACCCCAGAATGCCCAAGACAAAAGAAAAACACGTTGAACCTTTTCGATTTAACGTGTTTGATGGTTGCGGGGGCCGGATTTGAACCAACGACCTTCGGGTTATGAGCCCGACGAGCTACCAGACTGCTCCACCCCGCGATATTTACTTGTCTGCATCAGCTGTTTGCTGACTGCTCAAGTATAATACCACAAGGCGGGGTGGATGTCAAGACTTTTTCGAAACTTTTTTCGGCTTGGTTCCAAAAGCGGGATGGTTACGGCTTCTTGGGCGGTTCGTTGGCCGAGGTGCGCTTGGCGGCTTTCGGTTTCCGGGGGTGCTTTGCAAAGTAGAAGATGACGCCGCAGACCGCGCCGATGAGGATGGCCGGCCATGCGCCGACGAGGAAGATGGCAACTGCCTGAAGCCCGGACACGAAGTTCGTCCAGCCGCTGTGGAGTGCGTTGGAGAGCTTGGAGCCGAAGCTGGAATCGGTCGAGGTCAGGTTCTCGACCTCATTGAGGGTGATGTTGATGGTACAGTACTCCACCTGCTGGCTGTACCAGTTCAGCTGGCTCTGGTAGCTTTCGATCTGATACTGCACATCGCTGAGGGAGGACTCGATCTCCAGAAGGTCGGAGAGGTTCTCGGCGCTCTGCTGCAGTTCCTGCAGACGGGTGCGCTGGGCCGTCAGATTGTCCAGACGGGCTTCGAGGTCCAGATACTGGGTCGTCACGTCGTCAGCCGTTTCACTCTTGCTGACCACATTGCCAACAACGTTTTCGGCAACGCCAAGGAAGGCGCTATAAGCTCCCTCCGGGACCCGGAGGGTCAGCGAGAGGGTGCGGGTATTGTCGGTGCTGTCGGTGTACTCGTAACTGGACTCCATGTAGCCGTCCACGTCGGCGAGTGTGTCATTCAGCTGCTGGCGGGACCAGTCATAATCCTGCGTTTCGATCGAGAGATTCGCGGTGTAGATGATCTTGGCGCTGTCCGTGGAGACGGTGTTCTCGCTCTCCACATTGCCGGACGTCAGCAGATTGGTGCTGCCGGTGGTGTCCACCGCGCGGGCGGCGCTCTTCATGCTGTAGGTCGCCACGCCGCCGGCATCGTCCATGGAATAGGTGGCCGTCTCCGGCATCGCATAGTCCGCGGCCACAGATGCCGCCGAGCTGGACGCCGACCCGCCGCTGCCCAGCAGGGTGACGCCGTTCCAGCTGTTCTGGCTCAGAACGGCTCCGTACAGGCAGAGACCGCACACCGCTGCACAGGCAGTCAGCTGTGCCGCACGCTTCCACGGGAAGCGGATCGGCGGTTTCTTGGCTGGTTTCTTTACAGCGGGGGTCGGAACGGCGGGGCTTACCGCCGGGGCGGCTGTCGTTTGGGGTTGGGCGGTGGTGCTGGACGTGTCGGCAGCTTTGGCCTGCATGGCCAGAAGCTTTGCTTTCAGGTCCTCCGAGGCGTGAAGGTCATCGACCTCCATCTTGTATTCATACCACCTCATCTTCGATCTCCTCCTTCAGCATGGTATGTAGCTGTGCGCGTGCCCGCCGCAGCCAGCTGAGCACCGTGTTGGTGGGTGCACCCAGCATCCGGCCGACTTCCGCCGCAGTGTACCCCTCGTAGTAGTGCAGGTAAACGGCATTGCGGTAGTTCTCAGGCAGGGCGCGGACCGCATCGAGCACGCTGCCATCCTCCATTTGTTCCGGTGCGGGGATGTTCTCATCCAATTCGGTGTCTTTCTGGCGCGCTGCGCGGGTCAGGTCCCGGCAGCGGTTGATGGCGACGCGCAGAAGCCACGCCTTGAGATGCTCCTCACTCTCAAAGCGTCCATCGTAGTTCAGGAGCTTTTCAAACACATCCTGGACCACATCCTCTGCGTCGGCCGCACAGCTGCAGTTGTGAAATGCAGCGCGGTAAACGGCGTCACTGTATCGCTGCACAGCCAGCGCAAAAACTTCGTCTTTGGTCAACTGTCCCATAGTCTTACACTCCTTTGACGCCCCGGCAGGTCCGGGGGTTCACTGGAAATCGTTGGTTTCAGAGGGACATCTCACCCAATATACGGCTGAAATGCCCGGATTATTGCATGGCAGAATGAAAAGAGTATAGCAAACTTTTAACGTTTGTACAATCGCTGGAGCAACGCGACGCGCTCGGCAAGAAAGGTTTCTGCCTTGGGATGGGTGAGCCAGTGCTTCCCGGCGGCGGTCCGGCAGAGCCGCTGTTCCAGCGCGCGCGGGGCGGCGTCGGCTTCCTCGACATCCCGCAGGGTGAGGGTCAGCGTCAGGGCGGCGGCGCAGTCCGGCAGCGGCGGGAGCGGGTCCTCCCAGACGAACGGCGGAAGCAGCTGAACCGCGTATACGGTGCGGGAGCACTCTTCGGTCAGGAGCAGGACCGCAGGGGTCCCGTCCGGCAGAACATGCAGAGAACTGTATAACAGCTGAAGCGTCCGGGCCGGGAGCAGCGGCGTGCTGGCTTCGGCGGGCGTTTCGGTCAGGGTCAGGTAGTCGGCGGCTTCATCTGCGTAGATGCGCCGCGCAGGGGCCTGAAAAACGGCATAGAGCGCGGGCAGCGCAAAGATGCCCTCACGGTCCAGCCCACGCTGGAGAAGCTGATAGAACTCGGTCAGCGGATGCGAAGGGTCCGGCTGCGGCATCCCGAAATCAGGCCGGGAAAGATGTCCTCCACCCATGAAACAAGACCTCCTTTGGAAATGGTAGTCTCTTCAGTATAGCGATTTTGCGTCGTTTTGGCAAGCGGAACTGTGAATTGTAAACCTTTGCAAAAATCGATTGTTGACCATCTGAGGCGGTCAGGGTATACTTGCCCTCGTGAGAACAAAAATCGGAACTGTGGGAGAGGTACTTATGGAAAAGAAACTGACGACGTATCAAATGGCAGTCACGGCGGTCATGGCTGCGGTGCTGTGTGTTCTTGGCCCGCTGACTGTGCCCATCGGGGCCATCCCCATTTCGCTGGCCAATCTGGTCATCTGCCTGACCGCATGGCTGCTGGGACCCAAGTTCGGGACCCTGAGCGTGGCCATTTATCTGGCGCTGGGTGTCGTGGGTCTGCCGGTATTTTCTGGTTACGGTGCAGGTCTGGCCAAGGTGGCCGGCCCCACCGGCGGCTATCTGGTGGGTTACCTGCTGCTGGCCTTCATCGGCGGCATGTTCATCGAAAAGAGCCACGGCCAGCCGGTCGTCTCCGCCCTCGGCCTGATCCTCGGCGATGCCGCCTGTTATGTGCTGGGCACGGCATGGTTCGTGTTCCAGATGCAGTGTGATCTGAGCTATGCGCTGACCGTCTGCGTCTATCCGTTCATCGCGCTGGACCTCGCCAAGATCGTGGTCTCCTGCATCGTGGGCGCGCTGCTCCGCAAGCGTCTGGAACAGGCTGGCGTGCTGAAGCTGGCGTAAAAAAGATTCTCCTGCCACAAAAAAGAACTCCTGTCCGTGCCATGCGGACAGGAGTTCTTTTTATATCGGAAACAGGGGACTGGCTCAGCCCTCGTAGCCCAGCGTAGCGGCCATGACGGCCTTGATGGTGTGCATCCGGTTCTCGGCCTCGTCAAAGACGATGCTCTGGGGGCCTTCAAAGACCTCGTCGGTGACTTCCATTGCGTCGCGGCCAAACTTTTCGCCCATTTCCTTGCCGACCGTGGTCTTGTGGTCGTGGTAGGCGGGCAGACAGTGCATAAAGACGGCCTTGGGACCGGCCAGCTCCATCAGCTGCTGGTTGATCTGGTAGGGAGCGAGATCGTTGATACGCTCGGCCCAGACCTCGATCGGCTCGCCCATCGAGACCCAAACATCGGTATAGAGGACATCTGCGCCTTTTGCAGCCTTGGCAGGGTCCTCTTCAAAGGTCAGCGTTGCACCGGTCTCGGCGGCGATGGCCTGACACTCAGCCACAAGGGCGGGGTCCGGCTGGTACTTCTTGGGGGCACAGGCGGTGAAGTTCAGGCCCATCTTGGCGCAGCCGACCATCAGGCTGTTGCCCATGTTGTAGCGGGCGTCGCCGAAGTAGACGAAGTTGATGCCCTTCAGGTGGCCGAAGTGCTCCCGGATGGTGAGGAAGTCGGCCAGAATTTGAGTGGGGTGGAACTCGTTGGTCAGGCCGTTCCAGACGGGAACCCCGGCGTAATGCGCAAGGTCCTCGACGATCTGCTGGCCATAGCCGCGGTACTCGATGCCGTCGAACATCCGGCCCAGCACACGGGCGGTGTCGGCGATGGACTCTTTCTTGCCGATCTGACTGCCCGACGGGTCCAGATAGGTGACTTCCATGCCAAGGTCGTGGGCGGCGACCTCGAAGCTGCAGCGGGTGCGGGTGGAGGTCTTTTCGAAGATCAAGGCGATGTTCTTGCCGTGCAGGGTGTCGTGGCGGATGCCGGCCTTTTTCTTGGCCTTCAGGTCCGCAGCGAGGTCCAGAAGCTCTTCGATCTCGGCGGGGGTGTAGTCGAGCAGCTTCAAAAAGTTCCGATTTTTCAAGCTCATTGTATATTTTCCTCTCTATGCATAAAAAATACGAATATTTATACGAAGCGATGAATCTATTATAATACAGTGCAACCGGAAGGTCAAGGGGCGGGGCGACCGGTAATTTCCCTCGCAAGTCAACGGGGCATTCCATGCTCCCGCCCCAACGCTTCGCGCTGGGGCCCCACCCTCCGGATACTTGCTCGTGAAACAACCGGTCGTCCCGTGGGGGAACGGATGCTTACAAATCCAGCTCCACATGCCGTCCGCTGGGGGTATAGGTGGTCAGCCGGACACCCGCTTTTTTGAACATGAACCGCGCCGCGACGCTGGAATCGGAATCGTGGTATTTGTCGCCGTAATAGACCACCTCAGAGATGCCGGACTGGATGATGGCCTTGGCGCATTCGTTGCAGGGGAACAGGGTCACATACACCCGCGCACCCTTCAGGTTGTTGTGGGCGCTGTTCAGGATGGCGTTCAGCTCGGCATGGCAGACGTACATATACTTGGTGTCCAGCGGGTCGCCCTCGCGGTCCCACGGCATGGCGTCGTCATCGCAGCCGATGGGCATTCCGTTGTAGCCCAGCGACAGAATTTTGTTTTCCGGGCTGACGATGCACGCGCCCACCTGACTGCTGGGGTCCTTCGAGCGCATGGCGGTGAGCAGGGCGATGCCCATAAAATATTCGTCCCAGTTGATGTAATCGGTGCGTTTCATGAAAAACAGCCTCCCTTGTTGATGTGGTCTGCTCTGGCTTGACAGAACGAGGAAAAATGACTATACTACAAATAGAAAAGGCGCTGTCTGCAACGTGGCCAGCTCCCTCTTCAGCAATGATTTACAAAAGTAAACGACCGCTTAGTTTGGTAGGCTAGAGGCGGTCGTTTTACTTTTTATCGTGCGAATAATGTTTTGCCCGCGAATCATCCCGAAAGACGTCCCGCGAGATCATCCACACCACCTGTGTAGTGCCGATGACGACGGTAGCCAGAAGGTTCAGCGCATTAAAAACAAGATTCAGAACATCCATAGTTGGACTCCTCCATTCAATTCTGTGTATATTTCAACGTGAATCGTCCGGAGGAGATAAAAAGGGAACCCCCTCCGGACACGAAGCCGAGAAGGAGTCTGACCACCTGCAATGCAGACAGCGCTTGGATGCCGCTGCTTGAGCGACAAGCTAAGGATACCATAAAAAGAAAAGAAGTTCAATTCCAAAAGCACCCGCATTCGTTCGTTTGGCGGGTGCTTTTGCCGTTTTACAATCAAATTTCGAGCCGGACAGTCAAAATGCACAAAAGCAGGGCGGCAAGTTTGGCGGGCAGAATGCGGAAAAATTCAAGCAATCTATTTGAAAATCGCTTGGAGTGTGGTATTATCTTTGTAAAATATGCCACAAAAACGGAGAGAACGCTCCGTGCGGCGGAAATGAGGGAAAAACCGATATGAAATACGCAAGCAACAACATCCGCAATATCTTGATTGCAGGCCATGCCGGCAGCGGCAAAACGACGCTGACTGAGGCATTGGTCTATTTTTCGGGCGCGGCAGAGCGTATGGGTCGCGTTGAGGACGGCACCACGATTTCGGACTTTGACCCTGAGGAAGCAAAGCGCAAGGCCAGCCTGTCGGCGTCGGTCGTCCCCGTGGAGTACGACGGCATCAAGTACAATCTGATCGATGCCCCGGGCCTGTTTGACTTCGAAGCCGGTGAGTATGAGGGCATCCGCGCCGCAGAGAGCGTGCTGGTGTGCGTGTCCGGCCGCAGCGGCGTGACCGTTGGCGCAGAAAAGGCGTTCCAGCTGGCCCGCAAGAACGGCAAGGCCACCATGGTCTTTATCAGCAAGTGCGACCTCGAAAATGCCAACTACTTCAAGATCCTCGAGGATATGAAGATCAAGTTCGGCTCCACCGTCTGCCCCTGTGTCGTTCCGGCAAAATTGGACGATGGCACGCCGGTGTACATCAACCTGTTCAGCCAGAAAGCGTTCAAGTATGAGAGCGGCAAACAGATTCAGGTGGACCTGCCCGACATCGGCCACCGTTTCCAGGGCCTGATCGAGGCCATGAGCGAAGCCATCGCCGAGACGGACGACGAGCTGATGGAGAAGTTCTTCGGCGGCGAACCCTTCACGACCGAAGAGATCGTCGAGGGTATGCGCAAGGGCGTCAAGGACGGCCTGATCACCCCCGTGTTCTGCGGAAGCGCGGTCAACCAGCAGGCGCTGGATATGCTGCTGTTCAATATGCATAAGCTGCTGCCCAGCCCGGAGCACGATTCCGGCACGATGGCCGAGGATGCCAATAGTGAGCCGGTCGAGCTGCACTGCACTGAGTCGGAGCCGACGGCGGCCTACGTCTTTAAGACTGTGGCGGACCCGTTCGTGGGCAAGTTGAGCTATCTGCGCGTCATCAGCGGCAAGGTCACAGCGGGTGCTGCCCTGACCAATGCCCGCACGGGTGATGTGGAAAAGATCAACAAACCGCTGACCATCGTTGGCAAGAAGCAGGTCGAGAATGACGGCATCGGCGCGGGCGATATCGGCGCCGTGGCAAAGCTGGTCAGCGCAAAGACCGGCGATACCCTCTGCGATGCATCCCGCGTGGTCAAGCTGCCCGCACCGGTGTTCCCGCTGCCCAGCCTGTTCATGGCCGTCACCGTGGCGAAGAAGGGCGACGAGGGCAAGATCAGCAGCGCGCTGGCCCGCCTGATGGAAGAGGATCCCACCCTGAGCTATGAGAACAACGCCGAGACGCACCAGCAGATCATCGGCGGTCTGGGCGAACAGCATCTGGATGTCGTCAAGGCCAAGCTGAAGAATAAGTTTGGCGTCGAGATCGGTCTGGAAGCTCCGCGCATCGCTTACCGCGAGTCCATCCGCAAGGCTTGCCAGAAGCAGGGCCGTCATAAGAAGCAGACCGGCGGTCATGGCCAGTTCGGCGATGTCGTCATCAACTTTGAGCCGTGCGACAGCGAGCAGGTCGTCTTTGAAGAGAAAGTCTTTGGCGGCAGCGTCCCGAAGAACTTCTTCCCGGCTGTCGAAAAGGGCGTTCGCCTTGCCGCTGAAAAGGGTGTTCTGGCGGGTTATCCCGTGGTCGGCCTGAAGGCCACCCTGCTGGATGGCAGCTACCACCCGGTCGACAGCTCCGAAATGGCCTTCATCATGGCCGCAAAGCTGGCCTACAAGGCCGCAATGCCCGAAGCCGGCCCCGTCATTCTGGAACCCATCCACACCCTGAAGGCGCACGTTCCCAACGACAACACCGGTGACATCATGGGCGATGTGACCAAGCGCCGCGGCCGTGTTCTGGGCATGGAGCCGGACGAGGACGGTCTGCAGACCATCATTGCTGAAGTGCCGCTGGCTGAGCTGAGCAACTTCACCACCTTCATCCGTCAGACCACGCAGGGCCGCGGCTGGTTCACCACCGAGTTCGCCCGCTACGAGATCCTGCCTGAGATGCTGGTCCCGTCTGTGGTCGAACAGGCCAAGAAGTTGGGCAACCTCGACGAGGCAGCAGACGATTAAACCTTAAATTCAGACATCTTCAAGCCCTGTCGGCAATTCCCTCTGCCGGTGGGGCTTTTTTGCGGCTTTTTTGCAATGCAGGGCCGTCGTTTTTATTGACAATATCCCGGCTTGCCATTATAATAGAACAGTCAAAATAGCACTCGTGCGCGGCTTTGCGGCTGCGCCAATTCAATAGACAAGGAGAGATTCCCAAATGGCACAAGAAATCAAGATGTCCGCTGCTGGCCTGAAGGCTGTGCAGGAGGAACTGGAATACCTCAAGACGGTCCGCCGCAAGGAGCTGGCAGAAGAGATCAAGGAAGCCCGCAGCCACGGCGACCTGTCCGAGAACAGCGAGTACGATGAGGCCAAGAACACGCAGGGTCTGGTCGAGAACCGCATCACCGAGCTGGAGCAGATGGTCAAGAACGCTGTTGTCATCGATGAGAGCGAGCTGAGCGTCGAGAATGTTGCAGTCGGTACGCATGTCACCATCCGCATGACCGGTGAGGACGAGACCGAGGAATATGATATCGTCGGCCGCACCGAGGCAGACCCCCTGAAGGGCAAGATCAGCGACGAAAGCCCCGTGGGCCATGGTCTGCTGGGCAAGGCTGTCGGCGAGAAGGCAGAAGTTCTGCTGCCCACCGGCCACACCGTCGAGTACACCGTGCTGAGCATCACCCACGCAGCCAACTAAGCGGAAAACGGGAGGAAGCAATGGAAGAGCAAAAGAGAAATCCCGCCGCAGGTCTGAGCGAGAGCGAGCAGGTGCAGGTGCGCCGTCAGAAGCTGGCGGACCTGCAGGCCGCTGGCAATGACCCGTTCACCCTGACCAAGTTCCCGCAGGATGCCTATTCTCAGGCCCTGAAGGACGAGTTCAAGGACCTGCCCAATGAGACGGACTCCGGCAAGAAGGTCGCGCTGGCGGGCCGTATGATGTCCAAGCGCGTCATGGGCAAGGCAAGCTTTGCCCACCTGCGCGACGATCAGGGCGATATCCAGCTGTACGTCCGCCGCGACGAGCTGGGCGATGAGCCGTATGCAGCGTTCAAGAAGCTGGACGTGGGTGATATCATCGGCGTCAAGGGCGAAGTGTTCCGCACCAAGACCGGCGAACTGAGCGTTCGCGCTGAGGAGATCACCCTGCTGGCTAAGAGTCTGCGCCCCCTGCCTGAGAAGTTCCACGGCCTGACCGATACCGAGACCCGTTATCGTCAGCGCTATGTGGACCTGATCGCAAATCCCGAGGTCAAGCAGACCTTCGTGAAGCGCAGCCAGATTTTGAAAGAAATTCGCGCTTATCTGGACGAGAAGGGCTTCTTGGAGGTCGATACCCCCATCCTGACTCCGTTTGAGATCGGTGCATCGGCCCGTCCCTTCTACACCCACCACAACACCTTGAACATGGACATGGTCCTGCGCATCGAGACGGAGCTGTATCTGAAGCGCCTGATCGTCGGCGGCATGGACCGCGTGTACGAAGTGGGCCGCATCTTCCGCAACGAGGGCATGGACCCCAAGCACAACCCCGAGTTCACCACCATCGAGCTGTATCAGGCTTTCACCGATTTCCACGGCATGATGGATCTGGTCGAGGAGCTGTATAAGCGCCTTGCTCTCAAGATCTGCGGCAGTTTGGAGATCACCTATCAGGGCAAGCAGATCGATATGGGCCACTGGGAGCGCCTGACCATGATCGAGGCTGTCAAGAAGTATTCCGGCGTGGACTTCAACGACTGGAAGAACGACGAGGACGCCATCGCGGCGGCCAAGGAGCACCATGTTGAGCTGCCGGAAGTCCCGACCAAGGGCGCGATCCTGGCCGAGTTCTTCGATGCATTTGTCGAGGATAAGCTCATCCAGCCCACCTTCATCTACGATTATCCCGTCGAGATCAGCCCGCTGGCAAAGCGCAAGCCCAACGATCCCGCCTTCACCGAGCGCTTCGAGTATTTCATCGACTGCACCGAGTACGGCAACGCCTTCAGCGAGCTGAACGACCCCATCGACCAGAAGGGCCGCTTCGAGCGTCAGGTCGCCGAGCGCAAGGCCATCGAGCCGGACTGCAAGGCTCAGGTCGATTACGATTATGTCAACGCTCTGGAGTACGGTCTGCCTCCCACGGGCGGCCTCGGCTTCGGTGTGGACCGCCTCGTGATGCTCCTCACCGACAGCGCATCGATCCGAGACGTTCTGCTGTTCCCCACGATGAAGCCGATTGAGCAGTAAGATGCAAAAATTGACTTATATTCGTTGAAAATCATAATATGTGATACTGGAGCAATGTGAATTTACCACCAACTTACCACCAAATTTGATAATTTACATCAGTAAAACGGAAAGCAGCCTACAATAAACACAAGCACCCCTGCCAATGAAATGTGCGATGACACATAGATTGGCAGGGGTGCTTTTCATGCTTGGAAGATATTAAGAGCATTTCGAAAAAATACTGATATGTCTTGTTGCCCACCGAATCAAGTCGTGGTATAGTAATAATTGGAGTAGTTTAACCTTAAAGGTCGTTGCGGCATACAACTTCCGATAATATTGATTATCTGGAAGTTTTCGGGATTCTACAATGCAGGAGGTTGTCTGTATGGCGGTGCTTTCAAAGAGTCAAATGTCCGAAGAAGATATTAAGTTTCACTACATCACACCCGCAATCACGGCAAAGTGGAACAACCAGCACATCACGCTGGAAACAAAAATCACAGATGGCCGTATCAATCTCAAAGGTAACATTGTGGCCCGTGAAAAGCCGAAACGTGCAGACTATGTGCTTTACCTGAGCGCGAATAATCCGATTGCCATTGTTGAAGCAAAAGACAACAATCATACGGTTTCCCACGGATTGCAACAGGCCATGACCTATGCGCAGATGTTGGATGTTCCGTTTGCCTTTAGCTCAAATGGGGATGGCTTTGCAGAACATGACTTCTTGACGGGCAAAGAACGCACCTTTGGCCTTGACGAATTCCCAACAGAAGAAGAACTGGTTGAACGGTACAAAGCCAGTGTAAACAATGGAGCTGGTTTGACGGATGTACAGGAGAAAATGATTGCACAGCCGTATTATAGCAGCCAGAAAACTTACCCACCGCGCTATTACCAGCGCATTGCCATCAATCGTACATTGGACGCGATTGCAAAAGGGCAAAATCGGCTTTTGCTGGTAATGGCAACTGGTACAGGTAAAACTTATACGGCATTTCAAATTGTGTATCGGCTGCTCAAAAGTGGCTTAAAGAAAAAGATTCTTTATCTTGCAGACCGCAACAATCTTGTTGACCAGTCTATCCAACAGGACTTTGCGCCGCTGGAAAAGGTCATTCATAAGGTGAATTTTTCTAAGGACGACCCTCGCACAATTACTTCTTATGAGGTCTATTTTTCTCTCTATCAGCAGCTTGCAGGAAAGAACGAAGAACAGGATGAGAACGCCGAAAATGCACTCGATAAGCTGTCACAGCTCTTTAGCCCGGATTTCTTTGACCTGATTATTGTCGATGAGTGTCACCGAGGCTCTGCGAAGAAAGAAAGTAATTGGCGCAAAATTCTGGAATATTTTGCCTCTGCTACGCAAATCGGCATGACTGCTACGCCTAAAGAAACCAAATATGTTTCAAACATCGACTATTTTGGCGAACCCATCTATACTTACAGCCTGAAAGAAGGAATCGAGGACGGTTTTCTTGCGCCTTTTAAAGTAATCAATGTTATGACGGACATTGGTGAGGGATGGCGTCCTCGCAAGGGCCAGCGCGATATTTACGGAAACGAAATCGAAGATCGCATTTATACAAATAGCGATTACGACTACAACATCATTATAGAAGATCGTATCAATCAAGTTGCTACTGAAATCACGCGGTACTTGAAAAGTACCGACCGTATGGCCAAAACCATCGTGTTCTGCCCAACCGAAGAAGCGGCAGAGCGTATGCGGATGGCTTTGGCAAACCAGAACGCTGACATGGTGAAGCAGAATCCCGATTATGTTGTCCGCATTACAGGCAGCGATACTTATGGAAAGAGTAAGCTGGATTATTTTATCTCTGTTGGCTCGAAATATCCTGTTATTGCGACTACCTCCAAGCTGCTCTCCACGGGTTCGGATTGCAAGATGACAAAGCTGATTGTTTTGGATGAAATGATTGGCTCTATGACTGAATTCAAGCAGATCATTGGCCGCGGAACCCGTCTGCGCGAAAAAGAAGGCAAGACCCATTTTGTTGTGATGGATTTCCGAAATGTGAGCCGACTTTTTGCGGACCCGGATTGGGATGGTCCGATTGAAATGAACGAGGACTTCGATTCCGAAAAAGAGAACGATAAGCCCGTACCGAAAAAGGGCTCAGGAACATCTGACCCTCCCACGCCGCCAGACCCCAAGAAACCCAAACCAATCGTTGATAAAGACGGCTGTCGGGTGGAGATCATCTACAAAACGGTTTCTATTTATGATGCAGGCGGGAAACTGCTCCGGCAGGAAAGCATTATTGACTACACGAAAGAAAATATCCGTGGCTCGTACGCTTCACTGGACAATTTTATCCGTCAATGGTCTGCTGAAGAAAAGAAAGAAAAAATCCGGGAGCTTCTTTTGGAGCATGGTATTGACCTTGAAGCACTAAAGGCCGACCAGAACATGACGGATGTGGACGACTTTGACTTTATCTGCCATGTTGCGTTTGATAAAAAGCCTTTGACGCGCAGAGAACGAGCAGAAAATGTCAAAAAACGCGACTTTCTAAGCAAATACAGCGGTGCAGCAAGAGATGTTTTGGAGGCACTTCTGGACAAGTATATGAATACTGGCATTTATGAAATTGAGAAAACGGAAATTCTGCGGCTTGACCCGTTCTTGAAAATGGGCAAGCCCCAAAAGATTGCCTCCTACTTTGGTGGGAAAGACGGGTATCTGAAAGCTGTTAAGGAACTGGAACAGGCAATCTATGAAGGAGAAATTGCATAACAATGGGAAATTTATCGAATTTTGTGAAGCGTGTCCGCGATATTATGCGGAACGATGCAGGCATCAATGGTGATGCACAGCGCATTGAGCAGATTGCATGGATGCTCTTTCTGAAAGTATATGATTCTAAAGAAGATGAGTGGAATACGACTTTTGACAGCAAGGAATCATATCAATCCATAATTCCCGAGTCTTGCCGCTGGCGCAACTGGGCGCACGCTAAAAACGGGAAAGGTATGACGGGCGATACTCTCTTGGAATTTGTCAACAATACGCTGTTCCCCACCTTGAAAAAGCTGCCTGTGGACGCTTCTACGCCCATCAAAAAAGCAATCGTGCAGACTACCTTTGCAGATGCAAACAACTACATGAAAGATGGCGTTTTGCTTCGACAAATCATAAATGAAATTGATGATATCAAATTTGACGAATATGAAGATAGTCGAGTATTTGCTGGAATCTATGAAACAATTTTAAGGGAGTTACAAAGTGCCGGTTCTGCTGGCGAATTCTATACGCCACGCGCTGTTACTGATTTTATGGCGCAGATGATCGACCCGCAAATCGGTGAAAAGATGGCCGATTTTGCCTGCGGCACAGGTGGCTTTCTTACCAGCTGGCTGAAAGTTTTGCGTCAAAAAATTCAAACAACAACTGACGAGAACCTGTGTAATAATTCCATTTACGGAGTTGAAAAGAAACAGTTTCCGTATATTCTTTGCATCACTAATATGCTGCTGCATGATGTGGATGTGCCGCAGGTGTTCCATGATAACACACTTCTCCGAGATGTTCTGGACTATACCGAGGACGATCAGGTAGACGTTATCTTGATGAATCCTCCCTATGGTGGGTCGGAAAAGCCGGAAATTAAGAACCATTTTCCGGCTGACCTTGCCAGCAGCGAAACGGCTGACCTGTTCATGTCCGTTATTATGTATCGACTGAAGGAAAATGGCCGCGCAGCTGTCATTCTGCCGGATGGCTTCCTGTTTGGCACAGACAATGCCAAAGTAGCAATCAAGACGAAGCTGTTCTCTGAGTTCAATGTCCATACCATCATCCGTATGCCGGGTAGTGTGTTCTCCCCATATACATCGATTACGACCAACATTTTGTTCTTTGACCATACTGGCCCGACAGAGGAAACCTGGTTCTATCGTCTGGATATGCCGAAAGGCTACAAGCATTTCAGCAAGACCAAGCCTATGAAGTTGGAACACTTTGCCCCTGCGGTAGAATGGTGGAGAGACCGCAAAGAAATTCAGTTGGACGGGTTTGACAAGGCCAAAAAGTATACCGTGCAGGAAATCAAAGACCGCAACTACAATATTGATTTGTGTGGCTATCCGCATGAGGAAGAGGAAATCTTACCGCCCAAGGAGCTGATTCAGCAGTATCAGGAGAAGCGCGCCAGCCTGAACGCAGACATTGACCGAATCCTTGCTCAGATCACGGAGATTTTGGGCATTGACCTTGATGCACAAGACTGAGCCATATAGATAAGGAAGAAAAAATGACAGGACAGCAACTGAAAAATTCCATTCTGCAAATGGCAGTGCAGGGCAAACTTGTTCCGCAAGACCCCAATGACGAGCCTGCTTCTGTGCTGCTGGAACGTATTCGTGCAGAAAAAGAACAGCTTATCAAAGAGGGCAAAATCAAGAAAGAAAAGAATCCATCTGTGATTTTTCGTGGAGCCGATAATTTGCCTTATGAGAAGGTCGGCAAAAATGAGCCTGTCTGCATTGCAGATGAAGTGCCGTTTGACATCCCGGAGAGTTGGGCGTGGTGTAGGCTAAAAACCATCTTGCAAAAATTGACCGATGGAACTCATGCAACTCCTAAATATGTTGAAGAGGGAATTCCATTTATTTCAGTCAAGGATATTAGTGCAGGAGAACTGTCTTTTGACAACGCGAAGCATATATCCATTGAGGAACATCAAGAATTATACAAAAGATGCGATCCACAGCGTGGAGATATTCTTCTAAGCAAGGTTGGGACAACTGGAATTCCAGTCATTGTCAACACAGACATCGAATTTAGCCTGTTCGTCAGCGTCGCTCAACTTCGTTTTTCCCATGAGTTGATGGATGCAGATTTTCTCGTATGGCTATTAAAGTCTCCCCTTGTTCAAAAACAATGCACAGAAAACACAAGAGGTGTCGGCAATAAAAATTGGGTCATGCGAGATATTGCCAACACGCTTATAGTTATTCCTCCGCTTAAAGAACAGAAACGGATTGTATGCGCAATCAAAAAAATCAAACCCTATACAGACAAGTACACCGATATTGCAAGTACACTGGATTCTCTGAATGCCAACTTTCCTGACCAGCTCAAGAAATCCATTCTTCAGATGGCCGTGCAAGGCAAGCTCGTCCCGCAAGACCCGACCGACGAACCGGCATCAGTTCTGCTGGAACGCATCCGTGCGGAGAAGGAGCAGCTCATACGGCAGGGCAAAATCAAGCGTGATAAGCACGAATCCGTCATATTCAGAAGGGATAATTCTTATTATGAGAAGATTGATGAAATTGAACGCTGCATCGATGATGAAATACCGTTTGAGATTCCAGAAAGTTGGGGATGGTGTCGTTTGAAATCTTTGACAGAGAACATTACCAGCGGTTCACGCGATTGGGCAAAATATTACTCAACTACGGGTGCGGCATTTCTTCGCATGGGAAATCTGTCAAAAAATTCTTTTGATCTGCGGCTAGAACATATCCAGCGTGTTACCATCCCCTCAAAGGCCGAGGGAACACGAACTTCATTACAAAGTGGCGATTTACTGTTCTCTATAACAGGCGATGTCGGAATGCTTGGTCTGATACCAGATGGATTTGAGAAAGCCTATATCAACCAGCACACTGCGATGATACGTTTTCTTCCAGAAATGCGGAATAAATATATTCCATATTTGCTTCTGACTGACTACGCCCAAAAATTCTATAACGCAAATCAGCATGGCATAAAAAATAGCTTTCGACTTGATTCCATAGGTGAATTATTGGTTTCTATTCCACCGGAAAAGGAACTGTTCCGCATCCTTCAAAGAATTTCTCTAGTCCTTTCAAAAATAGCGGTTCTATAACTCTTTTTGTATACTCATGGTGAAAGGAGGTCTTTCACTATGATTGAAGAATTTGAAAGACACTTGAGAGGAACAAACCTCTCAGAAAACACTGTAACATCCTATTTGTTTGCTGTGCAGCAGTTTGGGGAACGACATGATACCGTCACCAAACGCAATTTGAAAGAGCACAAGGCATGGCTGATTGAGCAATACAAGCCCAAGACGGTCAATTTACGAATCCGCGCTATCAACTGCTACCTCGAAAGCATCGGAAAGGATTCATGGAAATTGTCATCCGTCAAGGTGCAGCAGAAAGCCTTCCTCGAAAATGTCATCAGCGAAGCCGATTACATCTATTTCAAAAATTGCTTGAAACGCGATGGCAATATGCTTTGGTATTTTGTCATCCGCTTTTTGGCTGCTACGGGTGCGCGCGTCAGTGAGCTGGTGCAAATCAAAGTAGAACACATTAGGCTTGGACACCTCGACCTTTATTCTAAAGGTGGGAAGCTGCGCCGCATCTACATTCCAAAATCATTGCAAGACGAAGCCCTTGTCTGGTTGGAAGAAAAACAACAGGACAGCGGCTTTATCTTTTTGAATCGTTTCGGCGAACGAATAACCACAAGAGGTATTTCTGGACAGCTGAAAAAGTTGGCGATAAAGTATGGCATTGATCCTGCGGTGGTTTATCCCCACTCTTTCCGGCATCGGTTTGCCAAAAGTTTCTTGGAACGGTGCAGTGACATTGCGTTTCTTGCAGACCTGATGGGACATGAAAGTATTGAGACAACGCGAATTTATTTGCGCAAAACCGCAACCGAGCAGAGGACTTTGGTAGATAATATCGTAGACTGGTAAAAAATGAGGGCATATACTCCAACTGCATGGAATGTATGTCCTCATTTTTTATAGCCTTAAAATATTTTCGGAAATTTTCTTAACTTGCGTTGAAATTTTGTACTGTTCTGAAAGTGGCGGCAATGGAAAGAGTAGCATCAAAACGCTGTTACGGTCAATTCCTGGGATGACACCTTGCCCTTTTGATTTTAGTAAGTCAAAATTCGCTTGTAGAAAAAAGCGAATATATTCCATATCTAAGTTGTCATTTTTCTTAATCGCCATAATTTGACGCGCGATGTGTGCTTTATCAACATTACAGATAATACTTTTGCCATATCCAGAGCCCTTGCAAACAAGAAGTATATCTCCTTTATTAGCAATAATGCGAGGAGTTTCAGTCCACCGTGTTACTAAAACTTGATTTTTGCTCAAACTACTGGCACCCGTGATGTACGGTATTCCATTTCCGCTTTCGTTATACTCTTCGGGTTTGAAGTCTGTTCCAGATAGCAAAGTGACAATGGTTCCCATTCGCGTCCATTCCCACGAATCTGGAATCTCAAACGGCAACTCATCATCGATGCAGCGTTCAATTTCATCGACCTTCTCATAATAAGAATAATGGGTCGCTACTCTGTTGTTTTAACAGCTCCATCAAATAATCCAAAGATTTAATTATTCTTCGCTGTTCGGTTTTAGGTGGAACAGGGATTAAAAGACTGCTGAATTCATCAAATTTAAGGCTTTCTACTGTTGTAATGGATTTTACTAGTTCTTTTAGAACATACGGTTCAAATGCTTTAATAGCATAATATAGCCACTGTGACATCGACAAATCATATAATGAAAATGCCTTAATATCTTGATTGATTGTGCTATCGACTCCAAGTTTACAAAGTGGCAATAGCCTTTTCAGAATTCCGCTACGAGCGACTAAAAGTAATGTTCCCGCCGGATATAATTTCATGGAAGTAGCTGCTTCATCGGTGATGTGCATTTCAGAATCATTTATCAGCGGATTTTTCATATCCTTTGATGTAACCCAAGGGATTTTTCCATTCCAAAAGTCTGGATTGGACATCGATGGAGTTTTTCCACTGCTAAAAGTACCAAACATATAAAGCCTACACCACTCCCAGCTTTCAGGAATATCAAACGGGATTTCGTCGTCAATGCAAACTTCACTTTTACCAGAGATTTCGTAATAAGAATTATCCCGTCTGAAAATGACCGATTCATGCTTGTCACGTTTGATTTTGCCCTCTTTGACAAGCTGTTCTTTTTCTGTGCGAATACGCTTCAACAGAACGGAGGCAGGTTCATCGGCAGGGTCTTGAGGAACAAGTTTTCCTTGAACAGCATATTGGAGAATTGATTTTTTCAGAGTGGCTGGAAATCCACTATTTAAAACATCCAATGTTTCATTTGTTTTGTAATATTCCTTTTGCATTTGAACTGTCTCAAGATATTTTGAAACAATTCGATGTTGCTCTTCGATTGGCGGAATTGGAATCAATAACAACGCAAGTTGATTAAGATAAAATCCCTTCTGTGCCGTTCCAGTTGCCTCACGAACAATTTTTTGCTGAATATATGCGGAATCTAGGCAATACTTTAAATAGTAATTAAAAATTAACGTGTGAATAACGGAAACGCTTCGTTGAAAGCAAATATTTAATCCGCCTTCATAAACGCAACTTCTTCCAAGAGAACCAACAGACGTAAAGAAAATATCTCCAGTTGCAGCGTTCGTTCTTTCATTTTCCTTGTCGAAAATGTTTTTCTCTAAATAACGAACTTTTTCAAGTTCAACGATGCAATCATCGTTAATATTGGTTGATGAAACCATAACATATGTTGTTTCATAGGAACATCCTTTTGGAGGATTATGATCACCATCCACGAGTTTGGTACAAATAGACTCTAATCTTACCCACTCCCAACTCTCGGGGATGTCAAACGGCACTTCATCTGCAATGCAGACAGGCTCATTTTTGCCGACCTTCTCATAAGGCAAATTATCAGAAAATCCTAAGGCAGTAATTTGCGCGTATCGCGCCATCGACACAAAACGGTAAAGTGGATTTTATCTGCTTTGCCGTTTTTTGCCTCAAATTGTGAAATTTTCAAAACTGTATTCCAAAACAGCTCTGCGGATTCCTATTAGTGTAGAGGCTTTCAAAATCTTTTGCAAAACGGCCTTCCGCTAGTTCTATAAGTGGATAATGAACAAAATCTATATTCTAAAATTAGGCAGTTCAACAAAATTTGAAAATCTGTATGCCAAACACCCATTTTAGAATGTTATAGGTAGAGGGGAACATTGAAAAAAGTGAATTTTCTTTGAATTTTCAAAAGACCCGGTTTAAAAACATCCCTTAAAGTTTGTATAGGGTGTAAGGGCTATATTCCAAAACAGACCTATTTGCTGTTGGATTCACTTCTGAAAATCCCTGATTCCCTACAAAGCTACATCGCACCTTGAAAATCGCATGAGCCACCCCAGTAGGATACCTCTGATACTGAATGTGCATTCTGCGCGTCTTATCGGAAAATACGCCGGAGAGAATCGGGCAGGAACGGGCGGGGACAGAGTGGACGGTAGTTAAGAGCAAGATTCGCCTTCGTATACGAAAACGCCACTACGGGCGGTTTCTTCACGGCGGCATCTTGATGGGGGACTGTGCTCCCCATACCCTCACATCGTGCAAAATCACATGATTTTGCCTGTTGGTGGCCT
>URVW01000019.1 GCA_900551435.1 uncultured Faecalibacterium sp.
CGTTCTCGGTCTGGAAGGCGTCTGCCATCCAGTCGATGATGCGCTGGTCGAAGTCGTCGCCGCCCAGATGGGTGTCACCGTTGGTGGCCAGAACTTCGGTGACGCCGTCGCCCATCTCGATGATGGAGACATCGAACGTGCCGCCGCCGAGGTCGTAGACCATGATCTTCTGGTCGTCTTCCTTATCGATGCCGTATGCCAGAGAAGCGGCAGTCGGCTCGTTGATGATACGCTTGACGTTCAGGCCGGCGATCGTACCAGCGTCCTTGGTCGCCTGACGCTGGCTGTCGTTGAAGTATGCGGGAACGGTGATGACGGCCTCGGTGACCGGCTCGCCCAGATAAGCCTCAGCATCTGCCTTCAGCTTCTGCAGGATCATGGCGCTGACCTGCTGGGGAGTGTACTCCTTGCCGTTCAGGGTGACCTTGTGGTCCGTGCCCATCTGGCGCTTGATGGAAGAAACGGTGTTCTCAGGGTTGGTGATGGCCTGACGCTTTGCGACCTGACCGACCAGACGGTCGCCGGTCTTGGTGAAGCCAACGACAGACGGGGTGGTGCGTGCACCCTCAGAGTTTGCGATGACGACGGGCTCGCCGCCCTCCATGACAGCCACGCAGCTGTTGGTCGTGCCAAGGTCGATACCAATGATCTTACTCATAATGAAAGCTCCTCTCAAATCAAGAACGTTATTTGTTTATATGATGCTCAATGTGTGTAAGCGGATGTTTATTTGAAAACCCTTGCGGGTCTTTGCGAGGTTATTCGGCTACCACAACGGTGGCATGGCGGACGATCTTATCGCCCAGCTTGTAGCCCTTCTGGTAGACGGTGACCACCGTGCCGCTCTCCTGTCCCTCCTGTGCGGGGACCTGCTGCACGGCGCTCATGAAGTTGGGATCAAAGGGCTTGCCCAGCGACTCGATCTCCTCCACATGGAGAGCCTCCAGCGCTTTGGCGGCTTTGTCCAGCGTCATGGTCACGCCCTTTTTGTAATTCTCGTCGGTGGTGGGGGCGTTGGCCGCCATTTCCAGCGTGTCGAGGATGGGGATGATCTGGTTGACCGCAAACGAAACGCCATCGTTGAACTTCTGGTCCGCTTCGCGGGCGGTGCGCTTGCGGTAGTTGTCGTACTCGGCAGCCATCCGCAGCAGCTTATCCTTCGTCTGGCCCGCTTCCTGTTCGGCCGCAGCCAGCTTGGCTTTCGCGGCTTCCAGCTCACGGGTCTTTTTGTTGAACCAGCCGCCGTCCTTCTTGGCGTCCTTCGGCTCTTCCGTGGCAGCTTCCTGTTCAGGGGCTGCTTCCGGTGCGGCCTGTGCAGCCGTGTTCGGCTCTTCAGCCGGATTCTGTTCGGCCTGCGGGGCCTTCTTGGTTTCTTCGCTCATTCCAGGTCCTCCTTATAAATCACAGTCCGCCGGGGTGCGGCTGCCTGCGGGGTATCTTTTCGTTTTCCGCTCATGCCCTCGCCAAGCTGATCGGCGAAGGTGTGGAGCAGGGGCATCAGCTTCTGGAAAGGCATCCGTGTCGGTCCGATCAGGGCTACCGTGCCCCACAGACCGCCGCCCACCAGATACCGGTCGCTGACGATGCACAGGCCCGGGATCTGCGGCTCGATGTCCTCACCCAGCAGGACGCTTTCGTTCCGCTCTGCGGGCGGTGCGATGAGCCGTGCGGCCTCTTCCTCGTCGTTCAGGAGGGAGAGGATGGAGCCAACCTTTCCATCCAGCTGGGGCCAGTCGAGCAGATACTGCTCACCGCCCAGATAGACATGCGGCTGGGTCGAATCCTGCAGGATCGCGGCCGCTGCCGACACCACCGGGACCAGCTCGGGGCTGATCTGGCTGCACAGCTCTGCGAGGAGCCGCGGCGAAAGATCGATGGGGGCAACGAATGTCAGATTCCGGTTGAGCAGGGCGGCCAGCGCCGCTGCATTCTCCCGGGAAAGTCCGGTGCGGACCCGCGCCACGCGGGTGCGGACGTAACCAGCGGTGGTCACAGCCAGAACCGCAGCCGCGCTGCGTCCGACCTGCACCACCTCATAGTGGGCGATGCACAGGTCCTCGGCACACGGGGTGCTGACGGCGGCGGTGCAGCCGCTGATCTGTGCCAGCGCTTTGGCTGCGCCCTGCGCGAGCTTTTCCGGCTCGTGGTCCAAACTAGCGAACACCGCATCGACCCGCGCCCGGGTCACACGATCCAGCGGCTGGTCGTCGGTGAGAAGATTGTCCAGATAATAACGGTAGCCCTTGGCACTGGGGACACGGCCCGCGCTGGTGTGGGGCTGCTCCAGCAGACCCAGCTTGGTCAGCGCCGCCATCTCGTTGCGCAGCGTGGCGCTGGAGACTGCCATATCAAAGTAGTTTGCCAAGACGCTGCTGCCAACCGGTTCGCCCTCGAGGCCATACAGCGCGACGATGGCCTGCAAGACTCGCTGCTTGCGCGCATCCATTGTCATAGCGCCTGCCTCCTTCGTTTGCTTTTTGTTCTTTAGCACTCCATCTTCCTGAGTGCTAAGACCATTATATCCAATTTTCCCGCGCTGTCAATAGGTTCCCAGAAAAGTTTTGAAAGATTCACAAATTAGACATCTCTGCACTCTGCAAAGAGCGCTGGCACGGGACGAACCCTCTCCGTCAGCGCTGACGCGCTGCCACCTCTCCCAAAGGGCGAGGCATTGGCAGGTCGGGCAACCTCTGCTAGACGATGAATGTTGCATCTCTCATAAACAACAGTGCTCCGCTGCCTAGGCAAATGGCATCTATCCTACGCTCTCACAAGGAGATTTCGTTTAGATGCTGTCAGCCGAGACAGCGGAGCACTCTATTTATATAATAAGGAGAAACTTTGTTCATCCAGTAGGACCAAAACCGGCACGCCAGTGGCTCCCCTATCAGGGGAGCTGTCGCGCCGAAGGCGTGACTGAGAGGTTCGTCTCGCAGCAGCGCTTTTGGAAAGAGCGGTCAGCCAAAGCGAGTCTAAGAGAAGGTTCACTCTTCCATCTGCTTTGCCAAAAATGCAGCGGCCACGGCCACCGCCTTCTGCTGGGCGGCATCGGGGACGGCTTCGCGGTCCTCGGTCAGTAAACCCACCGCGCCGGTCACATCACCGGCCGCGATGATGGGGCAGACGCAGAGCAGCGCCCGCGGTGCACCCTCGCAGGGCAGCAGCGCTTTTTCGGGGCTGCCCTCGCTGGCATAGGGGCGGCGGGCTTCCATCAGCTTCTCCATCGGCTGACTGACGCTGCGGTCGATCAGGTCCCGCCGCCCTGTGCCCGAAGCGGTCAGGATGCGGTCGCGGTCGCAGACAAAGGCCGTCAGTGCGAAGCTTTTGCTCAGGATATCCACATACTGGGTGGTCACCCCGCTCAGCTCTCCCACCGGCGAATACTTCTTGAAGATGACCTCACCTTCGCCGGTCGTAAAAATTTCCAGCGGATCCCCGCGGCGGATGCGCTGGGTGCGGCGGATCTCCTTGGGGATGACGACCCGGCCCAGTTCATCGATGCGGCGGACGATTCCAGTTGCTTTCATAACAGCGCTTCCTTTCCATGTTCAGCTTTTTCCATCGTTCCCAGATTTCGTATCGTGTGGTTATTTTGTGGGAATTGCAGCCGTTTTATTCCTGCGCTGTCATTTTCGACGAATCTCGGCATCTCCGCATGAAAAACAAGGTTCCTTCTGCGGCGTCCCCTCTCCTTCAAAAAATTTTCTTTTTGGGGGCTTTCTGTCGTTTCAGGGGTCGTTTTTGTCTGGAATCTCCCGAATGCTTATGCTATCATTTTACTCAGCAAAGAAATTTTAGGAGGATTACACCATCTGGCTCTATCAGCTGATGGACCGTGCTGAAGCTTCGGTGCGCGAGGCCGCCCAGCGGCCCGGAACTGCCCGCGTTGGTCTGCGAATATCCGCAGTACGATCTTGTTTTAGCGGCGCGGGTCGAAAACGCCGCCGATCCGGAACGCAAGGTCTGTGCTCCGGATGCAGCCCCGCAGACGGTCCGCCACGGCTTTCAAAAGCTAGTCGCCCATATCGTGGCCGTAGGTGTCGTTGACCGGCTTGAACTTGTCCAAATCGAGATAAAACAGCGCGAACGGCTGTTCTTTTTCCTCGTCGAACTGCTTCAGGTTCTTGTACCGCTCCGCCGAAGTTTCATCCCGTTCCAGCGTCTTGCCCCATTCGCCCAGAACGTTCCAGTTCCGCTGGGCGAACATCGTGAACGTCTTGTCCACCTGCTCATAGGTCTCCAGCAGGTTCTGGGTGCTCTCATCATAGAACTGGCGCTGAACATAGATCAGGTATCCAGCCAGACTGATGACCAAAACGGCCGCCAGCAGGATGCTCCACACGGTCCGTTCCTTTGTTCGCTGCATTTTAGCCGCCCTCTTCAACGAATGTCCGTTCATTTTACCCTCCCCCCGAGATTTTCGGGAGATCGGCAAAATTTCTTTGCTTAACATCTAAAAATCTACCAAATCCGCCTTTTTTTGTCAATGGCTTTTCACGTTTTTTTGCCGGAAATGCTGTTCGTTTTTGGCAATTTATGCTATACTGAACGTGATTTTCTTCCGTCTTTTCCAGAAAGGAACGTTATGCAACAGATCGTTATTTTAGGCGGCGGAGCCGCCGGAATGGCCGCCGCGCTGGCCGCGGCACAGTCTGCCCCCGCCGGGGCCGTTCGGGTGACCGTGCTCGACCGGAACCCCCGCTGCGGCAAAAAGCTTCTCGCGACCGGGAATGGCCGCTGCAATCTCGACAACACCGGCATCGCGCCGGAGTGCTATTTTACCTCGGATCGGGCCGCCCTTGCGCCGCTGCTGAACGCGGTCAACACGGCGGACCCGCTGGAATGGTTCACGGCGCTGGGCCTGTACACCCGCACCGACGAGACCGGCCGGGTGTATCCGTATTCCAATCAGGCGGCGGATGTCCTCGCCCTGCTGGAAGGTCAGATGACCCGTCTGGGTGTCGAGGTCCGCACCGGCTGCACCGTGAACACCCTGAGCCAGAACCGCAGCGGCTACACCATCCTGTTCGACAGCCCGGAGCGCAGCAACGAGACGCTGCGGGCCGATGCCGTCATCTGTGCCATGGGCGGAAACGCTGGACCGCAGTTCGGCACGGACGGCTTCGGGACCCGCTTTGCCGCCCAGTGCGGCGGAAAGCTGGAACCGCTCTATCCCTGCCTGACGGCCCTGCAGGTCGCAAAGCCCAACAAATCGCTGGCTGGTATCCGCGCCAAGGCCCGCGCTTCTCTGCTGGACCTCGACCGGCACACGGTTCTGGCCGCAGAAACGGGCGAGGTTCAGTTCACCGACTACGGCCTGTCCGGCATCTGCATCATGCAGCTGTCGGGTCTGCTGGCCCCCAAGCGCGGGCCGAAGCGCCCCGCCATGGAGCTGGACCTCTTCCCCCAACTGGACGAAGCCGCCCTGACGGCGCTGTTCTCCGGGCGGGTCCCGTTCCTCCCCGGCAAGCAGCCCGCCGATTTCTGGACCGGACTGCTGAACCCCAAGCTGGGCCGCGCCATCTGGTCCGCCGCCCATTTGCCGGAAAAGCCCCTCGACACCCTGCCGGACGCCGCATGGCAGGTGCTGGCCAACACCGCCAAGCACTGGCTCTTCGAGGGCCTGACCCCCTGCGGATGGAAACAGGCCCAGACCACCGGCGGCGGCCTGAGCCTGACCGAGCTGGAACCGACGTTCCAGTTCAAGGGCTGTCCGGGACTGTACTTTGTCGGCGAGACGCTCGACTGCGCGGGCAGCTGCGGCGGCTTCAACCTGCACTGGGCTTTCGGCAGCGGCATCACCGCGGGACGGGACGCCGTGCGCACCCTGCCCAGAAAACATCGGAAATAAAAATTCTCCTTCGCACAGCGCTGTTTCGTGAAAAACCTCTCAGTCAAAGCCTTTCGGCTTTGCCAGCTCCCCTAGCAGGGGAGCCACTGGCGTGCCGGTTTTGGTCCTACTGGATGAGCAAAGTTTTTTGGAACCATAAACGGAAGTGCTCCGCTGCCTAGGGCAACGGCATCTATCCTACGCTCTAACCAAGGGCGTTTGTTTAGATGTTGTCAGCCAAGACAGCGGAGCACTATTTTTTACGAAATATAAAACTTTCATCGTCCAGCAGGGGTTGCCCGACCTGCCAAAGGCTCCCCTATTTAGGAAAGACTCCCTCCGGCCGGAGGGAGATGTCGCGTAAGCGACAGAGGGAGGACGGCTGGCACGCGTTAGCGTGACTGAGAGGTTTCCTATTCGTTTACAGCTTTTTTCAGTTGAGCCTCTTCGGCTTCTTCCTCGGCTTGATACGCCGCAAAGGCGGACCACATGGGTTTCAGCGATTTGCCGTGGAATTTCCGGTCGATGTAGTTCTTCGTGATCTTTGCCACCGTTCCGGACAGGCTGAGCACGCCGATGAGGTTCGGGATCATCATCAGACCGTTGAAGGTATCGGACAGGTCCCAAGCAAGGTCCAGCTTCATGGTCGCACCGACCACGACCATCACCACGAACACCAGCTGGTAGCCCCGGCTGGCGCGGGTCCCGAACAGATACTCAAAGGCTTTCGTGCCGTAGTGGCTCCAGCCCAGCACCGTGGAATAGGCGAACAACAGGATGGCCACCGCGATGAACTTGGGGCCGAATGCACCAAACACCGTGGAGAAGGCCTGACCCACCAGCGCCGAACCCTGCACGTCGGTCAGCATATGGCCGGTGTCGAGGTCCACGAAGCCGGACGTCAGGATGACCAGCGCGGTCAGGGTGCAGACGACAATGGTATCCGCAAAGACCTCAAAAATGCCCCACATGCCCTGCTGGACCGGCTCCTTGACATTGGACGAGGAGTGGACCATGACCGACGAGCCAAGGCCCGCTTCGTTGGAGAACGCGCCGCGCTTGAAGCCCCAAGTGATGGCGCGGGACACGCCGTAGCCCAGCACGCCGCCGCCCGCAGCCTTCATGGCGAATGCGCTCTTGAAGATCGACACGAACGCCGCCGGGATGCTGGTCACATGGGTCAGCACGACGGTCAGCGCACCCACGATGTAGAACAGCGCCATGACCGGGACGACCTTTTCGGTGACCGCAGCTACCCGCTTCAGGCCGCCCAGAATGACCAGCGCCGACAGCACCATCAGCAGGATGCCGGTGACGAGGTTCGGGACCTGAAAGGCCGCATTCATGTTGCCCGCGATGGAGTTGATCTGGCTCATGTTGCCGATGCCGAAGGACGCCAGCACGCAGAAGCACGCAAACAGCACGGCCAGCACCCGGCCCAGCTTTTTGCAGCCCTTTTTGCTGCCCAGACCGTCCGAAAGATAATACATTGCACCGCCGGACCACTCGCCCGCCGCGTTCTTGCGGCGGTAGAAGATGCCCAGCACGTTTTCAGAATAGTTCGTCATCATGCCGAGGATGGCCATGACCCACATCCAGAAAATGGAGCCGGGGCCGCCGCTGATGATGGCCGTTGCCACGCCGACGATATTGCCCGTGCCGATGGTCGCTGCCAGCGCCGTGCAAAGGCTCTGGAACTGGCTGATGGCTTTGTCCTCTTTTTCGGTGTGGGCGGTGATGTTCTTATTGGTGAAGATCGCACCGATGGTGTTCTTCATCCAGTAGCCAAAGTGCCCGAACTGGAAAAATCCAGTGCGGAGCGACATGATCAGTCCCGTGCAGAACAGCAGCGCCAGCCCTGCGGGACCCCAGACGATGCCATTGACGAAGCCATTGGCGTTGGTGATGGTTTCCAGCATTGATAACTCCCCCTCTGTAAAACAAAACGCGGACAGAACGCCCAAGGCTCTGCCCGCAAAAATTCAGCTTCCACCCGCGCCGGGGGTGTCTCTGCCAGCAGACACACCCCATTGTGCGCGAAAGACGAACGCTCTGTCCTTTTGCCTGAGAGATTCGACCGCTTTCCCTTCGGTCTTACACCTTCGGCCCCCGCCTGTGCGGGTTTCTCCAGAGTACCGATGCCGCACCGGCATCCTGCACGTCTTTGTCCCGATTCTGTTTTTATGGTGCATACACTTTTTTCTTTTTGTATGCGTTAGAAAAACTTTAGCACATCTTTCCGCCGTTGGCAAGAGCTTTGCTTCAATTTATTCTCAGGTTTCATCTTTGATGCCAAGCGGATGAATTTTATTCTGGTATGACTTTTTCTGCATAATCCGGCTCCGTCCAGGCCATCCTTTCCCTATTCAGAAAAGGGAGGACGCACCATGCACACCGGAGGATGGAAACCGTTCTGGGCCGCACTGGGCGCGGCGCTGCTGGTCCTGCTGCCGTTGGTGGGCGGGACCATCCTGCTCACCCGCCAGATGCTGCAGGACCAGCTCCGGGCGCAGGTCCAGACTGCCGAATCCCAGCGCGGCATCCCCATCGACCTGCCCAAGGAGTCGGACCGGATGACCCTTCTGCTCTGCACCGCCGGGGAGACGCCGGGGTTCGTGCTCTGCTACCTGAACGCGCCGCAGAATGCGCTGCATTTGCTGATCGTTCCGGGCGAACTGACCGTCCCCTTTGGGAACGGCGAAGCATCGCTCTCCCGCTGCTATGCGGCGGCGGGGCCGGCGCGCTGCCGTCAGGCGCTGCTGGAGACGCTGGCCCTGCCGGAGGACACCCGGTATTTGGCCGTCTCGCCCGCCGTTCTGGAAAAGATCGCGGCCCGGTACGGGGCAGTGCGGGTCAGCTTTTCGGGCGCACTGACCGCCGACGAGCTGGCGGCGGCGGGGCAGACCAGCAGCGTACAGACCCTTCGTGCACGGGAAGCTTCCGCATTCCTCGCCCAGCTGGACGCCGACGGGACTATCCCTCCTGACCACCGGGCTGCAGCCCGCGCCGCTGTCTGGGACGCCTTTTTCCGGCAGGACCTCGAATTGCTTCCCTCGACCCTTCCGGATGCGCTCCGCGCCCAAAGTTCTTCGCTGCTGACGGACCTTTCCGCGCAGGATTACACGCTGCTGGGCAGAATCTTAGAGTTCCTCGCCAACAATGCCGCGCTTCCTCACGCAGAAGGTCTGCCCGGAAGCTGGGACCCTTCCGCCGGGACCTACACCCTCACCGACGACTCCCACGCCGCTGTGCAGATGTTTCTCAACGTCTCGCCCACCGACGGACAGGCCGCATCGGCCAGTGAACCGTAACCCAGCACCAGCGTTCCAGAACCATTCACCCCGGAACCGGTCAGGTCAAAATCGCTCAATAGACTCAGCCGAACGCCCCGCTCCTGTGCCGCTTTGCGAAGTGCGGCATCCGGCGGGGCATTTTTCAGCTCAGCCAGCAGATGCAGCCCGGTATGCAGCCCCGCCAGCGTCATTTCGTCCGGCGGGAACGCCTGTTTCAGCGAGGCCTCAAGAGCGTCCCGCCGCGCCTTATAGGCCACCCGCTCCCGGGCCAGATGGCGGGTGAAGTAGCCCTCGTTGATGAACCGCGCCAGCGTCTGCTGCTCGAACCGGCTGACCGTGCTGGAATAGAGCCGGTACGCCGTCCGCCACGCCGGAAGGAGCTGGACCGGCAGCACCATATAGGCGATACGGATGCTCGGCGCAAGGCTGCGGGAGCAGGTGGAGAGGTAGACCACCGGCCCGTCGGCCCCGGCCATCCCCTGCAAGCTGGGCAGGGGGCGGGTGTCGAAGCGGAACTCCGAGTCGTAGTCGTCTTCGATGATGTATCGTTCGCCCGGGCGGCGGGACGCCCAGTGGAGCAGTTCGGCCCGCCGTCCTGCGGGCATGGTGACGCCGGTCGGGAACTGGTGGCTGGGTGTGACATAGCAGACCGCCGCCCCCGACCGGGACAGCGCTTCGATGGACAGACCGTCCTCGTCCACGGGCAGACAACAGCAGGACACGCCGTTGTTTTCCAGCACCTTTTTGGCGCGGGGATAGCCGGGGTTCTCCACCGCCGCCGTTCCGGGCAGCAGCGGGGCCAGCAGCCCCAGCAGATATTCCAAACCGGCCCCCACCACGATCTGGTCCGCGCTGCACCGCACCCCGCGGTACTCTTCCAGATAGTCCGCCAAGGCGCACCGCAGTTCAAGGTCCCCCTGCGCGTCGCCGTGGGTCAGCAGCTCCGGCGACGAATACAGCAGTTCCTTTTGGAGCCGCGCCCACGTCCGGAACGGGAACAGTCCCGGGTCCACGCCCCGGGTGGACAGGTCATACTGCACCGGGGTCTGCTGGGCCGGTTCTGCGGCGGCGGGCGGCGGCAGCGGGGGCGCAGCCCCCTCCGGACGGGTGGGCAGCGCCAGATACTCCTGTACATAAAAGCCGCTACGCTCCCGGGATTCCAGATAGCCTTCCGCCGCCAGCAGCTGATAGGCGGCATCCACCGTGTTGACCGAGACGGACAATTCCCCCGCCAGACGCCGTTTTCCGGGCATCCGGGTCCCGGCCGGGATGGCTCCGGTGCGCATCTCCTCCGCAAGGCTCTCGTACAGCTGTTCGTACAGCGGGACCGACGAGGCCACATCCAGAGCAGTCGTCAAATGGAACATAAAACCCCTCCTCTTTTTGGGTATATTCCCAAACTGACCCCATAAAAAAACTTTATTCTGGGTATTTTCATGGGTCCAGTTTTGTGTATACTAAGAGCATACCCGCTGGACAGGAAAAAGTCAATCGGTTTTGTGGGTTTTTGAAATTGGAGGGAAGTATCATGTCAACAACTGCAATGTGGCTGCTGCTGGCAGTCGTCGTCATCGTCATCGTTTTTGCAAGCGTACTGTACAAGCGCACCTTTACCGTCCATGAGCTGGCACTCACCGGCGTCATGGCTGCTCTGAGCCTTGTGGCCTATCTGTTCTTCCGCGTGCCGTTCTACGGCGGCTCTTCGTTCCATCTGGGCAACACCTTCACCGCGCTGACGGCTCTGCTGCTGGATGGCGTTTCCGGCGGTCTGGCCGGCGCCATCGGTCTGGCTCTGGCCGACATTCTGGCCGGTGACCCGGGCTATGCCGTCACCACCTTCGTTCTGAAGTTCATCATCGGCATCACCTGCGGCGCAGTCGCCCACAAGGTGTTCAAGCTCCGCGACCTCGACCGCCACAGTGCGGGCTATCTGGCCAAGGTCATCGCGGCGGCTGGTTCCGGTCTGCTGCTGAACGTGTTCACCGACCCGTTCCTCGGCTATTTCCGCAATGTCTACATCTTCGGTCAGGAGTACACCATCGCCAAGGCGCTGACCAAGATCACCGGCGGTGTCACCTTCGTCAACAGCGTGGCTTCCACCGTCTGCGTCGTCATCCTGTATCTGGCCCTGCGTCCGGCTCTCGACCGCGCCGGTCTGCTGCCTAAGGGCGAGAAAAAGGAAACCAAATAACGACATCCAAAAGACCTCTCCCGGTCTCTGACAAAGCCGCCCCCAGAACCTGTTTCCTATCGCAGGGTCTGGGGGCGGTTCCCTTTTTGCCCAAAAATGCCTCGGCACGGGAACGTTCGACCCATGCCGGGGCATTCTGTTATTCTTTTTCAAACACGAGGAAGCGGAAGGCGATGTCCGTGGTCAGCTCGGGCAGCGCGGCCAGACGCTCGGCCCCGTCGCGGGGCGTTTTCCAGTAATAGGGCGTCATGGCAAACAGCGCTCCCAGCTGCTGGGCCGGGACCGTGATGCGGCCCGAAACTTCCCGTTCGCCGATGGCGCGGAACCCCGCATACTCCACCTGCTGGACCGGATTTTTGTACGGTGTCTCGTAGAGGACCGCCTTCATCTGGAACAGGTGTTCTGCACCCGGGACGACATAGATCATCCGTCCGCCGGGACGCAGGACCCGCAGGAACTCCTCCCGCGCAAAGGGCGAGAAACAATTCAGCAGCAGGTCGGCCCAGCCGGTGCGCACCGGCTGCGAAAAGCTGGACGCCACCGCGTATTCCGCCGTGGGCAGCGCCTTTGCGGCCAGCCGGACAGCGGGCTTTGCGATGTCGAAACCGGCCAGTTCCAGCGGCGTTTGGGCCGCTTCAAACTTCTGGGCGATGCACCGGTCATACCAGCCCTCACCGCAGCCCGCATCCAGCAGATGCAGGGGTGCTTTCGGCGAAGCCGGAACGCCGTATTCCAAGCACAGCTCTCCCAGCGCTTCGCCGAAAATACCGTAGTACCCGGCATTCAGGAACGCGCGGCGGGCGGCGACCATCTCTTTGCTGTCGCCGGGGGCCTTGGTCCGCATGCTCTGGACCGGGAGCAGATGCCAGTAGCCCTCTTTGGCGCGGTCAAAACAGTGGCCGGACGGGCACTTCAGGTCCCGCTCCCCGGCCAGCGGTGCACCGCACAGCGGGCACGTCCACGGCATGGTCCCCTGCTCAGACTTCATCGCTGTGGTCCTCGATCGGAGCCGTTGCGCCGCCGTGAGCGGTCATATACTCTTCGAAGTTGGTGAACTTCTGCTGCGGCGGACGGCGGCTGATGAGTACCAAGCCCGGGTCCTCATCCCGGCTGCCGACGGCATTGCGGCTGCCGCGGCGGGAGGTATCCGGCTTGGACGTGCGCGGTGCGCGGGAGCTGCTCTGCATAGCGCTGCGGTCGCTGCGCTCGGTGCGGGTCTTGCCGCCGTTCGGCTGGGCGTTGGCCGCGCCGTTGCTGCTCTGCGGACGGCGTTCCGGGCGGCTGTTTCGAGCCGGACGGCTGTTGTTTGCGTTCTGCGGCGCATTCCGGCGGCCGTTGGGATCGTTCTGGCCATTGTTCGACTTATTGTTGGCCGGGGCCGCTTTGGCCGCAGTCTGCGGGGCGGGTGCGGCCTTTTTCGCAGGGCGGAGCGGCGTTGCTTCCGGGGCGCTCACGAAATGCGGGTCGAACTTCGGCTGGGCATTGCTGCCACGGTTCGCGGCGGGGGCGTTGTTCCCCTCGCGGCGGGGACGGTTGTTATTGGAACGGCGGTTTTCATTGCGCCCGCCGGGAGTGCGCTTCTGGTTTTCCTCCATGGATGGTCCTTCTTTCGGTTCGGATTTGATCGGCTCTGCCTTGGAAGCAGCCGTTTTTTCTTTTTTCAGTTTGACCGGTTTTTCCGGCTTGGCGGCTTTTTCCGCCTTTGCAGCGGGCTGTTCGGTCTCTGCCTTCGGCTTGCGGCCGCGCACCGGCGGTTCCGTCCGGACGGGCGCGGGCACACCGTCCCACGGATGCCCGGACACCACCGGGATGCTCCTGCGGTTCAGCTTTTCAATGCCCGCCAGATACTCTTTCTCTTCCGGAGCGCAGAAGCTGACCGCCGTGCCGTCTGCGCCCGCGCGGGCCGTGCGGCCGATGCGGTGGACGTAGGTTTCGGGCACTTCGGGCAGGTCGTAGTTAAACACATGGGACAGCTCGCTGATATCGATGCCGCGGGCCGCGATGTCGGTCGCCACCAGCACCTTGGTATTTCCGGCCTTGAAGCCCTCCAGCGCCGCCACACGGGCACTCTGGCTCTTGTTGCCATGGATGGCCGCAGCCGGGATGCCCTGCTTGTTCAGGTCCTTTGCAATTTTATCCGCGCCATGCTTGGTGCGGCTGAACACCAGCGCGTTCTGCACCGGCGGGTTCAGGTTCTTGATGAGCCAAGGCAGCAGGAACTTCTTGTTGCCCTTTTCGACGAAATACAGGCTCTGGTCGATCCGCTCCACGGTGCTGGACACCGGGTCCACCTTGACGAAAGCCGGATCGTGCAGGATGCCGGCAGCCAGCTGCTCGATCTCCTTGGGCATGGTCGCGCTGAACATCAGATTCTGGCGCTGGGCGGGCAGTTTGGCAATGACCTTTTTCACGTCATGGACAAAGCCCATGTCCAACATCCGGTCGGCCTCATCCAGCACAAAAATTTCCACATTTCCAAGGTCTACAAGGCCCTGTCCCACAAGGTCGTTCAGACGGCCCGGGCACGCCACCAGAATGTCCACACCCTGCTTGAGGGCCGCGACCTGCGGGGCCTGACCCACACCGCCGAAAATGACGGTGTGACGAAGCTTCAGATACTTGCTGTACTGCTCAAAGCTCTCGCCGATCTGCAGCGCCAGCTCGCGGGTGGGGGTCAGGATGAGGGCACGGACGGCCCCCTTTTTCCGGGCAGGGGCCGCCGTCAGACGGTCCAGCATGGGCAGCGCGAACGCCGCCGTCTTGCCGGTTCCCGTTTGGGCGCAGCCCATTAAGTCCCTCCCGGCCAGCACCGGCGGAATGGCCGATGCCTGAATGGGCGAGGGGGATTCGTAGCCCGCCTCCGCGACAGCACGCAGCAGGGGGGCGGACAGATTCAATTCGTTAAAAGTCATGGTTCTCCTAAAATGGTCACTCTTTGATGTTCCGGCACTCGATATAATAGCGCTTTTCCTCCGCGTGGCCCATGCTGAAGGTCTTGCGGGGCAGCACGCCGCCCATCACGATACCCTTGAACAGGTCGCTCTTTTCAAACGGCGGCAGCAGGAAGGCCACGCCGCCCTGCTTGCACAGAGCGCGGACCGCCGGCTCGTCGTGGACGTAGTCCACCCGGGCCTCGATATGACGTGCCATGAAATACTCGATAAAGGTATCGATGGTCCCCACGGTCAGGGGAGCCACCGGGCGCTCAAAGCTCAGCACATTGGCCACATGCGGGCCGGCCAGCGTAAAGGACTGCTGCTGGGCACTGCCGAAGCTGATGCCCGCATTGTTGGAATCGCTCCATGCGATCAAAGCCAGCAGGACTGCGCCGCAGTCCACGTTGAAGAGCACACGGTGGATCGGCTCGATCTCGATGGCGGGCGAGTGCACGTTGCACACTTCTGCCAGACACCAGCGGGCCGGATGGTTCTCCTGCTCTTCGGGAGTCAGGGTCTTTTTCCGCTCTTCCCAGTAGGCTTTTGCGGATGCCAGCGAGTGGTTGCCGTCGCCGACGGCCAGCGTCAGCGGAACGGCCCCCTTGGCCTGAGGATACTTGGCGTCAAAGGCTTCCTGACTGCCAAGTCCCTGCAGAGCCGCGTCGATCTGGGCCAGCAGAGCCGGGTCCTCAACGGCCCAGCCCGCAATGTGGCCGCCGCCCAGCATCAGTTCGCCCTCATAGACTTTTCGCAGGTCCGCCTTTTTTGCCCCGATCGGCTCGATCAGGGTGCAGTCCGGGTCATCGGCCAGCATCATGATGTGGGGCGCTTCCAGACTAGCCCCCCGGCGCACGGCCATCCGGGGCGGGATGCGGCTCTCGACGGTATGCTCGCTGGGGCGGATGTCAGGCGTCGCGCCCTCGGCATAGCTGTAGGCCTCGAGGTCGATCTTGCCCACAAGGCCCTGCCGCACACGGCCGCTCTGCTCGGTGCGCTCCACATAAATATAGCCGTCCACCGCGCGGGTCAGCACCGAGCGGCGGTATTCGTCCATCGTCTCATGGATGGACGCGATGCGCTGGGGCACATCGCTGTCCTCGAGATAGACTTCCGGCAGGATCAGATTCAGCGCGCTGGGCGAGCCAGCTGTGGCCTGTTCTGCTTTCTCCCAATAGGAGCGGTCGCTGGTGAACTGGTCACATGCCACACAGCCCCACTGTTCCAGCGGGATCTGCTCCGAAGGCAGCAGGATGTGCGCCGGAGAAAAGCACGATGTTTTGTTCATATCACATTCCTCACTCTCTCATTTGGAAACCGCAGTCTCATTCAAACGATCCAGCCGCATCGTCCCGCACGACCACATGCTCCACGCCCGCTTCCAGCTGAGACTGGACCAATGCGGTGCGCTCGTCGGCGCTCAGGGTCGAAGAGGACGGGACCCGGACCAGCAGGTTCTGGATGCCCAGCTGGGCCGCCGGTGCGCCCAGCGTCGTGGACGTGCCGGTGACTTCGGCCAGCGTATAGCTGTACCAGATCGTCACGCTGCCGCCGAAGCGGGTGTTCCATGCGTTGATGTCCGCCGCCAGCTGGCCGGCACGGTCCACGCCGTTGGTAGAGCCGTAGTCCTGCTTGCTGCTGGTCGAGGACGGGAACTGGACATTTTCGAGCACGACCTGTTCAAAGCCCGCCGTGTGCAGTTCGTCGATCAGGTCCCCGATGTACTGCACGGCTTCGGCGGCGTAGGGGTTCAGCCACGGGTTTCCGCCCGCCGAGGCCTTGTTGTCCAGCCAGAGGTACTCCTGATTCTGATAGCGGATGGCCATGGCATGGTCGGCGCGGGCGCCCGCCGGGTCGCGGAACGCGGCCAGCTTGGCCACCGGGATGAGGCCCTCTTCCTTGAAGATGGATGCGACCTTGGCCGGGTCCACGGTCACATCAGCGGACGAAGCCGCCGCTGCCGGGACCTGCGATGCATAATAGACTACACCGGTGGAATCTTTCAGCGTGACAGCGGCATATTTGACGCCCTGCGAAGCCAGCTGCTGGGCAGCGGCGCGGATGGCGGCATCATCGGTCAGGGACGCCGGGTCCACTTCGGCCCAGCTGCCCTCCACGATGGCGGTCCCGTCCACGGCGGGCATCGGGGTCGGTTCCGGTTCGGACGAAGCCGCCGGTTCGCTGCTGGCAGAGGACGCCGCCGTGCTCTCTGCCGACGAAGCGGTGCTCTCGCTCGCCGCCGAGGAAGCGGAGAGGTCCCGGTTGCGCACCACGGTATACCATGTGTGGGTCGCCCAGTCCAGCACATGAGGCGCGGCCACCCATGCGGCGGCCAGCACCGCGATGACCAGCACCGCGATGCCGATCCCCTTTTTCAGGCGCATCTCCCGCGTGTAGAAGCTGCGCCGATAGCGCTTGACCTTCTGGCGTTTCGGATATTTTGCCATAATGAACCACCCTCCTTGGGGTCTTGTTACAAGATCACGGAATGGCCGGTGAAGCCATAGATCGCCAACGCCAGCACACCAATATAGATCAGCGTGATGGGCAGGCCGCGGAATGCTTCCGGGATGGCCTTGCTGCGCAGACGGTTCTGGGCTTCGGTGACCAGCATGACGGCCAGCAGATAGCCCAGACCGCTGCCCAGACCAAAGCCGATGGACTGTTCCAGTGTAAAGCTCTGGGTGCGCTCCACCAGCACCGTGCCCAGCACGCCGCTGTTGACCGCGGCAAGGGGCAGGATGCGGATGAGCTGCCCGCTGCGGGGGCCTTTGGCCGCTTTCAACACCAGCAGCTCAAACAGGCAGACCACCGCGATACAGGCCAGATACATCAGCGGGCGAAGCTGGGCGCGGTTGGGCAGCGGCGCAAGGAAGCGGCCCGCGTAGAAAGCCAGCGGGGCCACCAGCATCTGCGTGATGCAGAGCATCAGCGCGAACCACCAGCTGCTGGTCCGCTCGTCGCCCACCAGCTGGACCAGACGGGACACGCCCAGTCCTCGGGTAAAGACGGCATTCTGGGCAAAGATGGCCAGAACGGCGTAGCTGAACGCCACGCCTACAAGATGCAGCACTTCGCTCATTTTTCCGCCTCCTTGTTCGGGTGGACCGCAAGATAGCCACGCGCTTCGTTTTTCAGATATTCACGCTGCTTGCGGGCCAGTGCACGCCAGACAGCGCAGAGGACGCCCAGCACGATGAAGCCGCCCGCCGGCATACTGGCCATGGGCAGGATGGAGCGGCTGAGCGTCACGCCGAACACGCTGCCATAGGCCAGCCACTCCCGGACACAGCCCAGAAGCAGCAGGATGAGCGCATAGCCCAGCGTGATGCGCAGACCTTTGGAAACGGCCTTGTGCATCGTTTCCTGCACGCGGCCGAAACGGTAGGTCAGCAGCGGCTCCACGATCAGCATGGGCAGATAAATGCCCAGCGTCAGCAGGTCCGTGCCAAAAACGGCGTTCAGGATGGGGTAAGCCGCCAGATAGACGACTGCCTCACTCCCGCTGTAGAGGAGGGCGCGGGGCAGGAGCTTCTTTTCCAGCTCTTCGGGCGCGGGGCTTTCGTCCCGCAGCGGACACCACCGGCTCAGCAGACAGGCCAGCATCCGCGAAGGGGTCAGCAGCAGCGCCACCGCTGCCGCCAGCATCAGGGCGTTCCGGCCCGTGGTCGCAAGGACCACCAGCGGGGCCAGTCCCATGCCCTGCATCACGACCGGGTTGTTTTTGAACACGCGGTCATGGTGCGCGAACTTTTCCGGGTCGCGCGTGATCATTTCCGCCACATGACGTTTCATTCCGCGCCCCCCTTTCCGGCTTTCCGCTGCTCCAGCAGCCGATACAGATGCGTTTCCGTGCGGTCGAGCCAGCCGGAAATGCTGTTGACAGTGAGCAGCGCGAAGCAGACACCCGTGTCGTACACGCCAAAGTACCGGAAACCCATCGTTACGACGCCCACCAGCACGCCGTACAGGATGCGGCCGATGCGGTGATGGGCGCAGGTGTACGGCTCATTCAGCAGGAACACCGCGCTGAAGAACATCGCGCCGGTCAGCAGCTCATCCCGCACGCTCTGCAGACGGGGCAGAACGCTGGCAAACAGGCTGCTGCCGCTCAGGCCCACCTGACGGGGGAAGAAGAACACGATCAAAGCGCTGGTCAGCAGGAAGCTGACGGATGCACTCAGGCGGACGTCCTTCTGGGTCCAGAGGAACAGCCCGCAGGCCAGAATGACCAGTGCTGCACCGGTCCCCATGGGGGCGGCGCACTCGCCCAGCCCCAGCGACAGGAAGCTGATGTTCAGCATACCGCCGCTGCGCAGGGTCTGCGAGATGGTGTCCGACACCGGCACGCTGGACGCATCCCAGAGCGGGACCGCCGTATAGGGCTGCGGATAGCGGAACACCTGTTCCGGCCACGACACCGCCGCCACGGCATAGCCCACCGCCGCCGGATGGAACGGATAGCTGCCATAGCCGCCGAACACTTCCTTGCCGATAAGGACACCGGCCAGAACCGCAGCGATGATGACATACCAATCCACCGTGACCGGCATGAGCAGGGCGATGAGAAGAGCGAAGCTCTCGTTGGAAAAATCGTTGGACTGATAGACCCGGCGGCGCAGCAGCGACACCAGACGGTCACACAGGTTGCCGGTCAGCAGCGCCGCGCCGCAGAGCAGCAGCGGCCGCAGCCCGTACAGGAAGCAGGACATGCACAGCAGCGGAATGACCATCCAGCAGATGTGCTGGTAGTAGCGGCCCGTGCGGGCCAGCTCCCGCTCCCGTGCCTGAATCAAAGTTTCATCCATGGTACGGCTCCTCTCACAGAGCTGCCAGACGGCCCACAGCGGCGGCCGGGTCGGCTGCACCGAACACGGCGCTGCCCGCCACAAGGATGTCCGCACCTGCTTCGACGCAGAGCGGGGCCGTGGTGTCATCCACGCCGCCGTCCACTTCCAGCAGATAGTGTGCGCCGCGGCGGGCGCGCTCGTCCCGCAGGAAGCGCAGCTTTTCCAGCGCCGAGGGCATGAACTTCTGGCCGCCGAATCCCGGCTCCACGCTCATGACCAGCACAAGGTCCAGCTGGTCGAGGTAGGGCAGCAGGGCTTCCGGAGCCGTGCCGGGTTTGATGGTCAGGCCGACCTGGCAGCCCTGCGCCTTGATGGCGTCGATGGTCTGCTGGATATCGTCCTCGCACTCGAGGTGGAAGTTCTGCAGCGTTGCGCCCGCCTTGGCGAACGGCTCCGCATAGGCCAGCGGGTGGCTGATCATCAAATGGACATCATAGAACGCATCGGGCAGACCCTTGTGCAGACTTTTGAGCACCGGCACGCCAAAGCTGATGTTCGGCACAAAGTGACCGTCCATCACGTCATAATGCAGCATTTTCGCGCCGGCATCCAGCACCATGCGGCAGTCCGCACCCAGCTTGGAAAAATCGGCCGAAAGGATCGAAGGACTTACAATCGTCATGTTCGTTTGTACTCTCCGTTATTTTCCGAAAGATTTTGCTGTGCCGTCCGTTTCTGTGCTTCCGGGAAGGACAGAATTTGGGGTAGACATAGCTATTCTTAGTTTACATGAAAACGCGCAAAAAATCAAACCCGACGCCGTGTTTTTCACGGAAAAGACGCAAAAATCCATTTCGTGGGTCCATCCACGCAAAAAACAGCCAAGCCGCTCCCCGTTCTGGAGCAGCTTGGCTGTCACGATTCAGTTGACCGGCTTCATGCTGGCCGGGTCCTCCACGGGGACCGGGCGGCCGGATTCATCCGGCAGACGCTTGATCTCGCCGGGGTTGGGCGGGCAGGTGGGCAGGGTGAACACGAACCTGCACCATTCGCCCTGCTGGCTCTCGACCCGAATTTGGCCGCCGGACAGATTGACCAGCACTTTGCAGATGTTCAGGCCCAAGCCCGCGCCGCGGGCATGGAGTCCGCGGGACTTATCCTCTTTGTAGAACCGCTGGAACACATAGGGCAGCGCCTCCGGGCTGATGCCCTGACCGGAGTTCCAGATGGAGACTTCCACCTCCGGGCCAAGCTTTTCGACGCTGAACTTGATGGTCCCGCCCGCCGGGGTGAACTTGATGGCATTGTCCAGAATGTTATACGCCACCTGATGGATCAGGTCCGGGTCGGCATAGACCAACACCTTTTCGTCCATGGTCAGACCTTCCAGCTCGATCATGCCGTCGTTGATCCGCTGTTCTGCCGAGAGGGCCACGCCGGTCAGCGTCTCCCAGATGTTGAACATCCGGGCGTTGACCTGATATTCGCCGCTTTCCAGCTTTGAGAGGTCCAGCATGTTCTGGATCAGGCGGGCCAGACGGCCCGTCTCCTCCGAAACGAGCTGTAAATAATGGTTCTGCAGTTCCGGCGGGATGGTCCCATCCAGAATGCCGTCGATGAAGCCTTTGATGGTCGTCATCGGCGTGCGCAGCTCATGCGCGATGTTGCCCATGAACTGGCCGCGCGAGTTGTCGTTGGACTGGATGTTCTCCGCCATCGTGTTGAAGGTGCGGGCCAGATCGGCCACTTCGCCTTCCCCTTCCACGCCTTCGACGCGGACCGAGAAATCGCCGCCGCCAAAGCGCTGGGCGGCATCGGTCACCTTCTGGAGCGGGTCGGTCAGACGGCGCATCAGGAAGGTGGTCAGCACGCTGGCGCACAGCAGCATCACACAGGCCGAGAAGAAGAAGTTCGACCAGAACTCCTCCTTGAAATCCGTCAGGCGCGCACCGGACGAGCACAGGAACAGATAGCCGCTGCATTCGCCCTGCGTGTCCAGCATCCGCCGCACCGAGACATAGCTCTTTTCGGTCAGCACACCGTCCAGCGTGCTCAGGACATGATAGGGCTTTTCGGCATCGGCTTTCTGCTGGATCTTTTCCATCAGCTCTGCCGAGACGACATCTTCTTCCAGCTGTTCCGGGCTGGACGTGATGAGGACGTTGCCCTCTCCATCGGTGAAGAACAGATAGGCTTCCGCGCTCTCGCCGATGATCTCCAGCTTAGTGCTCAGCGCATCCAGTTCCTCGCCCTTGGGCAGCTCCGACTGCTGGACCACATAATCTGCGGCCCGCCGGGTCACATCTGCAACGCTGTCCAGTGCATCATAGCGCTCCTGCGCGAAATACCGGCTGAACAGCACCCACTCTGAGAAGCCGAACACCGCCGTGCCCAGCACCAGAAGGGTCGCCACCATCGAAAAGAAGGTAACGGAAATACTTTTGCGCATTACTGACGCACCTCGAATTTATAACCCACGCCCCAGACGGTCTTCAGCTCCCACTTGTCGGATGCGCCCGACAGCTTCTCGCGCAGACGCTTGACATGGACATCGATGGTGCGGGAGTCGCCGTAGTATTCAAAGCCCCACACTTCGTCCAGCAGCTGGTCGCGGGTGTAAACGCGGTTGGGATGGGATGCCAGACAGTTGAGTAGTTCCAGCTCCTTGGGGGGAGCCTCCACCACCTTGCCCTTGACCCGCAGTTCGTAGCTGTTCATATCCAAGCGGAGATTGTCGAATTCGATGACGCCTTCCGTGCTCTCGGCCGCAGCGGTCGAGGTCTGGCAGCGGCGCAGGACCGCCTTGATGCGGGCCACGACTTCCTTTGCATCGAACGGCTTGACCATGTAATCGTCGGCGCCCAGCTCCAAGCCCAGCACCTTATCAAAGGTCTCGCCCTTTGCGGTGAGCATCATCACGGGGGTGTTGCCCAGCTTGCGGATGCGGCGGCAGACTTCCAAGCCGTCCATCTTGGGCATCATCACGTCCAGCAGGACCATGTCCGGCTTGACCTGATTGAACTTTTCCAAGCCTTCTTCGCCATCGTTCGCAATGGTGACCTGATAGCCTTCCTTGGTCAGATAGAGCCGCAGCAGCTCGCAGATATTGACGTCGTCATCCACGACAAGGATCTTTTCGTTTGCCATGAGGGGTTCCTCCTGTATATTTTATGCCGCTCCCAAGGCCGGGGCGGATGTTTGCATGAGTCTCTATTCTCTATTATACGGAACAGTTATGACAAAATAAAGAAGGTTTTGTATGATTTTTGGGATTTCGCGGGGTTGCGGCTTGCACTCTCCTCCCCCTTTGCGTATAATGATAGATGTATTATTATGTTCACCTCAACGTGTAAGGAGCGTATTTGATATGAAATTAGGTATCGTCGGTCTGCCGAATGTCGGCAAGTCCACTTTGTTCAACGCCATCACCTCCACTAAGAACGCGGAGGCGGCCAACTATCCGTTCTGCACCATCGAGCCGAACAGCGGCATCGTGGCCGTGCCCGACAAGCGGCTGGACAAGCTGGCTGAGATCTGGCAGACCAACAAAAAGACTCCCGCCATCGTGGAGTTCGTCGATATCGCCGGTCTGGTCAAGGGCGCAAGCCAGGGCGCTGGTCTGGGCAACAAGTTCCTCGGCCACATCCGCGAGTGCGACGCCATCGTGCATGTCGTGCGCTGCTTCGACGATGACAACATCATCCATGTCGTCGAGGACGTGACCAAGGCCGAAGCCGTGGACCCCATCGCCGACATCGACGCCATCGACTACGAGCTGATCCTGTCTGACCTCGAAGTGGTCCAGAACCGCGCGGGCCGCATGGCCAAGGCCGCCAAGAGCGGCAACAACAAGGGCGCTGCCGCCGAAGCCGCATGGCTCCAGCAGCTTGCCGACCACCTGAGCGCCGGCAAGCCCGCCCGCAGCTTCGACTTCGACGAGAACGACGCCGAGCAGCAGACGGTTCTGCACGAGATGGGTCTGCTGAGCGCAAAGCCCGTCCTGTACGCCTGCAACGTCGGCGAAGATGACCTGATGGAGGGCATCGAGAACAACAAGTATGTCCCGCTGGTGGCTGCACGCGCCGCTGAAGAGGGTGCACGCTACATCCCCATCTGCGCCAAGACCGAAGAGGACATCGCCGACTACTCCCCTGAAGAGAAGAAAGCCTTCCTCGCCGAAATGGGCATCGAGGCCAGCGGTCTGGACAACCTCATCACGGCCAGCTACGATCTGCTGGGCCTGATCTCCTTCCTGACCGACGGCAAAAAGGAATGCCGTGCATGGACCATCCGCAAGGGCACGAAGGCTCCTCAGGCCGCCGGCAAGATCCACAGCGACTTCGAGCGCGGCTTCATCCGTGCCAGCGTCATCGGCTACAGCGATCTGGAAGCCAACAACTTCGACTATGCCGCCGTCAAGGCCAAGGGTCTGCAGCGCACCGAGGGCAAGGAATACGTCGTCAAGGACGGCGACGTGATCGAGTTCCTGTTCAACGTCTAAGTCCGCTCAGGCTCATTTCATCCGCTCATTCTCCCAGAGAAAGAGCCATTGGCAGACAGTGCCGATGGCTTCTGCTCTCGCCGCATCTGCGCCCTGCCGGAAAGGGCCGCAGGATAGAAAGGGACACTTTATTGATTATCGGAATTATGGGCGCCATGCCCGATGAAGTCGATCAGCTCTGTGCCAAGCTGGAAAACGTCACCGTCGAGCCTTACGGCGGCGTGGAATACCACAAGGGCACGCTGGCCGGAAAAGAAGTCGTCGTCTGCTGTGCGGGCATGGGCAAGGCCAATGCCGCCGCGACCACGCAGGTGCTCATCACCAAGTTCGGTGCGGAGAAGATCATTTTCTCCGGCATCGCGGGCAACATGACCAGCAAGATCGGCATCGGCGATGTGGTCATCGGTAAAACGGTGCTCTATCACGACGCCCAGCTGGACATGATCTGCCAGAATCCGCCGTTCCTGAAGGAATACACCGGCGACCCCACCCTGATCGCCGCCGCCGAAGCCGCCTGTAAGGCCGTGGGCGTCAAGGCACTGACCGGCAAGATCGCCACCGGCGACCTGTTCGTCGGCGACAGCGAGACGAAAGCCGCCATCGAGGCCAAGTGCGCGCCCGATTGTGTAGAGATGGAGGGCGCCGCCGTCAGCCAGATCGCGGCGAAAAACGAAGTTCCCTGCGTCATCCTGCGCGCCATGAGCGACAACGCTGACGAGGACGGCCACGAAGTTCTGGTCGTCAAGAAGTTCAGCATCGCGGAGTACGTCGCGACCGCCACCAAGATCGTTGCATCGATGGTGGAGTCTCTGTAATCGACTGCACTCAAAACCCCGGCAAAGCATAAAACTTTGCCGGGGTTTTCTTTGCGGAATTTGCAACCAGTTCTGGCCGGACGTCGGGGAGCTTTTCCAGCTTTACAAAAACTGCTCCAGCTTGATCCGATTGTCCTCTTCAAAATCCTGCAATCGCTGCATCAGTCGCTTGGAACCCGGTGCGGCGTCGGGGTAGTCCTTCTGGCTCTTGATGCAGTCCATGACGCCCTGACTGCTGCCCTCAGAGAGCATCTCCGCCAGATTGCGGGTGGATTTGTCGGTCAGCGTTTTCATGCTGATGCCCATTTTCGTGTTGAATTTTGCCATCGCGCTCTGCCCCTGCGCCGAGCCGCCGCACGCTTCGATGGCGGTGTGAGCCTCCTGATTCAGTTCGCGGTAGATGTTCCGCTCCCGCAGAAGCTCCGCCTTGAACTGGGTATCGTCGGTCATCGGGACGATCTGTTCCAGCGTGTTTTTGCCCATCTCCGTGTTCTGCACCACGGCTTCCAGCAGATTGAGGTTGTCGTTTTTCTGATTTTCCATAGAAAAGTCCCCCTTTTGAAGCCTAGCATCTCCAAAAGGGGGACTTTTTATCCATAGAACTTATTCGGCGCAGACCCGGTCTCCGCCCGCATCCTGTGCGGCCTTGAGCCGCTTTTCGCACAGCTGATACAGGGCATCCCAGTTTTTGCCCCGCACCTCGTTGGTACAGGCACAGCCGATGGACTGGGTGAACGGGACCCGGCGCATCAGGCCCACGGAAGCCACGCATTCCCGGGGCATTTCTGCATAAATACGGCCCAGCTCGTCGGCCAGTTCGGCACAACCCTTATCCGCGCAGCCGATAGCGAACAGCGTATCGGTCAGGCGGCAGACCACCCGCTCGTCCGGGCGGTCGTAGTGTTTTTTCCACTGGTTGGCCACAAAGCAGACCAGCTGATTCATCACGGCGTCGCCCTGCTCGGCCAGCAGATCTCCGGCCTTGTCCAGCTCCACCAGCGCCAGCGAAGCACAGCGGTGAGCATCGGTCCAGTCGTCCAGACGGGTGCAGAACTCCGTCTCGAAATAGCGGCGGTTGAACACACCCGACAAAAAGTCGTGGTTCATGTCGTCGCGGCACAGCTCCCGCTCGCGCGGGGTCATCCGGTCCTCCGGCAGGTCGTTGCCCGCCAGCAGAGCCGTCATCTGCAGCTGCCAGATCTTTCCGTCGGCATATACCCGGCGGCGCAGGACGCAGTCCACCTGCCCGTTGCGCAGTTCATAGTCCACCATCAGGCCGTCGTCCTGCCAGCTGCGGGCGGCGTCCTCGTCGGCCTCAGTCAGGGTCACGTCCTCAAATGCAGCCTTCGCGCTGCGGACAAATTCGCGCAGGTCCTGCTCGGTCCATTCTCTCTTCATGCGTTTTATTCCCCATCATTTTGGTGTCGGATTCTCCCTCCCGACACGCCTTACCACGGGACCGTCATTTTTGCGGCCCTCGATTGCTTAAAATTATACCACTCTCGCGGGGGAGTTACCAGCAAAACGCACAATTTTTAGTTCAATTTTTTACAAATTCGTCGAACTGCTAAAGTTTCCGGCCCTTTTCCATCAGGTCATGCACGGCAAACGACTTCGCATTCGGCCAAGATCTCATCGGCCAGCGCGGCGGTATCAAAGCCCGCCTTGGCGCGCCAAGTCCAGTTTCCGCCCAAGCGGCCCGGGGTGTTCAGATGGGCTTCCGCGCCCAGACCCAGCCAATCGGCCATGGGGATGATGGTGCGGTCCGCCACCGAGGCCAGCGCCGCGCGCAGGAGCGCGATGCGGGCTTCGTCCGTCTTGACGGCGGCCACTTCCTTGGCCGTGGGGCGGCAGGGCGTCAGATGCAGATACTTTGCGACATGAGCCTTTTCCTTGTCGTTCGCGCCATTCTCCCACCAATCGGCCAGCGTGGTGTTGTCGTGCGTGCCCGGGTAGACCACGCTGTTCTTGACGTGGTTGTGGGGCAGATACTCGTTGTCGCCGCTGCCAAAGGCGAACTGCAGCACCTTCATGCCGGGGAAGCCGCTGTCTGCCAGCAGCTCGCGGACGCTGGGGAACAGCTCGCCAAGGTCCTCGGCAATGATGGGCAGCTTGCCCAGCGCTGCTTCGAGGGCGCGGAACAGGTCCATGCCCGGGCCGTTCTCCCACTTGCCGGTCTTGGCCGTCGGGCTGCCCGCCGGGATGGCCCAATAGGTGTCGAAGCCGCGGAAATGGTCGATGCGGAGCAGGTCGTAGATGCCCAGTGCATGGCGGACCCGCTCGATCCACCACGCATAGCCAGTCTTTTGATGATACGGCCAGTTGTACAGCGGGTTGCCCCAGAGCTGGCCGTCCGCCGAGAAGTAATCCGGCGGGCATCCGGCCACGCGGGCAAAGCCGCCATCCGAATCCAGCTCGAACAGCGGGCCGCCCACCCATGCGTCCACGGAATCCGCCGAGACGTAGATGGGGATATCGCCCAGCACCTGAATGCCCTTTTCGTTGGCATAGGCCTTCAGCTTTTTCCACTGGCGGGTGAACTCATACTGCAAAAACTTCCAGAAGCCGATCTCTTCCTCGTTCTCGGCGCGGAAGCGCTCCAGCGCACCGGCATCCCGCAGACGATACTCGCGGGGCCATGCGGCCCAGCTCTTCATCTCGTGGGTGGTCTTGAGGGCCATGTACAGCGCATAATCTTCCAGCCAGCCCTCGTTCTCGAGGGCAAAGGCATAGTAGTCATCCGGGTAGTAATACGCACAGCCGTGGACCCCGGCGCACTGTTTCCGCCATGCCGCATAGGCCTCGCGCAGGACCTTGTAGCGGCTGGTGTAGAGCGTGCCGTAGTCCACTTCCAGCGGATCTTCACCCCAAGACTCCGCCTTGAGCTGGGCCGCAGTCAGCAGACCGTCGGCCTTCAGGGCGTCGAGGTCGATGAAATACGGGTTGCCCGCAAAAGCCGAGCAGCTCTGATAGGGGCTGTCGCCGTAGCCGGTGGGGCTGAGGGGGAGGATCTGCCAGATCTTCTGCCCCGCCTTCGCGAGAAAATCGACAAACTTTTCAGCTTCCTTTCCGAAGCAGCCAATTCCATAAGGGCCGGGCAGGCTGGACACCGGCATCAGGATTCCACTTTCACGCATGATGTACCTTCCTCATTTCGTTCGGATTTCGGTTATTTCCTATCATAACATAACCGCAGACTATTTTCCACAGGCAAAAATCGTGGTATACTAAGATTTGTTACCCGAGAGGTTTCAGGAGGAGCTTATGCAACCAACCGAAAAATATTTCGAGGCCGACGCCTACCGCACCCAAGCGGAAGGCCGCATCCTCGCCATCGAGCCGGACGGAAAAGGCGGCGGGAAAGCCGCGCTGGACGGAACGGTGTTTTATCCCGAAGGCGGCGGACAGCCCGCCGACCGCGGAACGCTGACCCTCGCCGACGGGACCGTGCTGACCGTGACCGACGTGCACGAAAGTGCGGGCGTCATCTGGCACACGGTCGCTTCCCTGCCGGAGTCTGTTTCTGCCGGGGCCGTGGTCACCGAAGCCATCGACTGGGCATGGCGGTTCGACAAGATGCAGCAGCACACCGGCGAACACATCCTGTCCGGCATCCTGCACCGCATGTTCGGGGCCGAGAATGTGGGCTTCCACATCGGGTCCGATGCCGTGCGGATGGACACCAGCGTTCCCATCTCCGCCGAAGGTCTGCGCGAAGCCGAATTGGCCGCCAACCGCATCGTCTGGCAGGACGTGCCGGTGGTCATCACCTACCCCACCCGCGAAGAGCTGGCGGCGCTGACCTACCGCAGCAAAAAAGAGATTGAAGGGCAGGTCCGGATCGTGACCATCCCCGGCGCAGACGTCTGCGCTTGCTGCGGCACGCACACGGCCTCGACCGGCGCGGTGGGGCAGATCAAGATCCTGGCCTCTGAGAACTACAAGGGCGGCGTCCGGCTGAGCATCGTCTGCGGCGAACGCGCCCTGCTGGCCGCACAGGCCATGCGGGAGCGTCAGGCCGACATCGGGGCACTGCTCAGCGCCAAGCCCAGCGAGACGGCAAACGCCGTCCACCGGGTGTACGACGAATACACCGCGCTGAAATTCGCCCACTTCGGGCTGTGCGGCCAGCTGTTCGATGCGCTGGCGGCGCAGGTCGTCCCCGGAGAAGATGCTCTCCGCATCGTTCCGGGGCTGGACCCGGACGGTCTGCACCGGCTGGCGGTCCGCCTGAGCGAAGCCACCACCGGCCTGTGCGCGGCCCTGACCCCCAACGAAAAAGGGACCGGCTACTGTCTGGCACAGGCGGGCGGCGATGTCCGCGCCCTGACCAAAGCATTGAATGCCGCCCTGAACGGCCGCGGCGGCGGCAAACCCGGCATCTGTCAGGGCAGCTGTGCTGCCGACCCCGAGCAGGTGCTCCACTATCTGCAAAACCGATCAGCTGAATTTTAAGACCAAACAAGGAGTTTTACCGTTATGAGAATGCGTTTCAAGCCCTACGCCCGCGCCGAACTGATGGCCGCTGATTTCCATGTCCACGACCCCTTCGTCTGGGGCGGCAAATGGCATGAGCAGTACGCCCGTCCGGAACAGCCCTTTGTGCTGGAGCTGGGCTGTGGCAAGGGCGGCTTCATCTCCCAGCTGGCCTGTGCCCACCCGGAGAACAACTACCTCGGCATCGACATCACCGACAAGGTCCTGATCCTCGCCAAACGGAAGATCGAGGCTTCCTATCAGGAGGCGGGCCGCCCCATCGACAATGTGAAGATCATGAGCGCCGACATCGAGCGCATCCACAACGTCATCACCCCCGCCGACACGGTGAGCCGCATTTACATCAACTTCTGCAATCCGTGGAGCAAGAATGCTTCCTCCAACAAGCACCGCCTGACCTATCCGCGCCAGCTCATCCAGTACCGCGCCTTCCTCGAGGACGGCGGCGAAATTTATTTCAAGACCGACGACGACGATCTGTTCCGCGACAGTCTGGAATACTTCCCCGCTTCCGGCTACGAGATCACTTGGAAGACCTTTGACCTCCACGAGAACGAGCCGGAATGGAACATCCGCACCGAGCACGAGGGGATGTTCACCGAAATGGGCATCAAGATCAAGGCCCTCATTGCCAAGAAGCTCCCCGGCGACGAGACGGTCACTTGGATCGAACCGAAGGTCCTGAAAAAAATGGCCGCCGAGGCCGAAGCTGCCGCCTCTGCCGCTGAGGAGACGTCCAATGCGTGACCCCTGCGAAGTGTGCGTCAACAACGTTCAGGACGAATACGGGAGCTGCTACTGCGCCCAGAACGCTGAACTGGACGAGGACGAGATGGCGCGGTATCTCTCCCGCACCACCCGCTCCTGTCCCTTTTTTGAAGCGGGCGACGAATACAACATCGTCCGCAAACAGAACTAGGAGGTGGATGCATTGTCCTTCTTTACCGAGACTACTGTCTGTGGATTTTCGCTCTATCAGGTTTTTGCCTATTTCCTCATTTACTCCTGCATCGGCTGGTGTCTGGAAGTCGTCTACGCCGCCGTCACGACCGGCAAGCTGGTCAACCGCGGCTTCCTGAACGGGCCGGTCTGCCCCATTTACGGCTTCGGCATGATCATCGTGCTCTTTGTCCTGACGCCCTTACAGCACAGCATCCTGCTGCTGTACATCGGCGGCGTCATCCTGCCCAGCGCGCTGGAGCTGGTGGGCGGCTGGCTGCTCTACAAGCTCTACCACACCCGCTGGTGGGACTACACCGATTATCCGTTCAACATCGGCGGCTATATCTGTCTGGAGTTCTCCCTGCTGTGGGGCGTGGGCACGCTGGTGGTCATGAAGATCGTGCATCCCATGATCGCGGGCATCGTGGCGATGGTCCCGCCGCTGGTCGGCCTGATCGTCATGTGCGTGCTGTATGCCGTCTATGCGGCGGACACCATCGCCACCGCCTTTGCGGCTTCGGACCTTGCCCGCGACTTGGAAGCGCTGGAAAAAGTGGCCGACAGTATGCACGCCGTCAGCGACGCCATGACCGAGCTGCTGGGGACCAACGCCATGGCCATGGACCAGAAGATGGACGAGAGCCGCTTGCAGCTCAAGCTGGCCGCTGCGGAAGCCCGCGACAGCGCCTCGAAGCTGTCGCCCCGCGATGCGGCCAACGCCATGCGGGCCAAGGCGGACGAAGCCATGGAAGCTGCCAAGAAGGCTTCGCAGGATGCTAAACTCAACGCCAGCGAAGCCGCCAATGCGGTCCGTCTGGCGGCCAAGGGCACGGCAGAGCGCACCGCCGAGCTGCTCAAGCTGGAACAGCTGTCCGAAGAACTGCAGGCTCGTTCCGAGGAGCTGCGCTCCCGCACCCAGAGTTCGACCCCGCATTTCGGCAAGCGCCGTATGCTGCGCGCCTTCCCCACCATGAAATATGGTACGAAGCACCGCACCCTCGAATCCCTGCGCGAAGATCTGAAGAAAAAAGAACGCGATTGATGCAAAAACCGGGAGGTCCCAGCTGGGGCCTCCCGGTTTTTTGTGGTTTTTAGGATATTATGCCCAGAGACTTTCCGGGTACAGACCTTCTTCGGTCTTTTTCGCGATGGCCGCCACGACGGTGGGCTTGTCCTCGCGGTAGGTGACGCCGAACCACTTATCGTGGCTGTGCAGGATCTTCACGGTCGCCTTGCCCTCGTCGATCAGCTCGCTGGCCACGGTCGGCAGGAAGTACTCGCACTTGAGCGGGTTCTTGGGCAGGTTCTCGGTCAGCCAGCCCGCAAAGCGGTGGTCGGCCTCGTCGAGGAAGCTCTTGCCGAAGCCCCACAGGTTCATGCTGACGGGGGCGTCCTCGGGCAGGTCGTTCCAGCTCTCGCCGCCGTCCTCGGTGTAGTGGATGCCGCCCTCATACGTCTCGATGCGGGTGCGCTCGGTGACGCTGTGCAGGGTCCCGTCCGGATTGGCCACGCAGACGCCGCGCGCCACGCTGCCGTTCTCCGAAACGGTATTTTTCAGCAGATAGCTGACCATACAGTAATCATACACCGTGCCGTCCTCGTGGGTGGACAGGTAATCGTAGATGACCTTGAAGGCTTCGGGGCCGTAATAGTCGTCCGCATTGATGACCGCGAACGGGCCGTCGATGAGCTTCTTTGCGGCCAGAACGGCGTGGCAGGTCCCCCACGGCTTGACGCGGCCCTCCGGGATAGAGAAGCCCTCGGGCAGCTCGTCCAGCTGCTGGAACGCATATTTGACGTTCATCACCTTGCCCACGCGGTCGCCGATGGCGGCTTTGAACGTTTCCTCGATCTCGTGCTTGATAACAAAGACCACCGTTTCAAAGCCGGCACGGCGGGCATCATAGAGGGAATAATCCATGATGACCTGTCCGTTGGGACCCACCGGGTCGATCTGCTTCATGCCGCCGTAACGGCTGCCCATGCCGGCAGCCATGACCACCAATACCGGTTTGTTCATTTTCAGATACCTCCTGCGCTCAGCGCGTTTTCTGGCTCCATTATACTCCAAACGCGCTTCTCCAACAAGTACAGATTCCCGTTACGATTTGCCATGGATTCCGCCCCGCCGCTGTGCTAGAATAGAACCAGAAAAAACGAAAGGGGTTTTGTTCATGTATCCAGCATCCTCCGCCCGTTACTCCACCATGCAGTATCACCGCTGCGGCCAGAGCGGTCTGCTGCTGCCCGCCGTCTCGCTGGGATTCTGGCACAATTTCGGCGACACCGGCCATTTCGACACGATGAAGCAGCTCTGCTTCACGGCCTTTGACCACGGCATCACCCACTTCGACCTCGCCAACAACTACGGCCCCGAACCCGGCAGCGCCGAGAAGAACCTCGGCCGCATTTTGAAAGAGAACTTCCGCCCCTACCGCGATGAGCTGATCATCAGCACCAAGGCCGGGTATGAGATGTGGGACGGCCCCTACGGCAACTGGGGCAACCGGAAATATCTGCTGGCCAGCTTGGACCAGAGTCTGGAGCGTCTGGGGCTGGACTATGTGGACATCTTCTACCACCACCGCATGGACCCCAACACCCCGCTGGAAGAGACGATGGGCGCGCTGGAACAGGCTGTGCGCAGCGGCAAGGCACTGTATGTTGGCCTGTCCAACTACGACGGCCCCACGCTGGAAAAGGCTTGTGCCATCCTGACCGAGCGGCACGTTCCGTTCGTCATCAACCAGAACCGCTACTCTATTTTTGACCGCACCATCGAAAAGAACGGCCTGAAAACCACCGCCAACGCCCTCGGAAAAGGCATCATCGCTTTCAGCCCGCTGGCGCAGGGACTGCTGACCGACCGCTACCTCCATGGCATCCCCGCCGACAGCCGCATCCGGACCGACGGCCGCTTCCTGAAGGAATCCATCCTGACCGACGAAAAGCTGGCGCAGATCCGCGCCCTGAACGACATCGCCGCCGCCCGCGGTCAGACGCTGGCCGAAATGGCGCTGGCGTGGATCCTGAAAGATGGTCAGGTCACCAGCGTCCTGATCGGCGCGTCCCGCCCAGAGCAGATCTTGGACAACCTCGCCGCCCTCAACAACACGACTTTCACCCCGGAAGAGCTGAAGGCCATCGATGCCGCATCCGGCTTCTGAGAAAGGACACGCAATGCAGAGAACTGTATGGATCACAGGCGCTTCGTCCGGCATCGGACGGGAATTTGCCCGCCGGTATGCGCGGCTGGGCTTCCGGGTCATCCTGACCGCCCGCCGCCGGGACCGGCTGGAAGCGCTGGCTGCTGAACTGAAACACCGCTACCGCACCCCCTGCCGCATCCTTACGGCAGACCTTGAACAGGACGCCGACTGCGAAGCCCTCTGCGCCGCACTGGCCGAGGAGCGCATCGATCTGTTCATCAACAACGCCGGGTTCGGGACCTGCGGCAGCTTTCTGGAAACGGACCCGGACAAGGAACTTTCCATGATCCGGGTGAACGTGCTGGCCATGCACCGGCTATTCAAATTTGCCCTCAAAAAGATGCAGACACAGGGCTTCGGGACCATCCTGAATGTAGCGTCCTCGGCAGGTCTGCTCCCGGGCGGCCCCTATATGGCCGGTTATTACGCTTCCAAATCCTATGTCGTCAGCCTGACGCGGGGCGTGGCCGAAGAGCTGCGGGAGCAGCACAGCCCCGTCTACGTCTGTGCACTCTGCCCCGGCCCGGTCAACACGGAGTTCAACGAGCACGCCGACGTGGTGTTCGCCCTGAAGGGCATCTCGCCGGAAGTCTGCGTCGAAGAGGCCATGCGCGGGATGCTGCGGCATCAGACCATCATCGTGCCGTCGGCGCTCATGCGTCTGGCCACCACGGCCCAGAAGCTCGTGCCTGCCCCGCTGCTCATGCCTATTCTCGCGCGGCAGCAGAAGCGGAAGCTGGGCTGACAAAAAATCGGCAAATCGCTCAAATTTTTCATTGTATCTTTGTGCATCCTTTCCAATTCTTCAAATTCTATCGCACTTTTACGAAACGTTGGCTGCAATGCAAAGAAATTACATACAATCTGCCAGAAAAACACCTTGACATGTATCCCGAACAATGATACCCTAGGATACAAGAGGGCACAGGGCCGGAAACGGCAGCGCTGTGTCCCGCAAGGCAGAAACGCCGGAGCCGTTCCGGCGCAGAATTTTTGATTGGAGGACTTAAACTATGGCAATCTGCACTCCCAAATCGTTTGATCTGACCGGCAAGGTCGCGCTCATCACCGGCGCTTCCTACGGCATCGGTATGGCCATCGCAAAGGCTATGGCTGCCAACGGCGCAACCATCGTCTTTAACGACATCAAGCAGGAGCTGGTCGATAAGGGTCTGGCCGCTTACGAAGAAGCCGGCATCAAGGCTCACGGCTATGTCTGCGACGTCACCGATGAGGACGCCGTGAACGCTCTGGTGGCAAAGATCACCGAGGAAGTCGGCCACATCAACGTTCTGGTCAACAACGCCGGCATCATCAAGCGCATCCCCATGACCGAGATGAGCGCTGCTCAGTTCCGTCAGGTCA
>URVW01000020.1 GCA_900551435.1 uncultured Faecalibacterium sp.
AGCGTCCGAGGTGGGGACCCGGCGCAGCGCGCTGGGGAGGGCATGGAATGCCCTTTGCTCGCCAGCGAAAGCTCCCGGAGATGCGGCCCCGCTTCACGTTTTCCAGTTGACAAACCCGTGCTTTTTGCGTATTATAATAGAAAAGGGGTCGTTCTGCCCCTTTGACACACAAAAATTGGCTTCGACGAGAAGAGTACGCTTTGTCTGCGCCTGATAGAAAGCCCGAAGGATGGAAGCGGGCAGGCAGCGCAGGGCGGAAGATGGTCTCTGAGCTGCACGGGTGAAGATTTAGCCTGTGACGGGTGCGCCCGTTACCGCGCGTGGGCTGGCGTCAGGCCAGTGCACAAGGCCGCGCTTGCAAAGGTGCGGCGAAACAAGGTGGTACCACGGAAGTTCAGCTCCCGTCCTTGTCCGGATGTTCCGGCAGGACGGGAGCTTTTTTGTGACACAGCCACGATAGAAAGGAAGAGCATATCCCCATGAGTGAGCACAAGACATTTTACATCACCACCCCCATCTACTACCCCAGCGACAAGCTGCACATCGGCCACAGCTACACCACCGTTGCCTGTGACGCGCTGGCACGCTTCAAGCGGATGCAGGGCTACGACGTCATGTTCCTGACCGGCACGGACGAGCACGGCCAGAAGATCCAGGACAAGGCCGCCGACGCCGGCGTGACCCCCAAAGAGTATGTGGACAAGATCGTTGCCACGGTCAAGGACCTGTGGAAGCTGCTGGATGTCAGCTATGACCGCTTCATCCGCACTACCGACGACTACCACATGGAGAGCTGCCAGAAGATCTTCACCAAGCTGTATGAGCAGGGCGATATCTACAAGGGCGAGTACATCGGCCACTACTGCAAGCCCTGCGAGAGCTTCTGGACCGACAGCCAGCTGGTGGACGGCAAGTGCCCCGACTGCGGCCGCGAGGTCTACGACGCCCACGAGGAAGCCTACTTCTTCAAGACCAGCAAGTATGCCGACCGTCTGCTGAAGCTCTACGAGGAGAACCCCCAGTTCATCCAGCCCGAGAGCCGCAAGAATGAGATGATCGCCTTCATCAAGCAGGGTCTGCAGGATACCTGCGTCTCCCGCACCTCGGTCAAGTGGGGCATTCCTGTTCCCTTCGACCCCAAGCACACCATGTATGTCTGGGTCGATGCCCTGAGCAACTATATCTCCGCGCTGGGCTACGGCAACGAGACCTATCACGACTACGACAAGTTCTGGCCCGCAGACCTGCACATGGTCGGCAAAGAAATTCTGCGCTTCCACACCATTCTGTGGCCCGCCATGCTGATGGCTCTGGACCTGCCGCTGCCCAAGCGGGTGTTCGGCCACGGCTGGCTGCTGATGAACGGCGGCAAGATGTCCAAGTCTGTCGGCAATGTCGTGGACCCCGTCATCCTCTGCGACCGCTACGGCGTGGACGCCATCCGCTACTTCCTGCTGCGTGAGATCCCCTTCGGCAACGACGGCATGTTCACCAACGAAGCCCTCATCAACCGCATCAACAGCGATCTGGCAAACGATCTGGGCAACCTGCTCAGCCGCACCGTCGCGATGTGCGAGAAGTACTTCGGCGGCACGGTCCACAATGTTGCCGGCACGGACGCCATCGACGCCGAGCTGGAGGGCATGATCAACGGCCTGACCGAGAAGGTCACCGCCGACATGGACAACCTGACCATCCCGCAGGCTCTGATGGAGATTTTCGCCGTCATCCAGCGCGCCAACAAGTATATCGACGAGACCGCGCCTTGGGCACTGGCCAAGGACGAGGCCAACAAGGAGCGTCTGGAGAGCGTTCTGTACCACCTGTGCGAGGCTCTGCGCGTGGCCGGCATCCTGCTGAACGCCTATCTGCCCTCCACCGCACCCAAGATGATGGACCAGCTGGGTCTGGACGCCTCCGCTCTGGACCTGTCCAAGACCGTCTACGGTGCACAGGAGACCTACACCGTCCACAAGGGCGATGCTCTGTTCCCCCGCATCGACGTCGCCAAGGAGATCGCCCACCTGAAGGAAGAGGACGAGAAGCGCAAGGCCGCTGCCGAAGCTGCCAACAAGGCGAAGGCAGAAGCCGAAGCCGCCAAGAACGCTCCTGCCGCTGCTGAGGAGAGCGCTGTGGACTTCACCCACGAGCCGGAGATCACCTTCGACGACTTCTGCAAGGTGGAGCTGCGCGTGGCCGAGGTCCGCGCTTGCGAGAACCTGAAAGAGAGCAAGAAGCTGCTCCACCTGACCGTCTTTGACGGCGAGCGCGAACGCTGCATCCTGTCCGGCATCGCCAAGTGGTTCAAGCCTGAGGACCTGATCGGCAAGAAGATCGGCATCGTGGCCAACCTTGCTCCCCGTCCCATGATGAAGGGCAAGTACGTCAGCGAGGGCATGATCTTTGCGGCCGACACTGCAGACGGCGGCTGCTCCATTGCGTTCTACGGCGACGACACCCCCGTCGGCTCCCGCATCCACTAAGCAGCCATGAAACAAACTACTTCTGCGGCCCGCAGCGAGAAACTGGACGTTCTGTTCGGCACGCCGGTCTTTGCGGTGGTCATTGCAATCCTCTGCAACGCCATGTGGGGTTCCGCATTCCCGTTTATCAAAATGGGCTACCGGCTGTTTGCCATTGAAACTTCCGACACGGCATCCATCCTCTGCTTTGCGGGCATCCGGTTCATGCTGGGCAGTCTGCTGGTGCTGGCGGGTTCCGTCGCGCTGGAAGGAAAGCTTCCGGCTCTCCCGCGCGGAAAAGTGTTCGCCGAGTGCTGTGCGCTGGGTCTGTGGCAGACCTGTGCGCAGTATGCGTTTTACTATTCCGCCGTCGCCCTGCTGACGGGCGCGTTCGGCGGCATCCTGAACAGCACCCAGAGCTTTCTGGGCGTCATCTTCGCGCATTTCCTCTACGGCGATGCCGACCGGATGACCCCTGCCAAGGCACTGGGCTGTGTGCTCGGCTTTGCGGGCGTGCTGGTGGGGACCATCGGCAACCACGGCGGCGGCAGCGCCTTTGGCATTTTCGCCATGCTGCTGGCAACGGTCATCTTTACGCTGGCCGGTCCGTGGAACAAGTCCGTGACCAAAAAGGCGGACAGCTTCGCGGTCTGTTTCCTGAACCTGTTCGTGGGCGGCGCGGCGCTGCTGCTCATCGGCCTTGCCATGGGCGGGCGGCTGGGCCGCGTGACCCCTGCCGGTGTGGCGGACCTCCTCTATCTGGCCTTCATCTGCGGGGCCGGCTATGTCATCTGGGCGCTGCTCATGAAGAACAACCCGGTCAGCCGCATCGCGATCTTCGGGTTCGTGAACCCGGTGGTGAACGTGTTCCTCAGCGCTCTGCTGAACGGTGAGCCGCTCTTCCGCTGGCAGTACGTCGGTGCGCTGGTGCTGGTCTGCATCGGCATCTGGCTGGTGAACAAGGCCCCGAAAAAGGAGACGCTATGACCGGACCCATTTTTGACACCCACGCGCACTACAGCGCCCGCGCCTTTGACGCAGACCGCTTCGCGCTGCTGGACCGTCTGCCCGAACAGGGCGTGGTCGGCGTCTGCGAACAGGCCACCCATTCGGGCGACGCCCCCAAGGTGCTGGAACTGGCCCACCGCTATCCGTGGGTCGTGGCCGCCATCGGCATCCACCCCGAAAGCCTCTTGGCTCCCGAGGACTGCGGCGAGGACGGCCCCGCGCCGACCGTTTCCGTCTACGGCGGAGACTGGGCCGCAGAGATGCGCGCCCTTGCCCCCTACTACGACGACCCGAAGGTGGTCGCCGTCGGCGAATGCGGGCTGGATTACCACTGGCCGGTCCCGAAGGACGCTCAGCTGGCCCTGTTCGAAGCCGAGATCAAACTGGCGCTGGAACTGGACAAGCCGATCATCGTCCACGACCGGAATGCGCACGCCGATGTATACGCCCTGTTGAAAAAATACCAGCCGAAGGGCATCGTCCACTGTTATTCCGGCAGCGCCGACGATGCGCTCTGGCTGGCCAAGCAGGGCCTGTATTTCGGGTTCGGCGGGGCCTGTACCTTCAAGGGGGCCAAGCGGGCTGCCAAGGCCATCGCGGCCCTTCCGCTGGAGCAGATCGTTCTCGAAACGGACTGCCCCTACATGGCCCCGGAACCGGTCCGCGGGACCCGCTGCGACAGCTCTCTCATCCGCTATGTGGGAGAATCTATCGCGCAGGTCAAGGGCGTTCCGGCCGAAGAGGTGTTCCGCGTTACCTGCGAGAACGCAAGAGCGGTCTATGGCTTACCCTCTCAGTCGCGCTGACGCGCGCCAGCTCCCCCAAAGGGAGAGCCATTGGCAGGTCGGGTAACCCCTGCTGACTGCTTAGGCCCAATAGGACGCAAAAGCGTAGGCTTCGCACTCATTGTCAGGCACAGAGTTCATCTGTTTCTGTATAAATTCAACTTAAAACTACAAATCGTCAATAAGGAGATCTCATTTATGAAAGCTCGTATTCCGCAGCACCGCGAATTCATCATCAACTTCCCCGACACCGTCGATCAGGCAAAGGCCAACGAGGGCTGGGCAAAGCTGCAGCAGATCGTTGAGGACTACAAGAAGTCCCACAACGGCGCTTCCGTCTACGCTCCCACCTTCATCGAGGACTGCGAGGCCGACGTGAAGAAGCTTCAGGAAGAGTACGGCTTCGAGTACACCGTCGAGTACGTCAAGTAATTTTTCCGCTAAAAATACAGCTTGCAAAAAAAGGAGCAGAGCGCTTTGGCCGGTCGGCCGGGGCGTCCTGCTCCTTTTGTTGTCAGCCTAAAGCTGATTCTTTCAACTCCATGTTGATCGATTTCTCCGTGAACCCGTACTTCCGATACATTTCATAGGCCAGTCGGTTTTTGGCATTCACTTGCAATTCGATCGTATCATACCCTTTTTCCTGCTTGAGCTGTTTCACCTTTTCAAAGAATAGGTGTCCAATTCCTTTTCCGCGATATTTCTCATCGATCGCCATTGTGCTGATGAACAAGACATCTTTCGTGACCTGCGCAGGGCTTTCCACATGACGTTTCATAAGTTCCAGAATCCCAACAACCACGCCATCGGCTTCGGCCACATACCAATTTCCGTCCTTTAAGATAGCTTCAAACATATCCATCGTGATCAAGGGACTGACCGGTTTGTAAACATCCGGTCTCCACTCGACATGGAGCTGCTGGACCTGATCCATGATTTGGGAAACTCTTTCGTAGTCCTGTAATCTGGGCAAACGAACTATCACTTCCATATCAATTATCTGCCTCCACCTTGCTGAGCAGGATGCGGTCGTTGTCGAGCGCCTTGCCCGCGTTCTCGCGGAACTTTTCCAGCAGATCGTCCACAGTCATCTGGCTGCGGGCCTCGCCCTTGACGTCGAACACGATGCGTCCGGCATCCATCATCAGGGTGCGGTTGCCCAGCTCAAGGGCCTGATGCATATTGTGAGTGACCATCAGGCAGGTGATCTTCTTTTCGGCGACGATGCTCTTGGTCAGGTCGAGGACCTTTTCTGCCGTGGCAGGGTCCAGCGCGGCGGTGTGCTCGTCGAGCAGGAGCAGCTTCGGCGTCACGAGGGTCGCCATCAGCAGGGTCAGCGCCTGACGCTGACCGCCGGACAGCAGACCCACCGGCTGCTTCATCCGGTCCTCAAGACCCATATCCAGCAGGGCCAGCTTTTCGCGGAACAGCTCCTTATCTTTGCGGGAGATGCGCGAGAAGATGGCGTGCGGTGCTGTGCCCGCCCGCAGATAGGCCAGTGCGAGGTTCTCCTCGATGGTCATGTTCGGAGCCGTGCCCTTGAGCGGGTCCTGAAACAGGTGGCCGATGACCCGGCTGCGCTCAAATTCGGGCGCGAAGGTGATGTTCTGCCCGCCCAGCACGATGCTGCCTTCGTCGGCGATGAAGCCGCCGGTGATGGCGTTGAACAGGGTGGATTTGCCCGCGCCGTTCGAGCCGACGATGGTGGCGAAATCGCCCGCTTCCATCTTCAGGCTGACGCCGTTCAGCGCCACTTTTTCGTTCACCGTGCCGGGGTTGAAGGTCTTATGCAGATTGTTCAGTTCCAGCATTTCCATCTCAGACCGTCTCCTTTCTGGCCGCGTGCTTCCGCTTTTCGAACGCCAAACGGGACTGGATGGCCGGCATCGAGATGGCCACCGCCACGATGAGGGCCGAAACGAGCTTCATAGCCGCCGCCGGGACATTGAACCGCAGAGCCACCGCCACGATGAAGCGGTACAGGCAGCTGCCGAACACGACGCCCAGCACCCGGCGCACCATGGTGCGCTTACCCACCAGCGTCTCGCCGATGATGAGGGACGCCAGCGCGATGGTCACCATGCCCGTGCCGACGTTGATATCACAGCTCTTCTGATACTGGGCCAGCAGACCGCCGGACAGGGCCGTGAGCGCACCGGAGATGCACAGGCCCACCGTGATGGTGAAGGCCGGGTTGATGCTCGATGCCCGCACCATGGCCGCGTTGTCGCCGGTCGCACGGATGGACAGGCCCAGCCGGGTCCCGAGGAAGCCCACCATGCCAGCGCCCGCCAGCGTGATGACCACCGCCGCCAGCACCAGCTTATACCAGCCGCCCGTAAAGCTCAGCGCCGTTTTTGCCAGCGAGAACACGGTATCCGTCTTGACCAGCGAGAGCGTAGACGAAAAGCCCATGACCGCCAGATTGATGGTGTACAGGCCGGTGTTCACGATGATGCCCGCCATGATGCTCTCGACGCCCAGCCGCGTCTGCAAAAACGCCGTGACGAAGCCGGAACACACGCCCGCCGCCATAGCCGCCGCCAGCGCGAGGAAGGGGTGGCCGGTCAGCGCGACCTGACAGGCCACCGCACAGCCCAGCGTGAAGCAGCCGTCGGTGGACAGGTCTGCAATGTTCAGGATGGAATAGCTCAGAAACAGCGCCAGCGCGACAAGGGCGTAGATGCAGCCCAGTTCCAGCGCGGTCTGGATCACGTTGAGCGAAAAGATACTCGCCAGCATGGTAGATGCTCCTTTTGTTGAGATGTGTATAAATACTCCCAAAGGGTAGGCCGTTCTCAATACAACCTCTCAGTCTCACTCCGTTCGACAGCTCCCCTGATAGGGGAGCCTTTGGCAGAACGAAAAACGTTCCCGTTTTGCCAAGGCCTCTCCTATCAGGAGAGGTGGCATCGCGCAAGCGATGACGGAGAGGTTCTATCAAAAAACAGCCTACCCTTTGATTCCGGTCTTTGCCGGTCGATTCTTTAGAAGTTCTCCTGCGTGGTCACTTCCACGACCTCGGTGCAGTACGGCTCAAATGCCTTCTTGACCGTTTCGAGGTCCAGACCCAGTGCTTCGCAAGTCTCGGTGTTGATGGTCGCGATGCCGTTGTCGAAGGTCTGATAGGGCAGGTCTGCGGTGGTCTTTCCGTCGCAGAGCAGCTCGACTACCATATCGGCGGTGGCCTCACCCAGCTGGACGTAATCGACGCCGTAGCCCACGAACGCACCGTTCAGTGCGAAGCTGTCCGCACCGGTGTAGTGCTGAACACCTGCCTCGAGGAAGCTCTCGTAGATGGACAGCTCGGCGGTCATGACCGTGTTATCGGTCGGGGTGAACACGGCCTTGACGCCCGCGGCGATGAGGGCTTCGGCAGCCATCTGCACCTCGGCGGTGGTCGTGCCGTTCTTCTCGATGTACTTGATGCCCTTGCTGTCGCAGAAGGCCTTTGCATCCGCGATGGCCTGGGTGGAGGAATCCTGACTCAGGTCATACAGCAAGCCGATGGTGTCGATGTCCGGGTTGACGGCCAGGATCAGGTTCATGATGGCGTCGGTGTTCAGTGCATCGGACGTACCGGTGATGTTCTCTTCACCGTCAAAGCCAGCGGCAGAGGGATCGGTAACGGCGGAGTAGACCACCGGGATGTCGGTATCTTCCACAGCGGCCAGCATGGTGGCGGCGGTGGGGGTGGCCACGGCCACGATGACGTCCACGTCATCGGCCACGAGGTCCGCACCGATCTGGTTCAGGTTGGTCTGGTCGGCCTGTGCATTGGCGTAGTAATCGGCGTAGTCAAAGGTGACGCCCTTTTCCTTGCCCACCTCGTCCAGACGGCTCTCGACGGAAGCGACGATCTGGTTCAAAGATGCGTGGTCCACATAGTTGACGATGCCCACCTTGAAGGTCTGGCCCGCTTCCACCGAAGCAGCGGCAGAGGATGCCGCCGCGCTGGACGCGGTGCTGGATGCCGTGGAGGAAGCCGAGCCGCCGCAGCCGGTCAGGCTGAATGCGGAAACTGCGGCAGCGCCCAGAGCGGCCTTGAGGAAATTGCGGCGGGTGATCATGTTCATGGTTTTCATAGCGGTTGCTCCTTCCTTGGAGCGGGCGGCAAATAAAAAACCCGCTCCACTTGCGGAACGGGTTTATATCAGCAAAAAATCCCGTCCCTGTGTGTTCATCCACAAGGACAGGATCGAAATTACGATTCTGCGGTGCCACCTTGCTTGCTTTGCTCCCGACCCGGAACATTTCCGGCTGCAAAGCCCCTCACGGAGAGCCAACACTCCCCTGCCCTGTAACGGAGGCTTCCGTCCCAAGCTACTGGAAAGCATCCGCTTTCGTTTGCCCGGCCCTCGGCGGCCCACGAAGTCCTGCTCCGCTGTCGTCCGTTTCCATCCTCCGGACTCTCTAGTAGATGCGCTGTGCAGATTCTCTTCCGCCTCATCGGTTTAGTTGCATTATACGCTTTATTTCCGTAAAGTCAAGAGGGAATTTTTCATTTTTTCGCACTTTCAGTTGCAGAAATTTGAATACATTGACGCAGCGGGCAAAATCTCGTATTATAGTATCATCGCGCTTTTATTCTGAAAGAAGGTGTTCTTCACGGACCAATCACAAAACACCCTGCTCCATGGGCCGGTGCGTCCGGCGCTGCTGCGCTACGCCCTGCCCATCATCCTGAGCATGGTGGCAACGCAGTTCTATTCGGTCGCAGATACCATGATCATCGGTCTGCGGCTCGACGCCGACGCACTGGCGGCAACCTCGAACGCTTCTACCATCCTGATGATCTTTCTGTTCATCTCAGGCGGCATGGAGCTGGGCGGCGGCTTGCTCGTCGCCGCCGGGAAGCCCACGGCCACCCGGAACGAACTGGCCGAACTGCTGTACAATCTGCTCTTTGTGGACCTCGTCTTAGCGCTGGGCCTGACCGTGCTGGGCTGGTGTACCCTGCCCGCTCTGCTCCAGCTCATCCGGACCCCGGCAGAGATCCTCTCCGAAGCGGTGCTCTACGGCCGCATTTATCTGCTCGGACTGCCGTTCCTGATGCTCTACGACTTAACCAAAGAGTGCATCATGGGCTGCGGCGACTCCAAGACCCCGCTTCGGGCCGTCATCGCGACCAGCGTGATGAACATCGTGTTGGACCTTGTGCTGGTCGGGCCGTTCGGTGTGGCTGGTGCTGCCGCCGCGACCGCCGCCGCGCAGGTGGCCGGGGCCGTGTACATGCTGTTCCATCTGCGCCGCACCGAGCTGGACCCCCCGTTCCAGCGCTCGATGCTCCGCGCCAAATACGCAAAAGAAATTTTCCGCCTGTCCGCCCCGAACTCGCTCCAACAGGCCAGCGGGACCATCATCACGACGGTCAAGCAGGGACTTCTCGGCGGGCTGGGCGTTGCCGCCATCGCCGGATTTTCGTGTGCCGGAAAAATCTCCAGTCTGCTCATGATGCCGGTCTACGGTTTCGTGCAGTCCATCGTCTTTTTCATTGCACAGAACACCTCCGCCAACCAGCCGGAGCGCGTCCACACCGGCCTTTCCGAAGGACGGCGCATCCTGTTTTTCTATTCGCTCCTCGTGGCCGCGCTCTGCGTGGGGCTGCACGGGCCGCTGCTCCGGCTCTTCACCACCGACCCCGAGACTGCTGCCTACGGCTCCACCATGCTGGCGTTTGAGGGCATCACCTATATCTTCACGGCGCAGAAGCACCTGTGTGAGGCCCGTCTGCGCGGCGCACAGAAGATGGGGCTGTACCTCGCCTCGAACCTCGGCCAGATCGGCCTGAACCTCGCGGCCTGTGTCGTGCTGGTCCCCCGCATCGGCTTTTCCGGCTTCTGGCTCTCCACTTGGATCAGCGCACCCATCGGCCTTGCGCTGGCCGCCGTGCTGGCAAAAATCGGCGCAAAACAGTCTGAATAACAAAAAAGCACAGCGCTTGTGCTGTGCTTTCGTTTATGGTATACTGTGGTTGCAGCCTTTTGGCTGTAAGGCGCTGTCTGCAAATGCAGGTGGTCACGCTCCCCTCGGCTTGAGCGTCGGGGGACGGATCTTTTTGTTTTCCCCTGACGCAAACGCGGAAGGGGGGATGTTCTATGACGCTGAGTGATGTGCTTCAGCTGCTCGCCGTGATCGGCGGCGCAGTTTTTGTGACGTTTCAGATTACATGGACGATTTCCAACAGCAAAAAGAAATGACCGCCTCTGCCCTCACAAAGCAAGCGGTCATTCTTTTTGACACCTAAGCCGAGGAGGAGCTGACCATTTTGCAGCCAGCGCCTTTCTAGTTGTAGTATAGAGAATTTTTTCAAATTTGTCAAGCAAAAAGAGGGACACAATGGAACCGATCACGATCAAACACATCACGCTGCCCCACCGGGCGGTGTTTGGCCCCATGGCGGGCTTTACCGATGCCCCCTGCCGCCGCCTGATGGCACAGCACGGCGCAGGATTCACCGTCAGCGAGATGGTGTCCAGCCGCGCGCTGGTCTACCACGATCACAAAACGGTCAGCCTGTTAAAGGCCGAGCCGAACGGCGCCCCCTACGGCGTCCAGATCTTTGGCGAAGTGCCCGAGATCATGGGCGAAGCCGCCGCCGCCATCGAGGACTACGCCTTTGATTTTCTGGACATCAACATGGGCTGTCCGGCCCCAAAGATCGTCTCCGGCGGCGCGGGCAGCAAGCTGATGCTCGACCCCGACCTGTGCGGAAAAATCGTCGAGCAGGTCGTGGCGCACACCTCCCGCCCCGTCACCGTCAAGATGCGGAAAGGCTGGGACGCTGACCACATCACAGCCGTCGAATGCGCCAAAGCCTGTGAACAGGCCGGTGCGGCCCTCATCGCGGTCCACGCCCGGACGCGGGAGCAGATGTACACTCCCGGCATCGACCCGGAGATCATCGCGCGGGTCAAGGAAGCGGTCCATGTCCCTGTGCTGGGCAACGGCGATATCCGTTCGGCGGAGGATGCCGTGGAGATGGTCCGCCAGACCGGCTGCGATGGCGTGATGATCGCTCGGGCGGCGCTGGGCGACCCGTGGCTGTTCGAGCGGGTGAACGCCGCCCTTGAGGGCACGCCTGCCCCCAAGGAGCCGAACCTTCAGGCGCGGATGAACGCGCTTCGCCGTCAGGTCGAGGAAATGGTGGAGCAGAAGGGCGAGTTCGTCGCCATGCCGCAGGCCCGCGCCCAGTCCATGCACTATATGAAGGGCCTGAAAGGGGCCGCTTCCCTGCGCCGTTACTGCTGTGAGCTGACCCATCTCGAGGACCTTGACCGGCTCATCGATGCCGTGTTCGAGCAGCAGCGCAAAGCCGCGCAGGACCCCGACGACACCCGCGAGATCCCGTTTCCCTAAGGCATCCCATCACTCTTGAAGAAAAGAGGTTTCGACATGTTTTCGAACCAATCTCCCCGGCTGCTGGGCCAAAAGCAGAACAAGTTCCTGCTCACAGTCTGCCTGTGTGCCCTGACAGCGGCGCTCATTTTCCTGCCGTTCTATCTCATCGACGGCGGATTCTTCCACTACGCTGGAGACTTCAACAGCCAGCAGATCAGCTTTTACCGCTACATGAACGGGTTCCTGAAGGGACTGAGCTATCCGGATGGTGCGGGCAGCGTCCACAACACCTTCTCGTGGGCCACCGACCTTGGCAGCGGCGCGATGAACGCCTACTCCTTCTACCTGTACGGCTCGCCATTTTTCTGGTTCTCGCTGATCTTTCCGCAGAACTGGCTGCCCTATTTGATGGCTCCGCTGCTGGTCCTGAAATTCGCGGTGGCGGGCGGCGGCGCGTATCTCTATCTGCGCCGCTACGTCCGGGACCAGAACTATGCCGTGCTGGGCGCGGTGCTCTATGCCTTTTCGGGCTGGGGCCTGTACAACATCTTCTTCAATCACTTTATCGACGTTCTGGCGCTCTTTCCGTGGATGCTCTGGGCGCTGGACGAAGCCATTTACAACAGGCGGCACGGTTTGTTCGCATTCTGGGTCGGGATCAATCTGCTCAACAACTATTTCTTCTTTGTGGGGCAGGTCCTCTTTCTCGTCATCTATTTCATCTGCAAGCTCAGTGCCGGAGATTTCAAGCTCACGCCCCGGCTGTTCGGGCATCTGGCCTTTGAAAGCATCCTCGGCGCGGCGCTGGGCTTTGTGATCTTGTGGCCGGCGGTCCTTTCGCTGCTGCAAAATCCGCGCACCATTGATCTTTCTTCCGGCTGGGGCTTCCTGACCTACTCGAAGCCGCAGCAGTATCTCGCCATCCTTCTGAGCTGGATCCTGCCGCCGGATTCGCCCTATCTGACCTCCATCTGGTCCGAAGGCGTCATCAAATGGACCAGCATGTCGGCCTACCTGCCGCTGTGCAGTCTGGCCGGTGCGGTCGCCTACTGGCGCTTCCACGAGGGCGACAGCAAAAAGCGGATCGTGGCCACCTGCGCCATTTTTGCGCTGGTCCCGGTGCTGAACAGCGCGTTCTACGCCCTGAATTCCAGCTACTACGCCCGCTGGTTCTATATGCCGGTGCTCATCCTCGCCGCGATGACGGTCAACGCACTGGAATGCCCCCTCACCGACCTCGACCGTCCTGCCAAAAATATCAGCTGGCTGATGATCGCAACGCTGGCCTTTGCGCTGGTCCCGGTGCAGGATTCCTCCACCAAGGAGTGGTCCTTGGGCGTGCTGCAGAACCCCGGTCAGTATTTCGCGGTCGTCGGGTTCGGCCTTGCGGGCTTGTTCGTCTATCGGTTCCTCTGCCGCCGCTGGCGGGCGGACAAGCGCTTCCCGCAGCGGATGCTGGCCGCTGTGCTGGCGTTCAGCTGCCTGTTCGGCATCGTCCACATCGGCATTGGCAAATTCGGTCAGTGGAACACCGACAGCGACTTGGTAGAAGAATACACCAACGCCCTCGCCCTGAAAGAGGACCTTCCGGAGGGCGACTGGCGCATCGACACCTACAAGACCCATGACAACCTCGGCCTGTGGCTGGACAAGAGCTGTCTGCAATACTTCGGCAGCACCGCCGCCCCCAGCATCCTGAGCTTTTACCCGGCACTGGGCGTCAAGCGGGACGTCCGCAGCCAACCTGAGCTGTCCAACTATGCCCTGCGCGGCCTTTTGAGCGTGAAATATCTCATCACCACACCGAAGCGCCAATCGGAGTTCCTGCAGGATGCCGACGCCGGCTGGGAGTATTACGACACGCTGGACGGCTACACCCTCTATGAGAACACCAACTATGTCCCCATGGGCTTCACCTACGACTACTACCTCACCGAGGACGACTACGAATCCACGGTGACGGTCACCCGCTCCAACCTGCTGATGCGGGCGCTGGTGCTCTCGGACGAGGACGCCGCCGCATACGGGCAGTATCTGAAGGAGCTGCCCGCCTCTGAACTGAACGATCTGACCTATGACCGCTATGTTTCGGACTGCGCCGACCGCCGCGCTTCGGCGTGCAGCGTTTTCACGATGACCAATTCCGGCTTCCATGCCGAGATCACCCTCGACACGGCCAATCTGGTCTTTTTCTCGGTCCCGTATGACGACGGCTTCACGGCCACGGTCAACGGAAAAGAAACCGACATCCTGCGGGTGGACGAGGGGCTGATGGCGGTCCTCTGCCCTGCGGGAAGCAGCTCCATCGAGTTCGTTTATCAGCCGGACGGCATCCGTCTGAGCAAGCCAGTCACGTTGGCCGCGCTTCCGGTCTTTGTCCTGTATGCCGGTTATTTTGCATGGGACGAGCGGAAGAAGCGGAAGCACTGAAAAGGAGGACGTTATGGAACATCGTATCTGGGAGCGGGCCGATGCAGTCGGCCGCCGCATCGAGACATCCCTGCTGGGCTATGGCTGTATGCGCTTTCCCACCCTGCCGGATGGCAGCATCGACGAGGAGCGCGCGGCGGCCCTGCTGAACACGGCCAAAGCCGCCGGGGTCAACTACTTCGACACGGCCTATCCCTATCACGGCGGTAAGAGCGAGCCGTTCGTGGGAAAAGTCATCGCCCAATGGCCCCGCGAGAGCTTTTATCTGGCCACCAAGCTGCCCATGTGGCAATGTGACACGCTGGAAAAGGCGCAGAAAATTTATCATGAGCAGTTCGAGCGCTTGGGCGTGGAGTACATCGATTTCTACCTGCTCCATTCGCTCCATGCGGCCCGCTACGATCAGGCCAAGGAGCTGGGCATCGTGGACTGGCTGTGGGAGGAGAAAAAGGCCGGACGCATCCGGAACTTTGGTTTCTCCTGCCACGACAACGCCGCCGGACTGGAACACATCCTGCGGGATCAGCCGTGGGATTTCTGCCAGCTGCAGTACAACTATCTTGACACCGACGACCGCGCCGAAGAGATTGCCGGGGACCGCGGCTACGCTTTGACCGAGGAGCTGAACATCCCCCTCATCATCATGGAGCCGATCAAGGGCGGCACGCTGGCCGCTCTGCCGCAGGACGCCGCCGCTCCGCTGACGGCACTGGACCCGAACGCCAGCGCCGCTTCGTGGGCGCTGCGCTGGGTGGGGACGCACAAAAACGTCCACGTTATTCTCTCCGGCATGAGCGCTGAGGATCAGCTTGCCGATAACCTCGCCACCTTCGAGCATTTCCAGCCGCTGAACACCGCCGAGCTTTCCGCCGTGGAACAGACCGCCCGCATCCTGCACAGCAAGATCAAGATCGGCTGCACGGGCTGCCGCTACTGTATGCCCTGCCCGATGGGCGTGGACATCCCGGACAACTTCAGCATCTGGAACAAGCTGGGGATGTTCGGCCAGCCGGACGCGGTGAAAAAACAGTGGACTGCCCGCTTCCCAGACGCCGAAAAGGCATCTCACTGTGTCCGCTGCGGCAAATGCGAAACCGTCTGCCCGCAGCATCTGCCCATCCGCAAGGCGCTGGCACAGCTTCAGACGGAGCTGGACCAGCTGTAACCCTTAAAACGAAAAAAGCGAGACTGCTTTCCACAACAGTCTCGCTTTTTGTTTAATTCCATTCCATCCCGATGGCATCCAAACGCTGGATGCGGTCCTCGGTCAGTTTGGGGTCGCCCTCGGCGCGGCTGGCGCGCATCCGGCGCACCCAGTCGCCCAAGCCGAAGCCGTCCACCGTGCGGTAGGTCGCGGGCGGCTGCAGGTCGCCATGGGCGGCGTAGTAATCTGCGGCATAGCTGTAGGCGATGTCCCACTTGGCGACACGGGCATCCCACTCCATGCCGATGCTGTCCAGACGCTCGATATGCTCCGGCGTGACTTGGAACGAATCCGGGCGGCTCTTCCGGGCCGCACGCAGATTGGACATCCAGACGCCCAGCCGGAAGCCGTCGTCGCTCACATAGTTGGACGGGACCAGCAGGTTCCCGTGCTCCTCGGCGTACTGGCACGCCGCCTGAAAGTTCCGCTCCCAGTTCTTCTCGCGGAGGCTCTCTTTGCCGCGGCGGGCCGTGGTCTTGCGGGGCTTTTCATCCTTGAGCAGCACATCCAGCGCCTTGCGGTGGTGGGGCGTCAGACGGGGGTCGTTGGTGCGGCGGTACTGGCGCTGACGGTACAGCCAGCTGCCCAGCCAGATGCCGTTTTCGGTCTTATAGCTCAGCGGGATCTCCAGATTCCCATAGCGCTCCTGATATTCCTGCGCCAGCTCATACCGCTCCTGCCACGGGTCGTATTTATCCCAGATCATCCCGATCTGGTCCAGCATGGCCTTGCGGTCCAGCGTCACACGGGCGCTGGAATGCTCCGGGTTCTGCCACGCATACCGCTGGCGGGCGATCCACTTGCCCAGCAGGACGCCGTCCTCCGTCACATAGTTCGAGGGGACCTCAAGGTTCCCGAATTTCTCGTAGTACCGCTTGGCGGCTTCAAAATTCTCCTGCCACTTGCGGACGTTTCGGTTGACCCAGTTGATGCCGATGGCTTCCAGCCGTGCGATCTGCTCCGGCGTCAGCTCGCCGTTTTTGTAGGCGCTGCGCTGACTGCTGAGCCAGACGCCCAGTGCAAAGCCGTCCGGCGTGACATACTTGATGGGCGCTTCGAGGTTCTGATGTTCCAGATAATACCGGGCGGCGGCGGCATAGCTCTGCTCCCACAGGTCGGTGGAAGCGTTCCACACCATGCCGATGCTCTCCAAGCGCTCGATGCGGGCGCGGGTCAGGTTGCCGGTGACGTAGCGCTGGCGGTTGTAGACGATCCACTCGCCCAGCGCAAAGCCGTTCCGGTCGCGGTAGCGCACCGGGACCAGCAGGTCACCATGGTCGTCCCGGTACTTCTGCGCCGAAGCGAACGCCTTTTCCCACGCCAGCTCCGAGCGCTGTTTCCACTCGATGCCAAGCTTGTCCAGACGCGCAATGCGTTCCGGGTCCAGACGGCCCGGGCGCTGGCCCGCGCGGACCTGACGCTGCGTCTCGAGCCAGCGTCCCAGCGGAAGCCCGTCCTCGGTGACATAGCTATAGGGCAGACGCAGATTCCCTTCCTTGGCAGCGGCCTTTTCCGCCGCTGCATAGAAGGCGTCCCAGCGGGCTTCCAGCTCCTTTTTGAGCAGACAATACAGGTGGTAGCTCTGACGCATCGGCTTTTCCTGCCGGAAGCCCGGATGCTCGCTTCCGGCGCGGATCATCGCGGTCGTGCACTCTTTTTGGAGGATGCGGCCATTGCCCAAGCCGTCGAAGCGGGCCGTCAGGTCAAAGATGGGGATGGGCTTACGGCCGCACGCCACCAATGCCCGACAGAGCATCTGACGGAACCGGCCGGATTCGCCCGTCTCGCGGACCAGAATCGCACCGGCCAGCCCCTCGATGGGCTGCTGGACGCCCGGTGTGTTGACGCAGAGCAGGACCTTGGGACCGGGGGCCGTGTCGGAACAGAACGGCTCCCACGCCGCCGAATCGGTCAGACAGCCGCTGTCCGCCTCATAGAAGCGCACCGCCGGGTCCACGCTGCTCAGGAAGTGCTCCAGCTCGTCCCGGATGGTCTCCAGATAATCCCGCGACTCGAACACGGCCAGATACCGGCCCTGCGTGTCGCTGAGGACCCTTGGCATCAGCGCGGCGGGGTTCTCGGCCTGACGCACCGACCAGCTGATCTCCTCATACTGCGCACTCAGCGCGTTAGTCTGGGCCGGAAGGTGCAGGTTCTTGATGCGGGCGCGGAGCTGCGCCAGCTGGCCTTCCTGCGGCCAGAGCATGGCCACATAGTTGGACGGGACCGGCAGGGTCCCCACAGCCATGGCTTCGCCCACCGTCATCCGGGAGACGACGGCATCTCCAAACAGCTCCTCGGCCGCCTGACAGTTCTTTTCGGTGCTGTTGGGCACGGTCAGGCCCAGCAGTTTTGCCTGCGGGCAGAGACGGAGCAGCTGCTGAGCCGATTTTGCCCAGCATGCCGCTGTCAGCTCGTGGTAGCAGTCGAAGATCAGATAATCGGGTTTCTTTGCCGCCAGCGCGATCCACTGTTCGGCGGTCGCTTCGGCCAGAAGGCTGCAATCGCAGAGCTGCAGATTCGGCGGCAGGGTCCCGTTGTTGTAGCGGGTCACATCTGCCTTGCGCAGGGTCATGCGGGCCGGTCCTGAGACCAGCCAGAGGAACGACCGGTCCGGATGGCTCTCGACCAGCTTCCACGCGATGCAGCTTTTTCCGGTCCCGGTCGCATGGGCGACCGTCGCCTTTCCGCTTCGTTCCAGCGCAGTTTCGACCTTTTCATAGGCAGCTGCATTGATTTCGTTCAAGATCATAGCCATTCCTTTTCCCTCCGGGATGCATCTACATGACAAAAGAAACTTTTCCCATAACGTAATTATCGCAAAAAGCACTTTCTTGTCAAGCATTCTTGTGAAAAAAGAAGGATTCTGATAAAATATTCCATAATTTTTCCGGATTTTGTAGTCATAACCACCGACTTTCCCACTTCCAATGGGTATCCTAAAAATGGAAGCTCACACAGAAGGAGGTCTGTTTTCGTGGTATTCCAGCCTTTCTCCATCGCCGAAAAACGCCCCATCCGCCCCGGTATGACCATTTCGCGGCCGCTCCATCTGGGGCAGAGCACCGGGGCCGCGTGGTTCTCGCTGGGCGCGGGGACCTCGATCTCGCCCGAGCGGTATGACCGCCCTGCCCTGTATGTGGGGGCTGCGGGCGAGGGTGCGCTGCTTCTCGGCGAAGAGCACCGCCGCGTTCCGCTTTTTCCCGACGTGCTGATGGCTTTCGACGCCGGCACGGGCCTGACCCCGCACCGCGCCCCCGGCAACGCCATCCTGACCGCACTGGACGGCAAGGCCACCATCGGCTACGAAGGCCATGACTACGAACTGACCGCCGGCCAGAGCTTCCGCTTTGAGAAAAACGGACTGCACAGCGTCACGGCCAACGAAAAGTTCAAGATGAGCCTTCTGCTGGTCCTCGAATAACAAAAAGCCGCATGAACACTGGAAGTTCCAGCATTCATGCGGCTTTTTTCACAGTTGCGCCAGCAGGAGTCGAACCTACGATGGGGGAGTCAAAGTCCCCTGCCTTACCGCTTGGCGATGGCGCATTGTCGTAAGAATAAGTATAGTAGAAAATCTCCATTTTGTCAAGCAAAAACATCCCGTTGACAAAGCCGCGTTTCCACCTTATTATAAAAGAAAACGCGAAAGAAGGTCGTTCTATGGGTCCGTGGTATTATGAGGTCGTCGGCTTTGACGGCGACTATGTAAATCTGCGCCGCACCGACATCGCCAGCGACGAGCTGAACCCGGTGGCGCTGGCGCTGCTGCCGCCGGAGATCGAAGTGGGCAGCAAGATCAAATGCGAATACTTCCAGTACGAGATCATCGGCTGAAGCAAAAAGTGCCCGGAACACGAACGTTCCGGGCACTTTTTTCAGTTCCGATAGCAGCGGTCCTGCCCGACGAGCCAATCTTCGCACAGGCGCTGGGCTTCTTCCACGCTGCGGCTGACACAGTTGAACAGCGCACCGTGGAGCGAGCAGTAGGAGTAGCGGACCTTGGAGACCCCGTTGGTGTCCTTGAATCGTTCACAGCGTTCCTGTCCGGGCATCAGATAAAGTTGTTCCATCTTCCGCATTCTCCTCATTCGTTTATTTTTTGTGCCGGGGCACACATCGCGTCCTATTGTAGCACTTCGTCCGGACAGATGCTATTCGCCGATTCCACAAAAAGCGCCCGGAAAGTTCGGCCCATCTTTCCCTTGACAACTCAACATCCTGCGGTATTGGAACCGCTCCCGCCGCACGAGGGGAGTTTTCCCGGCGAGCGTCCGAGGTGGGGACCCGGCCCAAAGGGCTGGGGAGGGCATGGAATGCCCTTTTGCTCGCCGGGAAAAGCTCCCGGAGATGCGGCCAGTTCGGCTTTTCCTCTTGTAAAATGCCTTCAAAACAGGTATGATAGAACCAAATCAAACATAAAGGAGCGTTCAACTTATGCGTGCTTACGAGCGACTGTTAAAATATGCCCGTGTTTACACCACTTCTGACCCCAATTCCGGCACTCATCCGTCTGCCGAGCGGGAGTTCGACCTCGCGCACATTCTGGTCGAGGATATGAAAGCCATCGGCATCGAGGATGCCTTTGTGGACGAGCATTGCTACGTCTACGGCACGATCCCCGCCACCCCCGGCTGTGAGAACAAGCCCGCGCTGGGCCTGATCGCCCACATGGACACCGCCCCGGACGCTTCCGGTGAGAACGTCAACCCCATCCTGCACGAGAACTACGACGGCCACGACGTTACCCTGCCTGCCACCGGCATGGTCATGAAAGTCTCCACCTTCCCCTTCCTGAAGGACCTGAAGGGCGAGACGCTCATCACCACCGACGGCACGACTCTGCTGGGCGCAGACGACAAGGCCGGCGTTTCGGAGATCCTGACTGCCGCCGAAACGCTGATCGCCGAGGGCCGCCCCCACGGCAAGCTCTGCATCGCGTTCACGCCCGATGAGGAGATCGGCGAGGGTGCTTCCCTGTTCGATATCCCGGGCTTCGGCGCAGACTTCGCCTATACCGTCGATGGCGGCGATGTGGGCGGCATCGAGTACGAGAACTTCAACGCCGCCAGCGCGACCGTGACCGTCCACGGCTTCTCGGTCCATCCCGGCTCCGCCAAAAACGCCATGATCAATGCGTCCAATGTCGCCATGGAGTTCCATCAGGCCCTGCCCATCATGGCCCGACCCGAGACGACCGAGGGCCGTCAGGGCTTCTATCACCTGTGCCAGATGTACGGCGACGTGACCGAGGCCAAGCTCGGCTACATCCTGCGCGACCACGACGCCGGAAAGCTGCAGTTCAAAAAGGACAACCTCCTGCACATCGCTTGCTACCTGAACTGCAAGTACGGCGAGGGCACGGTGGAAGTCGAGATCAAGGACAGCTACCGCAACATGATCGAGAAGATCAAGCCCCACTTCCACCTCGTCGAGAATGCCCGCAAGGCCATCGAAAAGGCCGGTCTGACCCCGGAAGAGGTTCCGGTTCGCGGCGGCACGGACGGCGCTGTTCTGAGCTGGAAGGGCCTTCCCTGCCCCAACCTCGGCACGGGCGGCTTCAACTTCCACGGCGTCTGCGAGTGCACCACCGTCGAGCGGATGGATAAGGCCACCGAAGTTCTGCTGAACATCGTGGAGATCTATTCGAAGTAAAGTTTCGCGCTTGAATCCGCCGCAGCAAAGTTCAGCACTTGGACCCGCCGCACGAAGGGAGTTTTCTCGGCGAGTGGTCCGAGGTGGGGACCCGGCCCAAAGGGCTGGGGAGGGCATGGAATGCCCTTCACTCGCCGGGAAAAGCTCCCGGAGATGCGGCAGATGCTTCTGATTCCAGATAAGACTAAGCGAGGGCCGTTCGTTTGAACGGCCCTCGTTTTTTGTGCTCTTTACCCCACGTTGATATGCCCCACCGGAAGGATGCGGCGCTTGTTGTCGTCGGGTTTGCTCGTCAGGCTGATGGCCAGCGAGACAGGTCCCACGCGGCCCATGAACATCACCAGCATATACAGCAGCTTTGCACCTGTGTTCAGCTGCCCCGTCACGCCGACCGACAGGCCGACCGTACCGAACGCCGAGCAGGACTCGAAGATGGCGTCGATGACCGATACGGCATCCGAGGTGTTGTAGTAGACCACGACCGCCGAACCCAGCGCCGCCACCATGCCCAGCATGATGATGGTCAGAGCGCGGTAGACCGTCTTGGACTCGATGTGGTGGTCGGCGATCACGCAGTCGTCGCGGCCCTGCGCCACGCTTCGGATGGTCAGGATCAAGACCGCAAAGGTCGTCACCTTGACGCCGCCGCCCGTGGACCCCGGCGCAGCTCCGATGAACTGCAAAACGCTCATCAAGAGTTTGGTGATGGGGCCGCAGGCTGCCAGGTCGATGGTGTTCATGCCCGCCGTGCGGGTGGACACCGACTGGAACAGCGACGCCATAATCTTTCCGGACGTGGACAACCCGCCCATCGTGGCGGGGTTCGACCACTCCATCAGGCCGATCAGCACCGCGCCGCCGACCCACAAGATGACCGAGAACGCCAGCACCACTTTTGCGTGGAGCGACAGGCGGCACTTTTTGCGCCACCCGCCCAGCTCGACCCAGACCATAAAGCCCAAGCCGCCCGCCATGATGAGGAACATGATGACAGCCTGAACATAATAATTGTTGACATACGGCACGAGCGAGGAATACTGCCCGAACCGGCCAAACAGGTCGAAGCCCGCATTGCAGAACGCCGAGATGGCGGTAAATACGCTGACCCACAATCCTTCCAGCCCGAACTGCGGCACGAACGCCGCCGCCAGCAGCACGATGCCGATGGCTTCAAACAGAAACGCCAGCTTGATGACGATCTTCAGCACCTCGGTGGCCTGAGAATAGCCACTGGCCGACACGCTCTCGCCCAGCAGCCGCAGGTCCCGGAAGCCCATCCGCCGCTTTGCCGCCAAGGCGAAAAAGCTGGTCAGGGTCACCAAGCCCAGACCGCCGACCTGAATGAGCAGTAAGATCACCACCTGCCCGAACATCGTGAACTGCGTCCATGTATCCCGCACGATCAGGCCCGTCACGCAGGTCGCACTGGTGGCGGTGAACATGGCATCCACCACGCCCAGCCGCCCGCTCCGGCTCGAGATCGGCAGCGTCAGCAGCAGCGTGCCCAGCGCGATCAGCAGCACGAAGCTGACGCAGATGATCTGGGTCGCGTTGCTCCCCACCAGCCATCCGGCCCGCCGTGCCTTCTTTTTTCTTGCTTTTCCCATCAAAACTCCTTCTCGCGTCCGGTCCCTGCGGCGCGGTGTCGTTTTCGCCGCCCCGCTCTCTTGTTCGTTCGGCCGCGGCTCTTCCTTATAGGATACACCTTTTTTCTGTTTCGTTCAACTTGATTTTATCGCCCACTTGCGGTATTATAATGTAGATTGGTCTGTCTTTGTAGCTCAGCTGGATAGAGCGACTGCCTCCTAAGCAGTAGGCCGGGTGTTCGAATCACCTCAAGGACATAAAAGGCGGCTGCTTTTCTTTCTGGAAAGCGGCCGTTGTTTTTTGAAGAAGGAGTCCCCTATGAACTACTATTCTGCCCCGATGGAGGGGCTGACCGACCGCGTATGGCGGCAGGTCCACCACAAATGGTTCGGCGCACCGGATGCGCCCCTGCGCTACTATGCGCCGTTTTTGTCGCCGCCGGAGAACCGCATCCTCATCAAGAAAAAGATGGCCGAGCTGGACCCGGAAGCCAATGCGGGCACGGTGGTCATTCCTCAGCTTTTGGCCAAAGACGGCGAACTTGCCGCGTGGATGATCGGCGAACTGCGCAAGCTTGGCTATTCGGAGGTCAACCTGAACTTCGGCTGTCCGTCCGGCACGGTGACCGCCAAGGGCAAGGGGTCCGGAATGCTTCGGGACCTCGGCAAGTTGGAAGCCTTTCTAGACGCGGTCTTTTCTGCGGTGGACGGCCCTGTTTCGGTCAAAACGCGGCTTGGCGTCGAAAAGGCGGAAGAGTTCGAAGCCATTTTGGCCCTGTATGACCGCTATCCCATCTGCGAGCTGACCATCCACCCCCGGGTGATGAAACAGCTCTATCGCGGTCAGGCTGACCGGGACTCCTTTGCGCGGTATCTGCCCGCTTGCCGGATGCCGGTCTGCTACAACGGCGATGTGACCACGCCGGAGGACCTGCACGCACTGGAAGCGCAGTTCCCGTCCCTTTCCGGCATCATGGTCGGGCGGGGACTCATTGCAGACCCGGCCCTGCTCCGCCGCGCACGGGGCGGCGCACCGGCTTCCAAACAAGAACTGCGCGGCTACTGCGACGACCTCTACCACGGCTATGCCGAGCTGTTCGGCGCGGCCAGCTGTGCGGTCAGCCGGATGAAGGCCCATTGGTTCTATCTCATCCACCAGTTCGAGGGGGCCGAAAAGCTGGAAAAGCAGCTCCGCAAGGCCCGCGAAGGCTGGGAATACGAAACGGTCGTCAATCAAATCTTCACGCTCCCGCTTCGGGATAAGGCCAGCCGGTAATTTTCCTCACAAGTCAGCGGGGCATTCCATGCTTCCTGCTCCATCGCCTTTGGCAGCAAGGTCCTCCGATCTTTGCGCACAAAACGATCGGCCGCCCCTGCACAGCAACAAAAACAGCCCGTCATCTCTCACAGAGACAACGGGCTGGAAAGGACAGAAAGCGCTTCAAACGTGCAGATAGCTGCGCAGCAGCGCCTGCAGCAGATCGTCGCGGTCCACTTTACGGATGAGGGAGCGTGCTCCCTTGTAGGTCGTAATATAAGTGGGATCTTCGGACAGGATATAGCCCACCAGCTGATTGACCGGATTGTAGCCTTTTTCCTTCAATGCGTCGTACACTTGCTGCACGATCTCATGGATCTCATCGTCCTTTTTGTCGTGGATCGAAAAAATAGCAGTTGCGTCGCCCACGCAGTACACCCCCTTCGGTATTTCTATCCACGCCCCGACGGGAAGTGGAACTAGAACTGTAATTCATTGTACACGAATTGCGCCTAAACTTCAAGATTCTGCGCTTGAGTTTGCACATGTTGCCTAAAAAATTCTGAAATTTTGAGCAAAAACCACGGGACAAAAGCCCCACAGAGAGGAGATTTTTATGCTGTTTGGCGTCGGATGCGACCTGTGCGAGGTCGCGCGGATGGAAAAAAGCCTATTCGGCCCCCACGGAGCCGCCTTTGCGCGCCGGGTCTTTGGCCCGCAGGAACGGGCAGCACTCGCTCTGGACGACTGCCGGACCGATGCCCCGGACCGGAAGCGCTCCCACATCACCGCCAGCGCCGCCGCCGATTTTGCGGCCAAGGAAGCCTTTCTCAAGGCGGCGGGAACAGGTCTGCGGGAGCCGTTCTCCCTGTGCGAGATCGAAGCGGTCCGGCTGCCGTCCGGCGCACCGGTGTATGCGTTCTCCGGCAAGACAGCGGAGTGGGTCGCCGCCCAAAAGCTGACCGCCCATCTTTCCCTCAGCCACGACGGCGGCATGGCCATGGCGTTCTGCGTGCTGGAACGGCTGGAAAGCTGACCGCTTCTTCTGCATAAAATGGAATGACAGCCCGCGTGCATACCGCCGCTTCGGATGGTTCATACTAAAGCCAGAACCAACCGAGGCTGTGCGGGCGCACCACATAGCGGGCACAGCCTCCAAATGCAGGGAGGGAAGAATTCCATGGAGGTACACAGAGGAGAAGTTTTCTACGCAGACCTTTCGCCGGTCGTGGGTTCCGAGCAGGGCGGCATCCGCCCCGTACTCATCGTCCAGAACGAGATCGGCAACCGCCACAGTCCCACGGTCATTGCAGCGGCCATTACATCCCGGCTCGACAAAGCGCGGCTGCCCACCCACATCAACATCCGGGCGGCAGACACCGGCCTTGCCAAGGACAGTGTCGTGCTGCTGGAGCAGATCCGCACGCTGGATAAGCACCGTCTGCGGGAGCGCGCCGGACAGATCACCCCCGAGGACCAGAAGCGGGTGAATCAGGCGCTGGACGTCAGCCTTGGGCTGGATTCCTATTAAGATGTAAAAACGAAGAACGGGGCTGCCATGATGACAGTCCCGTTCTTTTTTGCAGAAACTTACTCGCCCTTGTTCAGCGAATCCTCAGCGTCGTGGAGCAGCGCATACTCCCGAATTTTTTCAAGAGTCTGCTCGCTGAGGATATGCTCTGCCTTGCAGGCATCCTCGGCGGCGACGTCCTCATCGACGCCCAGCTGGACAAAGAAGTGGGTCAGCAGCCGGTGACGGCCGTAAATACGTTCGGCGATCTCGCGGCCCGGTTCTAGAAGGGTCAGATTGCCCTCACCGTCCACCGCAATATAGCCGTTCTCCCGCAGCTTCTTCATGGCAATGCTGACGCTGGCCTTGGTATAGCCCAGCTCGTTGACCACATCGATGGAACGCACACGGCCCATCCTCTGGTTCAGCATCAGGATCGTTTCAAGGTAATCTTCCGCGGATTGGTGGATCTGCATGGTTATCGGCCTCCTGCCTTGTTGATTTCCGGCCCGGGGCAGAAAACGCACATCGGTTCGGTTTGTTATAGGATACCACATTCTGGCGGGTGATGCAAGCAATCCAGAGAAAGTTTGTTAAAGCAAACCAAGTTTCTTCTGCATAATTTCGCCATTTTGCTTGGAAACGAAGCACGAAATCTTGTGAAACGTGCCGACCGCCGGGGAACACATCCCTCTCAGGAGCCGCTCTCCTGATTGGCGCGATAGGCTTCCGGACCCGACAGATACAGGTCGCCGCCGTGGGCATCCAGAATAACGGTCAGCGGCATCTTCTCCACCGTCAGGCGGCGGACGGCTTCACAGCCGAGGTCCGGCCATGCGATGACTTCCAGCGTCTTGACGCTCTGAGCCATCAGCGCACCGGCCCCGCCCAGCGCGGCCAGATAGACCGCGCCGTTCCGGACGACAGCTTCCTTGACGGCGGCATCCCGCTTGCCCTTGCCGATCATGATCTTATTGCCGAGGTCCAGCAGACGGGGACTCATGGCGTCCATGCGGCCGCTGGTCGTGGGACCTGCTGAGCCGATGATCTCACCGGGGCGTTCCGGTGTGGGTCCTACATAATAAATCGCGCTGCCCTCGAGGTCAAACGGGAGCGCTTCGCCCCGGTCCAGCGCTTCGATCATCCGTTTGTGGGCCTGATCGCGGGCGGTATAGACCACGCCGGACAGCAGCACGGTATCCCCCGCCTTGAGGGGTGCGAGGTCCTGCGCGGTGCAGGGCGTTTTCAGTTCGTATTGCATGTTTGATCCTCACTCCTCACAGCTGGGCCGACGCGCGGCGGGTGACGTGGCAGGACACATTGACTGCCACGGGCAGACCCGCCACATGGGTAGGCATCTGCTCGATGGCCAGGCCCAGACAGGTGGTCTTTCCACCAAAGCCCTGCGGTCCGATGCCCAGCTCGTTGATGGCCGTCAGAAGCTCCCGCTCAAGGTCTGCATAGTAGGGGTCCGGGTTGGGAATGTCCAGCGGGCGGAGAAGAGCTTTCTTAGCCAGATAGGCGACCTTATCGAAGCTGCCGCCCACGCCGACGCCCAGCACGATGGGCGGGCAGGGATTGGAACCTGCCAGCTGGACCGTCTCAAGGACGAATTTCTTGAAGCCCTCTACGCCGTCGGCGGGCTTGAGCATCTGGATGCGGCTCATGTTCTCGCTGCCAAAGCCCTTGGGGGCCACGGTGATGGTACAGCCGTCGCCGTCCACCAGATGGACCGTGATGGCCGCCGGGGTGTTGTCGCCGGTGTTGCCGCGGCGGAGCGGGTCCGCCACGATACTCTTGCGGAGATAGCCGTCGGTGTAGCCACGGCGGACGCCCTCATGGATAGCCGCTTCAAAGCTGCCGTCAATGTGGACATCCGTTCCCAGCTCCACGAACACACAGGCCATACCGGTGTCCTGACAGATGGGCAGGTTTTCTTCTTTTGCCGCACCGAGGTTCGACCACAGCAGGTCGAGGGTGTTCTTTGCCAGCGGCCACGGTTCTTCTTCCCGGGCCTTGGCAAGGGCGGCTTCCACGTCCTTGGGCAGCTTGGTGTTGGCTTCGATGCAGAGACGGGCCACCGTGTCGGTGATGGCCTGTGCCGAGATGGTCCTCATGCGGAACTCCCCCTTCCCTTACAGACGGGCCACACCCGTTTCGCGGGCAGCTTTTGCGACCGCTGCCGCGACGGCTTCTGCCACGCGGGGGTCAAATGCGCCGGGGATGATGTTCTCTTCGCTGCGGTCGGCGTCGGTGATGAGGTCCGCGATGGCGTAAGCCGCCGCCAGCTTCATTTTGTCGTTGATATCCCGTGCGCGGACGCTCAGTGCACCCTTGAACAGGCCCGGGAAGCAGAGCACATTGTTGACCTGATTCGGGAAGTCGCTGCGGCCGGTCGCCATGACGCGGACGCCGCCCGCCTTGGCGTCGTCGGGCATGATCTCCGGGGTGGGGTTGGCCATGGCAAAGACGATGGCGTCCTTGTTCATGGTCTTGCACAGCTCGGTGGTCAGAATGCCGGGTTTCGACACGCCGATAAAGACATCTGCGCCCTCAATGGCTTCCTTCAGGCCGCCCTTGATCTGACGGGGATTGGTCACCTCGCCCAGCCAGTTCTTGTGGGCTTCGGCGCTGTTGCAGCCCTTGTACAGCGTGCCAAACTGATCCACAGCCACGATGTCCTTTGCACCGGCTGTCATCAGCATCTTGATGATGGCCGTTCCGGCTGCGCCGGGGCCGTTCAGGACGATGTGGACATCCTCCATCTTCTTTCCCACCACGCGCAGAGCGTTGATGAGGGCAGCGGTCACGACGATGGCCGTGCCGTGCTGGTCATCGTGGAACACGGGGATGTCCAGCTCCCGCTCCAGCGTCTCTTCGATCTCGAAGCACTCTGGGCTTTTGATGTCCTCCAGATTGATGCCGCCAAAGGTAGGCGCGATGGCCTTGCAGGCCGCGATCACGCTGGCCGCATCGTGGGCATCGATGCAGATGGGGAAGGCATCCACGCCGCCGAACTCCTTGAACAGCACCGCCTTGCCCTCCATGACGGGCAGACCGGCTTCGGGGCCGATATCGCCCAGACCCAGCACCGCCGTGCCATTGGAGACGACCGCGACCATATTGCTCTTAAAGGTGTACTTGTATACGTCGTCCGGGTTTTCCTGGATCTTCCGGCAAGGCTCGGCCACGCCGGGCGTGTAGGCGGTGGACAGGTCGTCGCGGGTCTTGACCTCGACCTTGCTGACGATGCCGACTTTTCCGTGGTGGCTCTCGTGCATCTCGAGAGCGGCTTTGTTGTAATCCATGGGGTGTCCTCCTTTGAGTTTGGTTCCTATTATAATAAGCGCTGCCGGGTCCTCTTTTCGGGAGCAAACAGCTTGACAACCTACGATGAATCGATTATACTGAAATTACAAAAGGTGCTGTCCACAAAATGGTCAGCGCCCCTTGCCTTGAATATCACGTTCTAAAAAGAAAGTGACTGCGCGGTTTGGAAGCGGCGGCAGTCACTTTTCTTTTTTGTCGTGTTTTTTCTCTTTATGGATCTCCCACGCAACGTCAAAGACTGCGCGGAACAAGCAGACAGCACCAGCTGACAGCCTTGGTGGCTGCATCTACAGAATAACACACTTTCTGCGGGAGTGCAATCCAAAAAGAAGTCCTGCGTCCTAAAACCCAAGTTTTTATGGGGAAAGCTGTGGAATTTTCGCGAAATTCTTTTCTTTTTCATTTTTACCCTTTATAATAGAGTCTGTCTGAAAATCGAACCCACCGGCCGTGCCGGTTTTAACAGGAGGTACTCATTTGAAACGTTTTGTTCAAAAGGCACTCTGCCTTCTCTGCGCAGGGGCGCTTGCCCTGACCGCAGCGGGCTGCTCTCAGTCGGCGGCCTCTTCTTCCGCAGCCAGCGAATCCGAAAGCTCTGTTTACGGCAAGGCTTCGGACTACGATTACCAGAACTTCACCTACAGCGACGGTCTGGATGAAAACGGCTACTGGGACGGCGTCCGCGCACTGGACTACGTCACCCTGCCGGAGGACTATGCATCCATCTCCCTGAAAAAATCCGACATCGAGCCGACTGCCGAAGAGGTCCAGTCGCAGATCGATAATCTGCTCAGCCAGAACACCACCACCCAGCAGGTCACGGACCGCGCCGCCGCAGACGGCGACACCGTCAACATCGACTATGCGGGCACGGTGGACGGCGTCGCCTTCACGGGCGGGACCTACAGCGGCTACAGCCTGACGCTGGGCAGCGGGACCTTCATCGACGGCTTTGAAGATCAGATCATCGGCCACACCCCCGGCGAGACCTTTGATGTGAATGTCACCTTCCCCGACGGCTACAGCGATTCCACCGATTCCGAGGGCAACGCCGTGGTCCTGAGCAACAAAAAAGCCGTGTTCTCCGTCACGCTGAACTACATCAGCGAAGAGGTCCTGCCGGAACTGACCGACGCATGGGTGGACGAGAACTTCGGCACTTCGGACGACATCCACACCGTTGAGGACCTGCGCGCCCTCTATCAGAAGATGCTGTACGAGAGCAATCTGAGCGATGCCGTCATGAGCTATCTGCTCGAGAACTCCACCTTCAAGGATCTGCCCAAGGAAGTGACCGATTATCAGGTCAACCAGTGCCTGAACTACTACTACACCATGGCCAACTACTACGGCTATGACCTCGACAGCTTCCTGCAGACCGCTTCCGGCTATGAGAACGCCGACGCTCTGTTGGATGCCATGAGCGACAGCATCACCCAGTACGCCCGCGAGGCTCTGCTCTATCAGGCGGTCGCCGAGGCGATGGACATCGCCCCCACGCAGGAGCAGATCGACACCTATTCGTCCTACACCGAGACCTATGGCGCAAACTACTGCACCATGGTGGCCCTGATGGATGCCGTTTCGGATGCCCTGACCACCGGCGCACAGGTCGCCTAATTCCTCCCCCGTCATTTGCTGTCACAGAATAAACCTCTCAGTCACGCTAACGCGTGACAGCTCCCCTAGCAGGGGAGCCACTGGCGTGCCGGTTTTGGTCCTGCTGGATGAACAAAGTTTTTTGAACCCGTAAACGGAAGTGCTCCGCTATCAAGGCAAACAACCTCTATACTACGCTCTAACCAAGGGCGGTTGTTTAGATGTTGTCAGCCAAGACAGCGGAGCACTATTTTTCACGAAAAATAAAGCTTTCATTGTCCAGCAGGGGTTGCCCGACCTGCCAAAGGCTCCCCTACTTAGGGGAGCTGGCAAAGCCGAAAGGCTTTGACTGAGAGGTTCACATTTGCAAACTTTTTGTGAATTTCCACAAAGGACCGGCCCACCCTATTGACATCCTTGGAAGTTTGGAGTATATTTTTAGCAGTCGAACAGTTAGAGTGCTAAAAGCAAAATAGCACATCTGCTGAATGGCTGCTAATCCAACACTTCCGGTACGAATGGAGGTCGATTCTATGAATACCAATCAATATACGCAGAAAACTCTGGAAGCCCTTCAGGCCGCACAGCAGCTGGCCGTGGAGTACCAGCACAACGCGCTGGAACCCGAGCACCTGCTTCACGCTCTTGCCTCGCAGGAGCATGGCCTGATCCCGCAGCTGCTCCAGAAATTGAACGTTGATCCGGGCAGCTTTGCCGCTTCCGTTGCCGAAAAGCTGTCGGCTCTGCCCCGGGTGTCCGGCTCCGGCCGCGACCCCGACAAGGTCTATATCTCTCAAGCCACGGACAAAGTCCTGAGCGCCGCCGCCCGCGAAGCTAAGGCGATGAAGGACGAATACGTCAGCGTCGAACATGTGTTCCTCGGTTTGCTGGACGAGCCGACCCAGAACACCACCGAGCTGTTCCGTGCCTTCAACATCAAGAAGGACGCCTTCTTACAGCAGCTGACCGCCGTGCGCGGCAACCAGCGCGTCACCAACGACAACCCTGAGGACACCTACAACGCCCTGCAGAAATATGGTCAGGATCTTGTAGATCTGGCCCGCAAGCAGAAGCTGGACCCGGTCATCGGACGCGATCAGGAGATCCGAAACGTCATCCGCATCCTGTCCCGTAAGACCAAGAACAACCCCTGCCTGATCGGCGAACCCGGCGTCGGCAAGACCGCCATCGCCGAGGGTCTGGCTCAGCGGATCGTCCGCGGCGATGTGCCCGAAAACCTGAAAGACCGCACCGTGTTCAGTCTGGACATGGGCGCTCTGGTGGCCGGTGCAAAGTACCGCGGCGAGTTCGAGGAGCGCTTAAAGAGCGTTCTGAACGAGGTCAAAAAGAGCGAAGGCAAGATCATCCTCTTCATCGATGAGCTGCACACCATCGTCGGCGCGGGCAAGACTGACGGCGCAATGGATGCCGGCAACCTGCTGAAGCCGATGCTGGCCCGCGGCGAGCTGCACTGTATCGGTGCGACCACGCTGGATGAGTACCGCCAGTATATCGAAAAAGACCCGGCTCTGGAACGCCGGTTCCAGCCGGTGCAGGTCGATGAACCCACCGTGGAGGACACCATCTCGATCCTGCGCGGCCTGAAAGAGCGCTACGAGGTGTTCCACGGCGTCAAGATCAGCGACAATGCGCTCATTGCCGCCGCTACCCTCTCGGACCGCTATATCACCGACCGCTTCCTGCCCGATAAGGCCATCGACCTTGTGGATGAAGCCTGTGCCATGATCAAGACCGAGATGGACAGCATGCCCAGCGAGATGGACGATCTGGCCCACCGCATCACCCAGCTGCAGATCGAGCAGGTCAGCCTGAAAAAGGAGACCGACGCTCTGAGCCAGAGCCGTCTGCACGAGCTGGAAAAAGAGCTGGCCGAGCTGCAGGATAAGTTCCGCAGCATGAAGGCAAAGTGGGAGAACGAAAAGAACGCCATCGGCAAGGTCCAGACCCTGCGTGAGCAGATCGAACAGACCAATGCCGCCATCGAAAAGGCCCAGCGCGAATATGACCTGAACAAGGCCGCAGAGCTGAAGTACGGCAAGCTGCCGGAGCTGCAGAAACAGCTGGAAACCGAAGAAAAACTGGCCAACGAGAAGAAAGAGGACAGCCTCCTGCGCGACCGCGTGACCGACGAGGAGATCGCCCGCATCGTGGCCCGCTGGACCGGCATCCCGGTCGAGAAGCTGGTCGAGGGCGAGCGCGAGAAGCTGCTCCATCTGGACGACGTGCTGCACAAGAGAGTCATCGGCCAGAACGAAGCCGTCACCAAGGTCAGCGAAGCCATCCTGCGCAGCCGCGCCGGCATCGCGAACCCGAACCGCCCCATCGGCAGCTTCCTGTTCCTCGGCCCCACCGGCGTCGGCAAGACCGAACTGGCCAAGGCGCTGGCACAGGCCCTGTTCGACGATGAGCGGAACATGGTCCGAATCGATATGACCGAATATATGGAGAAGTTCAGCGTCAGCCGTCTGATCGGCGCGCCTCCGGGATATGTCGGTTATGAAGAGGGCGGTCAGCTGACCG
>URVW01000021.1 GCA_900551435.1 uncultured Faecalibacterium sp.
TTCTATCTGCGTGGCCGTACGGGCAAGGCTGCCAAGGTCAAGAGCGATATTTGATGATTCCCCGCGTAAAACCGGGAGAAAAGGGACAACTTGTTGTCCCTTTTTTCTTTATTTACCGGTATTCGCTGACAAACCAGATCGAGAGGTGGATGGGGAAATGAAAAAACAGACTGCAGAGCAGCCCCAGACGATCCGGGGGCAGGGCGCATTCGAATGGTACGAGGCGCTGATCTCGGCTGCGTTGGTGCTGGTGCTGATCTTTTCGTTCTTTTTCCGGATCATTCAGGTGGATGGCGCATCCATGGTCCCGACGCTTCAGAACGGAGACAAGCTCATCGTCTGGGGCGCGGGTTATACGCCGGAACGGGGCGATGTGGTCATTGTGGACAGCTACACGGCCTACGGAAAGCCGCTGGTCAAGCGGGTCATCGCTAAGGGCGGCGACACCATCAGCATCGACTACGAGGCGGGGACCGTCACGGTGAACGGCAAGCTTTTGCAGGAAGATTATATCGCAGAGCCGACCTATCTTGGCTATGATGTGACCTTCCCGTATACCGTCCCGGAGGGGACCGTGTTCGTGATGGGCGACAACCGGAACAACTCGCTGGACAGCCGCTCGTCCTACGTTGGCTGCATCGATGAACGTGATATTCTGGGCAAAGTGCTGGTCTGCTTTTTGCCCTTTTCGGATTTTGGAGTGGTAAAATGAACAATCAGGATACCCGGTTCGCAAACCAATATAATATCCAGTGGTTCCCCGGTCACATGACCAAGACCCTGCGGATGATGGAGCAGGAGATCCAGCATGTGGACGCCAGTCTGGTGCTGCTGGATGCCCGCATCCCGCTTTCCAGTTTGAACCCGGAGATCGAGCGGATCACGGCCCGCAAGCCCAAGCTCTACGCGCTGAACAAGGCGGACCTTGCTGACCCTGCGGTGACGGAAGAGTGGATCAAGTACTTCCGCGCGGCAGATGCCGGCTGTGTGGCCATCAGCGCCAAGCAGAAGGGCGGAGCCAATGCGGTCAAGACGGCCATCGAAAAAGAGCTGGCCGGTCTGTTGGAACGCCGCCAAGTGCGCGGCATGGGCGGAGCCAAGACGCAGGTGATGCTCTGCGGCATCCCGAACGTTGGCAAATCGACCTTTATCAACACCTTTGCGGGTTCGGCCCGCGCCAAAGCCGCGGACCGTCCGGGCGTGACCAAGGGCAAACAGTGGGTCAGCACCGAAAAGTTCGACCTGCTGGACATGCCCGGTGTGCTCTGGAAAAAGTTCGATTCCAAGACGACGGCGTCCAATCTGGCCTTCATCGGCTCCATCAAAGACGACATTCTGGACGTCGAAGAACTGGCGATGAATCTGCTGGACGAAGTGCGCCGCAACTATCCCGATCTGGTGGCCCAGCGCTACAAGCTGGACGCCGAGACGCTGGCGCTTCCGCCGTATGAGCTGATGGAAGCCATTGGCCGGAAGCGCGGCTTGCTGGTGCGCGGCGGCGAGGTCAACACCGAGCGCTGCGCTATCATGCTGGTGGACGAGTTCCGCGCTTGTAAGTGGGGCCGCATCTCGCTGGAGCGCCCGCCGCAGCGCGACGACCTCGTGGATTTTGCGGAGGATGACGAATGAAACGGCGTTCGGACGAAGAGATCTCCGCGCCGCTCTACGAATACGACGCGGGCATCCGGGCGCAGTTCGGCTGCTTCGCGGGCGTCGATGAGGCAGGACGCGGCCCTTTGTGCGGCCCGGTCTGCGTGGCGGCGTGCATTCTGGACCCGGAACATCCGGTCTACGGCATCAACGACTCCAAAAAGCTGACCGAGAAAAAGCGGGAAGCCCTTTTTGAGGAAATTCTCGAAAAGGCGCTGGCTTACAAGATCGTGTTCGTCGGGCCGGACATCATCGACCGCGACAACATCCTGAACGCCACCATGGGCGGGATGCGTCAGGCCGTGGAAGGGCTGGACATCGTGCCGAATCTGGTGCTGGTCGATGGCAACCGGGTCCCCGCAGGGCTGGTCATGCCCGCACAGCCGGTGGTCAAGGGCGACGCCACCAGCGCCAGCATCGGCGCGGCGTCGGTTCTGGCGAAAGTCAGCCGGGACCGCTACATGCTGGAACTGGACAAGCAGTACCCGCAGTATCAGCTGGCAAAGCACAAGGGCTACCCGACCAAGCTCCACTATGAGCTGATCGAGCAGTACGGCATCCAGCCGTTCTACCGCCGCAGCTTTCTCAAAAAGCAGGGCTACTGGCCGGAGGGCAAGTGATGGACCGGGCCGAGATCGGCCATACCGGCGAAGCCGTGGCGGCGCGGTATTACCAGAAGCAGGGCTGCTTGCTGCTGGACCACAACTACCGCACCCGGTTGGGCGAGATCGACCTCATCCTGCGGGAGCCGGATGGGACCATCGTTCTGTGCGAGGTCAAGACCCGCAGCCCGGACCCGCTGGCAAGCCCCGCTTCGGCGGTCACTCCCGCAAAACAACACCGATTGATCCGTACCGCGCAATATTACCTTCAGCAGACCGGACAGAGCGATGAGCCGGTCCGATTTGATGTTGCAGAGGTGACCCCTCTTGACAGCGGGCGCTGGATGGTACATATTATAAAGGGTGCATTTACCGCATGAAGCGGGTGCACCGGTGGGAAAAGGCAGAAAACGGCTCTGGCCGCTGCCATCAAAATGGGGCGGAATGGTGCGCCCCGCGGACAAAAAAGGAGCGACAACTATGCAGTTTTTCAGCACGAGAGACCGGAACCGTGTGGTAAGTGCATCTCAGGCCATTGCACAGGGCCTGTCGGATGAGGGCGGTTTGTTTGTTCCGCAGAGCTTTCCTCAGGTGGATGTCAAAGCAGTCTGTGCGCTGGATTACCCGGAAATGGCCACGGCCATCATCGGGGAGTATCTGACCGATTATTCCAAAGAATTTCTCGCAGAGGCGACAAAAACGACCTATGGCGAAGCCTTTGGCGGCAAGGCGGGCTATCTGGCCCCGGTGTCGGACAGCGTGTATTCGCTGGAGCTGTGGCACGGCCCGACCTGCGCGTTCAAGGATTATGCGCTTCAGCTGATGCCGAAGCTTCTGGTGGAAGCCAAAATGAACCTGAACCGCACCGAAAAGACCCTCATTCTGGTCGCGACCAGCGGCGATACCGGCAAGGCCGCGCTGGACGGCTACCATGATATCCCGGGCGTCGAGATCGCCGTGTTCTTCCCCACGGGCGGGACCAGCGAGATCCAGCGTCTGCAGATGGCTACGCAGGAGGGCAAAAATGTCGCTGTCTATGCTGTGCGCGGCAACTTCGACGATGCCCAGACCGGCGTGAAGCGGGTGTTTGGCGATACCGCCATCGCTGCCGAGCTGGCAAAGCGGAACATCCGCCTGTCCAGCGCGAACTCCATCAACTGGGGCCGTCTGGTCCCGCAGATCGTCTACTACTTCGCGGCCTATGCCCAGCTGTTCAAGGCGGGCAAGATCGCGTTCGGCGACAAGGTGGACTTCTGCGTTCCGACCGGCAACTTCGGCGACATCCTCGCGGGCTATTATGCCAAACAGATGGGCCTTCCTGTGGGCAAGCTGGTCTGCGCATCCAATGAGAACAATGTCCTGACCGACTTCCTCAAGACCGGTACTTATACGGCAAAGCGTGAATTTTTTAAGACCACTTCGCCGAGCATGGATATCCTCGTCTCGTCGAATCTGGAGCGTCTGCTGTACCATGTGACCGGCAGCGACACCGAAGTGGCGGCTCTGATGAAGAGCCTGTCCGAGACGGGCAGCTATACGGTCCGCCCCGAGACGCTGGCCAAGATCCAGGAGAGCTTCGCCTGTGGCTGGAGCAGCGAGGAACAGGTGGCAGGGGAGATCCGCGCCCGCTACGAGCAGGACGGCTATCTGTGCGATACCCACACCGCTGTGGCGTTCCATGTGGCCGCACAGCAGAAGCGGGACGGTGTGCCGATGGTGGTCCTTTCCACGGCATCGCCCTTCAAGTTCCCGCGCAGCGTGCTGGAAGCACTGGGCCAGACCGCGCCGCAGAACGATTTCGAGGCCATGCAGCAGCTGGAAGCGGCTACGGGCCGCACCGCTCCCGCCAGCCTGTCGGCTCTGCGCCAGAAGGCGGAACGGTTCAACACCGTCATCGATCCGGAGCAGATCGCGCAGGTGGCGCTGGGCTATCAGGCGTGATCGGAAACTAGAACAGGAGAAACAAGATGGCACTTTATGTGCTTGGCGACACCCATCTTTCCCTTGGCGGGTCCAAACCGATGGACATTTTTCCGGGGTGGGATGGCTACATTGAACGGTTGGAGCGCAACTGGCGCAAGCTCATCACCCCGCAGGACACCATCGTGCTGGCAGGGGATATCAGCTGGGCCATGCGCCTGACCGATACCCGGAAGGATTTTGCGTTTCTGCAGGAACTTCCCGGGCAGAAGCTCATCATGAAGGGCAACCACGATTACTGGTGGACCACCGCCAACAAGATGAATGCCTATCTCAAGGCGGAAGGGTTCGATACCCTCCACATCCTGCACAACAACTCCTATTCCGTCGAGGGCTATGCCCTGTGCGGGACGCGGGGCTGGCTGTTCGATGTGGGGGAGCCGCACGACGAAAAGGTGATGAACCGCGAGATCGGGCGGCTGAAAATGAGTCTGGACGCGGCCGAGCCGGGGCTGGAAAAGCTGGTGTTCCTGCACTATCCGCCGGTCTACACCGGGACCAGCGCACCGGAGATCGTCGCGACCCTGAAGGATTACGGCATCAAACGCTGTTTCTACGGCCATCTGCACGGAAATGCCATCCGGTATGCCGTGCAGGGCGAGGTGGAGGGTATCCGCTATAAGCTCGTGAGCGCGGATGGACTGCGTTTTTGCCCGTATCGCATCAACTGATGTCGGCAAAGGCTGGCAGAAAGTACAAAAAAGTAAAAATTGGTCTGGCAATCGTATCACAAACGTGCTATAATAAGTTTTGACGCGATTGTTGCACCCAATAGAGCGCGCGCGTCCCCGCATTTCGCAAACAGCAAGGACGCGGTGCGCGGTTGCAGGAGATGGGACCACCCATCCCAACGCAATAGAATTTTTGAGTGGAGGATACACAAATGAATTTCATCAAGTGCGAAAAGCTCGAGAAGAGCATGGCAGAGCTGCAGTTCTCCGTCGATGCTGAGGCCCTGAAGGCCGCAGTTGCCGACGTCTTTAAGAAGGAAGGCAAGAAATACGCTGTTCCCGGCTTCCGCAAGGGCAAGGCTCCCCGCGCTCTGATCGAGAAGATGTACGGCGCTGATGTCTTTACCTATGATGCCATCAACGAGCTGTTCCCCGAGGCTTACGAGGCAGCTGTCAAGGAAGCTGGCGTGGAGCCGGTCGGCCGTCCTGAGGTCACCGTTGATTCTGCCAACGAGAACGAGGGCGCTACCCTGACCGTTAAGGTCGCCATCAAGCCCGAAGTCAAGATCGGCAACTATTCCGGTCTGACCGTTGAAAAGACGGTCCATACTGTTACCGATGAGACCATCGATGCAGAGCTGAAGCGTGTGCAGGAGCGCAACGCCCGTGAACTGACCCGTGAGGGTGCTGCTGAGAACGGCGACATCGCTGATATCGATTTCGAGGGCTTCGTCGATGGCGTTGCTTTCGAGGGCGGCAAGGCTGAGCACTACAGCCTGACTCTGGGCAGCGGCTCCTTCATCCCCGGCTTCGAGGATCAGATCGTCGGCCACTCCGCTGGCGAGGAGTTCGACGTCAATGTCACCTTCCCCACCGAGTATCAGGCTGCTGAGCTGGCTGGCAAGGAAGCTGTCTTTAAGATCAAGCTGCACGAGGTCAAGTACAAGGAGCTGCCCGCTCTGGACGACGAGCTGGCTAAGGACTGCTCTGAGTACGACACGCTGGACGCTTTCAAGGAGTCCATCCGCAAGAACAATCAGGAGCAGCTCGACAAGCAGGACGATCTGGCTGTTGAGAACGCTCTGGTCGATCAGGTCATCGAGGGCATGGAGGCTGAGATCCCCCAGGCAATGTATGACACCCGTATGGACGAGATGGTCAACGACTTCGCATTCCGCGTGGAGCAGCAGGGTCTGCGCCTCGAGGACTACCTGAAGTATATGGGTCAGACCGTCGATCAGTTCCGTGCTTCCTTCATGCCGCAGGCTGAGAAGCAGGTCAAGATCCGTCTGGCTCTGGAGGCTGTTGCCGCTGCTGAGAACATCGAGGCTTCCGAGGAGGAAGTTTCCGCTGAGATCAAGCGCATCGCTGACCAGTACAAGATGGAAGAGGGCAAGGTCCGTGAGCTGGTCAACGTTGACGACCTGAAGAAGGATCTGGCCATCAATAAGGCGATCGACTTCATCAAGAGCCACGCAAACGTCGTGGAGAAGGCTGCTGAGGCCGAAAAGACCGAGGACGCTGAGTAAGCTTCAGCTTCCAAGGCCGCATATTACAGGACCGGCGCTGTGCTGATCCCGTAAGCAAAGGTTGTTAAAATTGACCGATACGGCCCTGTTTCTTTTGCCGTATCGGTCAATTTTGCAAATATGATCATTTTGAATCAGGAGGCGAACTTTATGAGTTTTGTTCCTTATGTTGTTGAACAGTCGGCACACGGCGAGCGTTCCTATGATATCTTCTCCCGTCTGCTGAACGACCGCATCATCGTGCTGAGCGAGGATGTCAACGATACCACGGCCAGCCTTGTGGTGGCACAGCTGCTGTATCTGGAAGGGCAGGACCCGGACAAGGATATCAGCCTGTATATCAACAGCCCCGGCGGCTCCATCAGCGCGGGTATGGCCATCCACGATACCATGCGGTATATCAAGTGTGATGTCTCCACCATCTGCATGGGCATGGCAGCATCCATGGGCGCATTCCTGCTGGCAAGCGGCACGAAGGGCAAGCGTTTTGCGCTGCCCAACGCAGAGATCATGATCCACCAGCCGCTGATCGCCGGCGGCCAGAACGGCGGCCTGTCCGGTCAGACCACGGACATCAAGATCCATGCCGAACACATGGTCTATATCCGCGACAAGATGAACCGGATGCTGAGCGAGTATACCGGCCAGCCGCTGGAAAAGCTGCAGCTGGATACCGAGCGCGACAACTATATGTCCGCCCAGCAGGCAAAGGAATACGGCCTGATCGATGAGGTCATCACCCACCGCTAAGGAACCGCTGAAACCGATCGGCGCGGCAGGGAAGCCCGCTGCGCCAGACGACCCAGAATAAGGAAAAAACGGCTATGGCAAACAACAATTCCGGCAGAGATAAAAATGAAAAAGATCTGATCTGCAGCTTCTGCGGCAAGCATCAGGACGAAGTGGAGCGGATGATCATTGGCCCCGGGGTCAACATCTGCAGCGAATGCATCGGCCTGTGCTATGACCTGCTCGCGGACAAGCCGGAGCACCCGGGCACGAACCGTCCGGGCCGCGGCGGCGCAAGCCGTGCCCGTGTACAGGCAGCAGAGGGTCTTTCTGTCAACATCATGACCCCCGAGGAGATCAAGGACGGACTGGATCAGTACGTCATCGGGCAGGACGAGGCCAAGCGTGTGCTGGCCGTGTCGGTCTACAACCACTACAAGCGCATCATGAGCGGAAAAGGCTCGGATGTGGAGCTGCAGAAATCCAACGTTCTGCTGCTCGGCCCCTCCGGCGTCGGCAAGACGCTGCTGGCCCAGACGCTGGCCAAGATGCTGGGCGTGCCGTTCGCCATTGCGGACGCCACCACCCTGACCGAGGCGGGCTATGTGGGCGAGGACGTCGAGAACATCCTGCTCAAGCTCATTCAGGCGGCAGATTTTGACGTGCAGAAGGCACAGATCGGCATCATCTACATCGATGAGATCGACAAGATCACCCGCAAGAGCGAGAACCCCTCCATCACCCGCGATGTCGGCGGTGAGGGCGTTCAGCAGGCCCTTCTGAAGATCCTCGAGGGCACGGTGAGCAACGTTCCGCCGCAGGGCGGACGCAAGCACCCCCAGCAGGAGTTCATTCAGATCGACACCACGAACATCCTGTTCATCTGCGGCGGCGCATTCGATGGTCTGGACAAGTACATCCAGCGCCGCACCGATAAGTCCGCGCTGGGCTTTGGCAGCTCGCTGAAGGATAACTCCGACGATGCCCAGAAGGCTCTTCTACGCAAGGTGGAGCCGCACGATCTGGTCAAGTTCGGCCTGATCCCGGAGCTGATCGGCCGTCTGCCGGTCATCACCGTGCTGGACGATCTGGACGAGAACGCACTGGTCCGTGTCCTGAAGGAGCCGCGCAACAGTCTGGTCAAGCAGTACAAAGAGCTGCTGAACATGGACAACGTGGAGCTGGAGATCACCGATGCAGCCCTTCACGCCATCGCCCGCAAGACCATCGAGCGCAAAACCGGCGCCCGCGGTCTGCGCAGCGTGATGGAGAGCATCCTGATGCCCATTATGTACAAGGTCCCCAGCGATGCCACCATTATCCGCGTGACCATCGATGAGGATACCGTCGAGGGCGGCGAGCCGCATCTGGAATACGGCGCGGTCCGCAAACGCTATAAGAATCAGGCTTCCCTGAGCTGAGTACAGCCCTATAGAGAAGAGGCCCTGCCGAAAGCTTTGGCTTTTGGCAGGGCTTTTTTTGAGATTTGCTTGTGTTAGAGCGGATTCTGAGCTATAATATTAGGGTCTGGACGACTGCAGGTGGGAAAGCTCTCTGGCAGGACTTCCCGGAACCTTGCGTCAGACAGTGTGGGAACAAGGAAGTACGATAAAGGAGTGTGTTTTCAATGGAAAATTATTTTGAGATGAACCGCGACGAACTCGTAGCAGAAAAGGCAAAACTGGAAGAGCAGTACAAGAAGTTTCAGGCGATGAACCTGAAGCTGAACATGGCCCGCGGCAAGCCCGGTCCTCACCAGATGGATCTTGCAATGGGTCTGCTGCAGATGAACGATTACACCACCGATGCCGGTACGGATGCCCGCAACTATGGCGATCTGGAGGGTCTGCATGAGGCCCGCGTGCTGTTTGCGGATGTGTTCGGCGTGCAGCCCAGCGAGGTGTTCGTGGGCGGCAACTCCAGCTTGCAGCTGATGTATAACCTCATCAACATTGGTTATGTGTTCGGTTTCCCCGAGTCTCCGTGTCCGTGGTCTCAGGTAGAGAAGCGCAAGTTCCTCTGCCCTGTGCCCGGTTACGACCGCCACTTCGCCATCACCGAGGAATATGGCTTCGAGCTGATCAGCGTCCCGATGACCCCGAACGGCCCCGATATGGACATGGTCGAAAAGCTGGTCGCCGAGGATGACACCATCAAGGGCATCTGGTGTGTGCCGCAGTATTCCAACCCGGACGGCTACACCTACAGCGATGAGACGATCGAGCGCTTTGCAAAGCTCAAGACCGCTGCCCCGGACTTCAAGATCTTCTGGGATGAGGCATACATCGTCCACCACCTGACCGATGAGATCATCGAGACGCCCGTTTTGCTGAACGAGTGCAAGAAGTATGGCACGCAGGACCGTGTGTTCATGTTCACTTCCACCAGCAAGATCACCTTCCCCGGCGCAGGTGTTTCGGCCATCGCATGCAGCGAGAGCTCCATGAAGTACATGTGCAAGCGCTTCTCGGTCATGATCATCAGCTATGATAAGATGAACCAGCTGCGCCACGTCCGCTTCCTGAAGAACAAGGAAGGCGTTCTGGCCCACATGGCAAAGCACCGCCGCCGCCTGATCCCCTGCTTTGATGCCGTCAAGACGGCGTTCTCTGAGGAGCTGACCCCCTGCGGCGATATCGCCCACTGGACCAACCCCAAGGGCGGCTACTTCATCAGCCTGTACGTTATGCCCGGCTGCGCCAAGCGGGTGGCAGCGCTCTGCAAGGAGTGCGGCCTGACCCTGACCGGTGCTGGCTCGGCTTATCCGTACCACAAGGACCCGCAGGATTCCCATCTGCGCATCGCGCCCACCTATCCCAGCCTGGATGAGGTGGAGACTGCCTCGGATCTGCTGTGCGTCTGCGTGAAGCTGGCCACGGTGGAAAAGCTGCTGGCGGAACAGGCATAAGCGTTCCTGTTGTTGAAAATCTCCCCGCGCGGCAGGGTCTGTCACGCGGCGGAGGTTTATTATATTTGGAGGTTTCCCGATTTTTATGAAGACTAAAGGCAAAGCATGGCAGCTTGTTGTCACAGTGCTTCTGATCGCGGCGTTTGTCTATACGGCATTTTTCGGCGTGGCGGTCAAATACGGCGATGTGACCAAGACCTACATCAAGGGCGCGCAGGATATCCGCTTCGGTGTGGATATCAAGGGCGGCGTCAACGTGACGTTTGCACCCTCGGACGGCTACGATGCCACCGACGACCAGCTGGACGCGGCACAGCTCGTCATCGAGAACCGCTTGGTCGGTTTGAACGTGACGGATTATGAGCTGTATGTGGACTACGACTCGGACCGTTTGATCCTCGAGTTCCCGTGGCAGTCCGGCGAGACGGATTTCGACCCGGAATCCGCCATCGATGAGATCGGCACGACCGCATATCTGACCTTCCGCGAGGGAAGCAGCGCAGACGGCGAACTGATCCTCGACGGCTCGATGGTCGAGAGCGCGTCGGCACAGTACGGCCCGGTGAGCGGAAGCTCGTCGGAATACTATGTCGCCCTCAAGTTCACGGATGAAGGAGCCAAAGCCTTTGGCGATGCAACGACGAACTTGTATCAGAGCAACGGGACCATCAGCATCTGGCTGGATGACGAGAACGTCAGCACGGCGACGGTCAATGCGGCCATCACCGACGGCTCCGCCATCATCACCAGCTCGGCGGCCAACCCCTTCACGCAGGACGATGTTGTGAAGATGGCCCGCCAGATCAACTCCGGTTCGCTGCCCTTTGCACTGACCGTGGACAGCTACTCGACCATCAGCCCGAGTCTGGGAGAGAACAGTCTGAGCGCCATGGTGCTGGCGGGCCTGATCGCCTTTGCCCTCATCGTGGTCCTGATGACGGCGCTGTACCGTCTGCCCGGTTTCCTTGCGTGCATCGCGCTGGCCGGTCAGGTGGCCGCAACGCTGGCCTTCGTTTCGGGATACTTCCCGGTGTTTGAAAGCTTTACCCTGACGCTCCCCGGCATCGCGGGCATCATCCTTGCCATCGGCATGGGTGTGGATGCCAACGTCATCACCGCAGAGCGCATCAAAGAAGAACTGCGCAGCGGAAAGTCGCTGGACGGCGCGCTCAAGAGCGGCTTTGCCCGCGGCCTGACCCCCATCATTGACGGCAATGTGACCATCGTGATCGTGGCCGTTGTGCTGATGGGCGCATTCGGCCCCTCGGACGGCTTCTTCGCAAAGGTGCTGCACTTCGTGTTCTTTGCCTTTGGTCCGTCCACGGCGGGCACGATCTACGCCTTCGGCTACACGCTGCTGACCGGCGTTCTGCTGAACTTCGTGTTCGGCGTGTTCGCCACCCGCGTGATGATCCGCGGTGCAGCTTCCATCAAGGCCCTGCGGAACCCGTGGCTGTACGGTGCATCCAAAGGCGAAGAGCCGGCGGAGAAGAAGCCCGTGGACTTTGTGGGGCTGCGCAAGCGCTTCCTGACCATCTCGGCTTGCCTGATGGCGGCCATCCTGCTCTGCGCGGTGGTGTTCGGCGTCCGTCTGGATACCGAGTTCACCGGCGGTGCGATGATCACCCTGAGCTATGAGGGCGAGTTCACGACCTCTGAGGTCCAGAAAACGGCCTCTGCCGCGCTGGGCAGCAATGACTTGACCCTGCAGACCGGCGAAAATGTGGCCACCGGTGAACAGACCCTGAAGATCTCGATGCCCGGAAACGAGACGGTGACCACCGAACAGGTGGAGACGCTGCTCGACTCCCTGAACGAGACGTATCCCGACAACGCCTTTGCACAGCTGTCGCTGAGCAATGTCAGCGCGGCCATGGGCACGAAGTTCCTGCAGAAGAGTCTGGTGGCTGTCGTCTTTGCGCTGGTGCTCATCCTGCTGTATATCGGTGTCCGCTTCAAGAAGATCGGCGGCCTGACCGGCGGCATGATGGCGGTTCTGGCCCTGCTGAACGACCTGATGGTCGTGTTCGGCACGTTCGTGCTGCTGCGCACCCCGCTGGACGGCAACTTCATCGCCGCCATGCTCACCATTCTGGGCTACTCCATCAACGATACCGTCGTCGTCTATGACCGTATCCGCGAGAACCGCGCCCTGATGGGCAAAAAGGCATCCTTTGAAGAGCTGGTCAACCACTCGGTCAACCAGTCTGCACGCCGTACCATCATCACGACCATTACTACGGTCATGGCGCTGGGCGTGATGTGTGTCGTGTCCAAGCTGTATGGTCTGGACAGTATCTTTACCTTTGCATTCCCCCTGATGATGGGTATGCTCAGCGGTGTTTACACGTCGCTGTGTGTTTCCACCTCTGCGTGGGTGCTTTGGAGCGAGCGCAAGTCCGGCAAAAAGAACGCCTGAGCGCTCCCGACCCGAACATGACATCAGGAGGAACAAACCATGAAATGTCCCTATTGCGGCGATGAAGAATCCAAGGTCATCGATTCCCGCCCGACCGAAGATGGCGAGCGCATTCGCCGCCGCCGGGAATGTCTGCGCTGCCACATGCGGTTCACGACCTATGAGGTGGTGGAGACGGTCCCGCTGATCGTGATCAAAAAGGATAACTCCCGGGAGCCGTTTGACCGGCAGAAGCTGCTCAACGCGATGCTGCGGGCCTGTGCCAAGCGCCCGGTCAGCTACGAAGCGCTGGAACACGCCGTCAGCAGCATCGAGCAGACGCTGATGAGTTCCTACGACCGGGAAGTGACCAGCGTCCGGATCGGAGAGCTGACCATGCAGGAGCTGAAGCAGATCGATGAGGTGGCGTATGTGCGCTTTGCATCGGTCTACCAGCAGTTTGCGGATGTCGAGAGCTTTTTCAACGAGCTGAAAAAGCTGATGGGCGACCGCAGCAAGTAACCAAAACACGAAGAGGATGCTGCAGCGATGCGGCGTCCTCTTTTTGTGTGCTCAGATGATGCGGCGGGCCAGCCACGCCAGCGTTTCCACTTGAACTTGTGCGCGGCGAAGCTCTCCAAAGGCTTCCTCGGGGGCGTTCTGCTCCAAATGGCCGTCGGCGGCGCGGAGGGCGGCTTCCAGCTCGGTGAAGTCCTGCGTGCGGAGAAGATGGTTCATCCCTTCGCGCATCCGGTCGCAGAGGTCTGCGCCCTCGGCCAGCGCCTGACGCGCGGCGGACAGGTCCGAAGCCCGGATGGCGTCCATGGCGGTGTCGATGTCGTCCGAGATGTCCTCAGCAAAATCCTGAACCCGCCAGCTGCTGTAAAACGCGATGGCCAGCAGCAGGACCACGATGCCGAGACAGGCATAAATGCGTTTCATGACGTCTCCTTTCCCAGAGAGCTGTCCTTGCGGCGGTTCTCTTTTTTCAGCAGAAAATAGTCCTCGGTGTCATTGCCTACCAGCAGAAGAATTTCTTCCATGAGCAGGGTGTTGGCATGAGCGGTCCGTTCCAGCCACGCGTGGTCCTTGCCGCAATGGTGCAGATTTTCGTCCAACACCTGCCCATCCACCACAAAGGGGATGGTGGCCTGTGCCCGCTGGACCTTCAGGCCGAGATCGGAAAGGGTGGCCGTTTCTTTTTCGGGCCGCAGGGCGACCGAGAGGTTTCCGTTCGTCTCCACGATGGCATACGAAACGTCCCGGGGGTCGAACACGTCCTTTCCGCGCAGGGCCTCCATGAGGTCGGCGGTGGTCAGCCGAAGGGTGCGCAGGGCGTTCTGGTCGATCTGGCCGTTCAGGATGACCGTTTTGGGACGCCCGGACATGAGGTTGAAAAATTTCTGGTTCCGGAAGCTCAGGATGGACCCCAGAAGTTCCAGTGCGGCAATAAGGAACAGCGGGATCAGGCTGGCCGTCACGGGGACTTCCTCGGACTCGATGGAGATGGACGCCAGATTGGAGATGAGGATGGTGGAGACCAGCTCTTCGGGCTGCAATTCGCCCAGCTGGCGCTTGCCCATCAGCCGCATGGCGAACAGGACACAGAGATAAATTAAAATCGTGCGAAAGATCAACAGTTTCAACGGGGACACCTCCTGCGCGAATAAGCGGGACTGCGGCGGGAATCCTACTGCAAAAGGGGGATGGGACCATGCAGCTTTCCGAACATCTGGAAACGAATCTCGCGGCGCTCAACGCTAGATTGGGCAGTTCAGCCGATTTTTATGCGAAGCACATCGAACTTTATCATTGCCGAGGGGCCATCGTGCTGTTCGACGGGATGGCCAGCTTGGAGTCGCTCTGGGAACTGCTGCTGGACGCGGCGAGCCGCCAGACGCCGCCGCTTTCCGGGCAGACGGGCGGGGGACAGGTCTATGAGCTGTTGTGGCGGCACTCGGCGCTTCCGGCGGAAAGCACGCCGGTGGAGGACTGGGAAGTGCTGATGCAGCGGCTGACGGCCGGGATGGCGGTCCTTCTGCTGGACGGCTGTGCAAAAGGCATCTCCTTTTCGGTGCAGAGCCTGAAATCCCGCTCGGTGGAAGAACCGTCGGGGGAGGGGAACCTTCGCGGCTCGCGGGAAGGCTTTTCGGACCTTCTGCGGGTCAATCTGAGCCTGTTGCGGCGTCTCATCCGCACCGAAGCGCTGGTCATGGAGGTGCAGCAAGCGGACTGCGAGATGAAAACCGAATATGCCGTCTGTTACTGCAAGGGAAAAGCCGATGTCGTCGCTGTGGAGCGGGTGAAAGAGACGCTTCAGCGCGCAAAGCCGCAGCTCCTGCTGGATTCCAGCTATTTTGTGCCGTGGCTGTTTCCCTGCCGGGTGCGGACGTTTGCTCCCGTGACCTACACCGAGCGGCCAGCGGTGGCAGCGGCAAAGCTCTGCGAGGGGAAGATCGTCATTCTCGTCAACGGAAGCCCGTCTGCCATGGTGCTTCCGACGCTGTTCTGCGAAAATTTCGAGTGTCTGGACGATTACGCCCAGCCGGCCTTTTTTGCGTCGTTTCTGCGCGTGCTGAAATATGGTTCGTTTTACCTCAGCATTTTTCTGCCGGGGTTGTTCGTCTGTCTGGCGGTGTATCTGCCCGAACTGATCCCACCGCAGCTGCTGTTCAAAATCGAAGCCGCCGAGCGCGGAACGCCGCTTCCGCTGTTTGCAGAGATGGTCCTTGTGACCCTGCTGCTGGAGATCATCCGGGAAGCGGGGCTTCGGATGCCGCAGACGCTGGGGCACTCGGTCAGCTTGGTGGCGGCGCTGATTTTGGGCGATGCCGCCATCGCCACCGGGCTGATGAGCACGCCGGTGATCCTGATCGCGGCGGCGGCTTCCATCGCGGTGTTCGTCACACCGTCCCTCTACGAAGCTGCGACGATCTTTCGGCTGGTGGTCCTGCTGGCGGCGGGCGTGGCTGGACCGGTGGGTCTTGTTGGTGCAGGACTGTTGGTGCTGTTGGAACTGGCGCGGGTGTCGGCGCTGGGGGTCCCGTATCTTTCCGCGCCGGATTTTCCAAAAGCAGAGCTATCCCGCGACGGCGTGACGCGGCGAAATTACCGCGTCCTGTCCCGGCGGCCCTTTACCATCTGGCAGAAACGGGGGTAAGCGCTTTTGAATCAGCATAAGCAGAAATCGGGTGCACAGGCCCTGTGGCTGAGCGCACTGACCGCCGAAGCGGGCCGCTGTATTTTAACGAGCGGGGGCGTTTCGGCGCGGGGTTTGATCTTGCAGGGGCTTCCCGTGGCGCTGGGCATTTCGCTGGCGGCGGCGCTTTTGCAGACGGCAGAGCAGGAAAACGACGTCTTTTCCGGGCGAACGTTCCGTGATCGGGTCGTCTGCGGCGGCTTTGCGCTGTGGTTCGCGGCAGAGCTGTGGGAGACGGTCTGTCAGGCGCAGGAGCTATGCTGGGAGCAATTCTCGTCCATGGCGGTGCTGGGCATCCTGCCGCTGTTGGTTTGGGCCGGGTGGAAGTTGGAAGAGCGGGTCTTTTTCCGGGCCGCAGGGGTCTTGTGGTGGGCGGCGGCGCTGGCCGTTCTGCTCTGCGCTCTCAGCTTGAAAGGTCAGCTGCACTGGGAGAATCTTCTGCGGGAACCGCAGACTGGAAGCATCCGCTTTCCGCTCTATGCCGAATATTTTGCGTTCCCGCTTTTGGCCCAGCCGGAAGAAAACCAACACAGGACGAGTGCGTGGCTCCCGCTGGGGGTATTCGGCCTTTGGGTGGGCGCGGCGCTTGGCATGGAGCTGCTGTTCGGCGCGGGGACCGTTTTCCCGGGCTATGAACTGCTTCGTGCCGGGGCGTTAGGCCTGATCTCGCGCTTCGATGCCGTGTTTCTGCTGGTCTGGCTGGCGGCGGCGCTGTTCCGGGTCTGCTTTCTGGTCCATCTGCTCCGCAGACTGCTGGGCCTTGTGTGGAACGGCCGGAGACAGGAGGTGCAGGGATGAGCGGAAGTTCGCGCGGATTGCGGCTGCTGGCCGTGGGGGTTCTGGTCCTCTGGTGCGGGGTGTTCCTGCGGATGGAGACGACCGAAAAAAGCATGGTGCGGGCGCTTCTCATCCAGCCGCAGACCGATGGCTGGACCGTAGGGCTGCTGTATCAGTTCCCGGAAGCCACGCCGGACGCCTCCGATGCGGCGGCGGACCTCCGCCTGTGCAGCGCCGAGGGCGAAACGCTGGAAACGGCGCTGCATCAGGCCGAAAAGGGTCTTCCGCAGACGGCAAATTATCGGCTGTGCGAGTATCTGCTGTTTGGCGCGGGGACTACGCAAAAAACGCTGTCCGAGGTAGAGGACCTGCTGCAAAAGGAGCCGGTCAGCCGCCTGTCCGCCCGGATATTTTTACTGGAAACAGAAGAAAGCGGGGAAGAGCCGGAACAGGCCGAAGTGCTGCTCCAAGCGGCCAAGGACAGCGCGGCCATGGCGTCGCGGCTGTATGAGAGCGGCGGCGTTCTGCTTCCCATTTTGCAACTGGACAGCGAGGGCGTCGAAGCCGCTAAGGAAGCCTTGTTGCTGACCGCAGAGGGAGAAACGCGGCTCACCGCCGAAGAGACTGCCATGGCCGGACTTCTGTTGGAACGGGACGGAGAGCAGACATTCACGCTTTCGGATGGGGTGGTGACCCTGCGCCGGTGCGTCGTTTCGGTGGAAGCTTCAGGAAATCACGCAGAGATCGTGCTGACCGGTCAGCGCAAGCCCGGGGCCGCGCCTGTGACCGAGGCTCAGTGCCAAGAGCTGGAAGCGCTCTGTATCCGGACGGTCCAGCGCTTCTGGGAGAGCGGGGCCGACCTTCTCCGCTTGCGGGAAGTCCGCGCCCTGAAAGAGGGAAGTGCCCTTTCGGAGAGAACAAAAAACGCCTGTCCGGAACTCCGGGCAGACGTTCAGATGCTGAAATTTTAGTGGGCTGTCTCGAACACGACGGTAATGGTCGTACCAACATTGATCTCGCTTTCCAGCTTGATTCGGGCGTTATGGATACGGGCAATGTGCTTGACGATGGCCAAGCCCAGACCGGTCCCGCCGGTGGCCTTACTGCGGCTCTTATCCACGCGGTAGAAGCGCTCGAACACGCTGGACTGCGCTTCGGCGGGGATGCCGATGCCGTTATCCTTGACGGTCAGGGTACAGTGGCCGTCCCGGGTGCAGGACGTGATGAGCTGGACCTTTCCGCCCGGGCGGTTGTAGCGGATGGCGTTGTCGCACAGGTTCTGGCACAGTTCGTCCAGCAGACTGCGGCTGCCCAGCACAGGGGCGCTCTCACCGAGATAGGTCAAGGAAATAAACGACCGCTGGGCGTTCATTTTCTGGCGATCGACGCATTCCTTGGCGACGTCCAGCAGATCGACCGTTTCCATCTGCACCGGTTGGCTTCCGGGGTTCTCGCTCATGTTGTCCAGATGGGACAGCTGAAGGATATCATTGACCAGCTGGATCATCCGGCTGGCTTCTACATGAATTTTCCGGCCAAATTCCGGAACGTCGGCGGGCTTTGCAATGCCCGTCTCGATCAGCTCTGCGTAACCGGAAATACTGGTCAGCGGGGTCTTTAGCTCATGGCTGACATTGGCTGTAAACTCCTGCCGCATTTTCTCATTGTTTTCGCGCAGGAGCCGGTCAGAATGGATGCTCTCCGCAAAGGGAATCAGCTCTTTATAGGGGACGTTCTCCTGAATGTGTTCGAGGTCGTCAGTCATTTTCAGGATGGGCTGAACAAGGCTTCGGGTCAGCAGACCGGCCATGATGGCAGCGGCTCCCATCATCAGCACACAGCTCAGCACGATGGCGGGCAGGGCGGCGTCGTAGATGGACCAGATGGTTTCGGAGTCCTGCGCCACGCGGAGGATATTGCCGTTGGGCAGGAGCATGGCGTAATAATACGTCTCATAGCCCATGGTCTGGGAATCGCGGCGGTCGCGGCCGACGCCCTCCTGCATGGCCTGTTGGATTTCCGGGCGGGTCAGGTGGTTCTCCATCTGCTGCGAGGTGGCGGATTCGAACAGCACCGTGCCATCGGATGCGATCAGCGTAATGCGCAGATTCGTGCTGACGTAGGAAGCCAGCTCGTCCGCCGTGTCGATCTGCTCACACCCGGCGGCGACCAGATGAGCTTCGTTTTCCAGCGCGGCCCATGCCTGTTCCCGGAATGCCTTGTGGAACACGAAGATGCAGAGCACGGCGGTGCAGATCAGGCCGACAAAGCCCATCAGAAACAGCCGGTAACTGATTTTTTCTTCCATGCTCCGTGGTTTCATTCTTCGTTCTCCTCTTCGCTGTCGGCCAGCTTATAGCCGACCTTGCGGACCGTGCAGATGTACCGTCCGGCATCGCCCAGCTTCTTGCGCAGGGTGCGGATGTGCATATCGACGGTGCGGCTCTCGACCGAGATATCCGTGCCCCAGACGACCTGTAAAATCGTCTCGCGGGTCACGACCAGATTGGTGTTTTCCAGCAGCAGACGCAGCAGACTGTATTCCTTATAGGTCAGGTCTACATGCGCGCCGTTCACGGTCACGCTGTGGCGGGCATTGTCGAGCAGGATCTCATGGAAGGCGTAAATGTTGGGCTTTTCTTCCGGGGCCGAGCGGCGCAGAGCGGCCCGCACCCGGCTGAGAAATTCCATGATGCCGAAGGGCTTGGTGATGTAGTCATCGGCGCCGCAGTCCAAGCCGCGCACGGTATCCAGCTCGCTGGATTTGGCGGTGACCATGATGATGGGCAGACGGCGCAGGGAAGGGGTATTGCGCAGCTTTTTCAGGATGGAAAAGCCGTCCTCCCCCGGAAGCATCACGTCCAGAATGACCAGCTCCGGCTCGGTGGTGCGCATGGCCTGCCAGAACGGTTCCGAGGTCTCAAATCCCTGCACGTCGTATCCGCTGGACTGGAGCGCATATTGTTCCAGCTCGCGGATGGCGGCATCGTCTTCTACAATGTAGATCATGCTTTCGGTTCCTCCTTTTCGCTGGGAGCGGCGGGTTCGCCGTCCGGGAAAAGATAGCGCTCACGGTAACGGTCCAGACGGCGGCGGAACTGCTCGCTCTCCTTGGTGTCGTTGCCGTAACGCAGGTCGTTCAGATAAGCGTGGGTGTCAAAGCTGTCCTGCGCCACCTCGATCTGGGCAACGGCGACGTTGCTGCAATGGTCGCAGACACGCTCATAGTTGGTCAGCAGGTCCTCGAGCACGAAGCCGTACTCGATGGAGCAGCTGCCAGCCTGCAGACGGGCCACATGGCGGGCTTTGATGGCGCGGACCAGTTCGTCCACGACCGTCTCCATCGGCTCGACTTTGCCGGCCAGATGCAGGTCTGCCTTGCGGAAGGCGTCGGTCGTGCGGCTCAGCACGTCCTGCACAGCGCCTTCAAGGACCTGCAGTTCTTCGTGGGCATCCTTCGAGAATTCGATGCTCTTGGAGTGGATCTCCTCTGCGGAGCCGAGAAGGTTCACGGAATGGTCGCTGATGCGCTCAAAATCGCTGATAGTGTGGAGCAGGGTGTTGACGCTCTGGCTGTCGGCGTGGCTCAGCTCACGGCTGGACAGCTTGACCAGATAAGTGCCGAGGGCGTCCTCGTACTGGTCCACCTTTTCTTCTTCGTCCCGGACCTTCTGGGCGAGGGCGTCGTCCCACTTGTGGGTCAGGCTCATGGCCTGAACGACGCCGACGCGGGCCAGCTCGGCCATGTCTGCCGTGGCGGCACGGGCGCGCTCGACGGCGACGGCGGGCGTCTTGAGCAGACGCTCATCCAGCAGGGCGAAGCTCTCTTTCTCGGCGTCGTCGGGGATGGTCAGGATGGCCAGCTTTTCCAGAACATTTGCAAAGGGGAGCAGGATGGCCGTTGCCGACAGGTTGAAGATGGAGTGGATGACTGCGATGCCCCACGCGGAGACGGTCTCGTTGACGAAAGTGAAGTGAAGCGCGAGGTTCAGGCTGTAGTAAACAACGAGGAACAGGGTGACGCCGATGATGTTGAAGTACAGATGCACCATGGCGGCGCGGCGGGCGTTCTTGTTTGCGCCCACCGAAGAGATCAGCGCGGTCACGCAAGTACCGATGTTCTGACCCATGATGATGGGGATGGCGCTGCCGTAGGTGATGACGCCGGTGGAGCTGAGCGCCTGCAGGATGCCGACGCTGGCGCTGGAACTCTGGATGACGCCGGTGACCAGTGCACCGACCAGAACGCCCAGAATGGGATTCGAGAAGCGGATGAAGAGGTTGGTGAACCATGCCTCATTCTGCAGGGGAGCCACGGCGCTGGACATGGTGGTCATGCCGGTCATCAGGACCGCAAAGCCGATCATGATCGTGCCAATGCCCTTGCGCTTCTCGTTCTTGCCCATGTAGAGCAGGATGCCGATGAAGGCCAGAATGGGGCTGAACGAGGTGGGCTTGAGCATATTGATCCAGAAGCTGTCACCCTGCAGACCGGAAAGGCTCAGGATCCAGCTGGTGACGGTCGTGCCGACGTTGCTGCCCATGATGATGCCGATGGCCTGATGCAGCTCCATGATGCCGCTGTTGACGAAGCCGACCACCATAACGGTGGTGGCGCTGGAGCTTTGGATCACAGCGGTCACGCACAGACCCAGAAAGAAGCCCTTGAGGGGGTTGTCGGTCAGCTTGCTGAGAATCTTCTGCAGCTGGCCGCCGGCCTGTTTTTCCAGAGCCTTGCCCATGATGTCCATACCGAACAAGAACAGGGCCAGACCTCCCAGAAGCGAAAAGACATTGAAAATCGTCATAATAGTTCCTCACTTTTGCTTGACGTGAAATTCTCCTGTTTCTGAGTATAGGCGCTGAATGTAAAATCGGAAATCGGGAGAATGTAAAACTCATGTAAAGTGAAGGACTTTTTTGCCCGGGAAATGGCTTCTACCTTATTATAAAGGAAATCCGGCACATTGCAAGGCGGAACACCGCAATAAAATTTTGGATTTGCTCTTGATTTTTCGAAAAACCGTGCTATAATATTCTAGCAATCGTTTCCAAGGCCGCTCGCGGGGGTAGCCGATATTGAAGGTTGTGATGGGCACATACATTGATAATATGGCCCCAATAAGTCAGAACCAGAATTGAGGTGAAAAAGAATGAAGCAGGGTATCCATCCGAACTACGTTGACTGCACCATCACTTGCGCTTGCGGCAACGTCATCAAGACTCGTTCCACCAAGCCCGAGATCCACGTCGAAGTTTGCTCCAAGTGCCATCCCTTCTACACTGGTAAGCAGAAGCTGGTTGACACCGGCGGACGTGTTGAGCGCTTCAACAAGCGCTTCGGCCGTAAGTAATTTACTGGTCATTTCAAGCGTCGTCTCCTTTGCGGAGGCGGCGCTTTTTTGTGTATCGGGGCGAAAAAAGCGGCCTTTCGAATCTTACACGACTTTATCTCAATTTCATCACATTTTCAGACTAAAATAAACCAGCAAACAAAAACCGCATTCTGCGCGGCCTTTGAGAGGAGCGTTATTTGTGATCGAAGTTTCTCACCTTACCAAAAAATACGGCAGCCGCCTTGCTGTGGACGATGTCTCGTTCACGGTGGAAGATGGCCAGATCTACGGTCTGCTCGGCCCCAACGGCGCGGGCAAATCCACCATCATGAACATCCTGACGGGCTATCTTTCGGCCACGAGCGGACAGGTCACGGTGGCGGGACATCCGCTGCCCGAGGAAGCCGACGCGGCAAAGGCGTGCGTGGGCTATCTGCCGGAACAGCCGCCGCTCTACCCCGAAATGACGGTGCAGGAGTACCTTGACTTTGCGGCAGAGCTGAAGGGCGTGAAAAAGGCAGAGCGGAAGGAACAGGTCCTCAAAGCGGCCCGCCGCACCGGACTGGAAGCGGTCCTGCCCCGGCTCATCCGAAGCCTGTCAAAGGGCTACCGCCAGCGGGTGGGCATCGCACAGGCGCTTCTCGGCAGCCCCAAGCTCATCATTCTCGACGAGCCCACCGTTGGTCTGGACCCGGCACAGGTGATCGAGATCCGGAAGCTCATCCGGGAGCTGGGCCGTGCGCACACGGTCATCCTGTCCAGCCACATCCTGAGCGAAGTTCAGGCGGTGTGCCAGAAGGTGCTGGTTTTGTCCAAGGGGAAACTGGCGGCGTCCGGCACGCTGGAAGAGCTGACGGCGGGTGGAAAGAGCCTTGAAGAGGTCTTTTTGGAGCTGACCGGCGGCGAACCGGAAGAAATTGCAGGGGAGGAAGAACATGAAAGCGATCTTTAAGCGGGAACTCCGCAGTTACTTCCATGGCATGATCGGCTACGTCCTGACGGCGTTCCTGCTGGCGGCGACGGGCATCTATTTTCTGGCGCTGAACCTCGGCTATGGCCTGACGGATTTCAGCTACTACACGCTGTACCGCACCATTTTTGTGCTGCTGCTCTATATCCCGGTGCTGACGATGCGCTCGATGGCCGAAGAGCGCCACAGCCGCACCGATCAGCTTCTGCTGACCAGTCCGGTTTCGGTCTGGGGCATCGTGCTGGGCAAATTTTTTGCGATGTGCGTCGTCTTTGCTATCCCGTGTCTGGTCGATGCCGTGATGATCGGCATCCTCTGGGCGCTGGGCGGGACCGTCTCGGCGCTGGCGGCAAACTTTGCAGGCTTGCTGTGCTATTTTCTGCTGGGCTGTGCGGCCATCGCCATCGGCGAGTTCCTTTCCGGCCTGACCGAAAATCAGATCATCGCGGCGGTGGCCGGTTTCTCGGCGCTGCTGCTGGCCTATATGATGCCCAGTCTGCGCAGTCTGTTCAACGCGGGCAGCGCGGTGGCGCTGGCGGTCTTTACCGGATTGGCCGGTGCGGCCTCGCTGCTGGCGGGTCTGCGCACCCGAAGCTTCGTCCTCGGCTGCCTGACCTTTGCGGCCCTCTGCCTTGGTCTGACAGGACTGTTCCTTGTGAAGAGCGCATGGCTGACCGAAGCATTCAGTGCGGTTTTAAGTGCGCTGTGCCTGTTCACGCCGTTTGAGGATTTCGTCAACAACAGTTTTTCCATCCCGACGCTGGTCTATTACCTGACCGTGACGGTGCTGTTCTTGTTCTTCACGGCGCAGGGCATCGAGAAGCGCCGCTGGAATTAAAAGGAGGGCGAAGAGATGAAGTTTTTGAAGAAATCGCCGCCGAAGGATGGGCGGGTGTTCCGCAGCGGGGTCTATTCCGCGGCCATCACAGCAGCGGCTATCGTGCTGGCGGTGCTCATCAATTTGGTGGTGCGCGCCGTTCCGTCGAAATACACCGAGTTCGACCTCTCCGAAGCGGGCCTTTATAGCCTGAGCGACAGCTCGAAGCAGCTCGCGCAGGAGCTGACGCAGGATGTGACCATCTACTACCTCTGCGAGACGGGAAACGAGGACCAGATCATCTCCAAGCTGCTGGACAAATATGCGTCGGAGAGCAGCCACATTGCTTGGGAGCTGAAGGACCCGGCGGTCTATCCGACTTTCGCGGCGCAGTACGGGGCGCAGGATGCTTCGTCCGGCAGCCTGGTCGTCGTTTCCGGGGACCAGAGCGTGGTGCTGGATGCGTCGGATCTCTACGATTATGATTACTCCGATTACTACACTACCGGGACCTACAGCGTGACCTTCTCGGGCGAAAACGAGATCACGGCGGCCATCTACCGCCTGACCAGCGGCGAGCAGAAGCACGCCTACTACACCACCAACCACGGCGAGCAGACCCTCACCGACACCCTGACCGATGCGCTGGAAGGCCAGAACCTCTCCCTGACGGCGCTGGACCTGCTGTCCAGCAGCATCCCGGAGGACTGCGACCTGCTCATCATCAACGACCCGGCACAGGACTTTGCATCTGCGGGCAGTCTGGTGGATGAGATAGGCCTTCTGCGCAGCTATCTGAGCAGCGGCGGAAAGGTCTTGCTTCTGACCGATTCCTATTATAATACCCCGAATCTCGACGCCCTGATGGCAGAGTTCGGCCTGTCCCGCACCGAGGGCCTGATCGTGGAGGGCGACGCCGACCACTCTATGAACGGCTACCCCTATTATCTGCTGCCGGATTACACCAATCCCACCGAGACGACAGCGCTGGATGGCGTGAACACCAGCCGCCATGTGCTGCTGCAGATGGCGCAGGGCATCACCCTGACCGAGACGGACGGCGTCGTGGCCGAAGCGCTGCTCACGACATCCAATTCTGCTTACAGCAAGGCCGCGGGGTATGAGATGACCACCACCGAAAAGGCGGACGGCGATGTGGACGGTCCGTTCACGCTGGCGGCATATGCCCGCAATGAGACGACCGAAGCAGAGGTCATCTGGGTCAACTGCGGCAACATGGACAACGAGGCCGTCTATCAGGTCATCCCGGGCAACTGCACCTTCCTGCAGGGGTGCGCGTCCTCGCTGGCGGGTCAGGTCAGCACCGTGCTGATCGATTCCAAGGCGCTGGAAGCGGCTCCCATCAGCGTTTCCAGCGGGCAGTCGGCTGTGCTGGGCTTGACGTTCATCATTATCCTCCCGGCGGCGCTGCTGGCTGTGGGCGCGGCGGTCGTGATTTTGCGCCGCAGAAAGTGAGGCGCGTATGAAAGCAAAACAACGGACGCTGGTGCTCCTGTTGGTGCTGGTCTTTCTGGCGGGCGGGGCCTTTGCGGTCCTCACGGCCCAGAACGAAAAGGCCGCACAGGCGGAGAGTGAAGCCGCAGAGGGGACCATCCCGCTGTCGTCCTTCGCGGCAGAGGACCTGACCGAACTTGCGGTGAACTACAACGGTAAGACGAACACGCTGAAATACGCAGACGGCGCTTGGACGCTGGCGGAAGATGAAGCCTATCATCTGGACGCAACGTCCTGCAACACGATGGTGACAGCCCTTTCGGCGCTGAACGCCAAGCGCCAGCTGACCGAGGAAACTGGCGAGGACTACGGCATCTCGGAAGATTCTCTGACCGTCACCGTGACCGCTGCAGGGGAGACGAACACCTTTACCTTCGGAACCGAGAACCCGGCGACCGGGGACATCTACCTGAAAAAAGCGGGGGATGACGCGCTGTACACAGTCGCGGCTTCCAAGGCATCCTGCTTTGAGCTGAGCAGGGCAGAGCTGTTTGGGGCGTTCAACCCGGCGGGGCTGACCAGCTCGGACATCGAAGCGGCCACGCTGGTCCATGGCGGAGAACAGTTCACCCTGACCGCCATGTCGGAAGCGGCTTCGTCGGACGCGGAAAGCGACAGCACCGACTATACGACGGTCTGGCGCTTGGCAGACGAACCGGAAACCGACCTCGACGAATCGAAGGTGAGCAGCATCCTTTCGGCGCTCAGCAGCTATGTGACCGCACAGGAGACCAGCGCGGACCGGACCGGCCTGACGGCCCTGCTCACTGCTTCGGTGCAGACGGCTGACGGTGAAAAAGATGTGACCTATTATGAAGGAACAGACGGCTGCTATCTGACCGTTGACGGGGACGCTTCGCTGTACACGGTGGACCTCTCGACGGTGCAGACGCTTCTGACCGCAAAAGCGGACCTGTACGCCGCATCGTGAAACAAAAGTTCATGCAGGGGTCGTTTTTAAGCCCGAAGGTTTCCCGCAAGGGGACCTCCGGGCTTTTTCCATGCTCGGAGCCGGTTTTCTCCAATTTCGTAAAGTTTAGGCAAACTGGGTCGGAGTGATTGACATTTGCACGCAAATTGTATAAGATAGACACGACAGGGGAGAGAATCTGCGCAGAGTTTGTCGCTTCCGGCACAGCGCGTGGGGACCGATCACCCTGGTACGAGGGATGGGGACATGGATGCCCTGTCTTTTTTCGTATCTGAGTTTAAGGAGGATTTAGGATCATATGGACAACTCGGTGATCGTTTCACTGCGGGATATCGTAGTGGAGTTTGACGGCCAGCGCATTCTGGACGGGCTGAACCTCGACATCCACGATAAGGAATTCGTGACGCTGCTGGGTTCTTCCGGCTGCGGTAAAACAACGACCCTGCGTCTGATCGCGGGCTTTTTGGAGCCGAATGCCGGCAAAGTTCTGCTCAAAGGCGAGGACATTACCGGTGTGCCGCCCTACAAGCGCCCGGTGAACACGGTGTTCCAGAAATATGCGCTGTTCCCGCACCTGAATGTGTTCGAGAACGTGGCCTTTGGTCTGCGTCTGAAGAAGATGGACGAAGAGACCATCCGCCGCAAGGTGCGCGACATGCTGGAGGTCGTCGGCCTGAAGGGCTTTGAGCGCCGCAGCATCGGCCAGATGTCCGGCGGCCAGCAGCAGCGCGTGGCCATTGCGCGCAGTCTGGTCAACGAGCCGGAAATTTTGCTGCTGGACGAGCCGCTGGGTGCTCTGGATCTGAAACTGCGCAAAGAGATGCAGCTGGAACTCAAGCGGCTGCAGCGCGAAATGAACATCACCTTTATTTATGTCACCCACGATCAGGAAGAGGCTCTGACCATGTCGGATACCGTCGTCGTCATGAACGGCGGCAAGGTGCAGCAGATCGGCACGCCGGAGGACATCTACAACGAGCCGAAGAATGCCTTTGTCGCGGACTTCATCGGCGATTCCAACATCGTGGACGGCGTGATGCACCGCGACTTCCTCGTTTCCTTCTCGGGCGTGGAGTTCCCCTGCGTGGACCGCGGCTTTGCCCGCGAGGAGAGCGTTCAGGTGGTCGTCCGCCCCGAGGATATCGAGGTCGTTTCGCCCGTCGAAGGCCAGCTGGTGGGCGTCGTGAACGACGTCATCTTCAAGGGCGTCCACTTTGAGATGCATGTGGAGTGCGAGGGCCGCGAATGGCTCATCCATTCTACCCGCGCCTGTACCCCCGGCGAGACGATCGGTATGCGCATCGGCCCCAACGAGATCCACATTATGTCGCGTTCCTGAGGGGTGAAGCCGAAATGAAGATTTACGATAAAAAGCTTGCGTATCCCTATTTTGTGTGGATGACGCTGTTCACGGTGGTCCCATTGATCATCGTGGTCTACTATGCGCTGACGGATGGCAGCGGGAACTTCACGCTCGACAATCTGCTGTCCATCAGCGGTTATGGCTCCGTGTTCGCCCGCAGTCTGCTGCTGGCGCTGATCGCGACGGTCATCTGCCTGATCATCGCGTTCCCGGTGGGCTATTTCCTGTCCCGTCTGCGGGTCAACAAACAGCACATCATGCTGATGCTGGTCATGCTGCCGATGTGGATGAACTTCCTGCTCCGCACCTATGCGTGGATGGGTCTGCTCAGCGTGAACGGCCCGGTCAACGCGGTGCTGGGCGTGTTCGGCTTGGGACCCTACAACATGCTGAACACCTCCGGCGCGGTGGTGCTGGGCATGGTGTACAACTATGTGCCGTATATGATCCTTCCGCTGTACACCAGCATGACCAAGATCGACCAGAGCATCGTGGAAGCCGCACAGGACCTTGGCGCTTCCACCACCCAGACCCTGCTCCGCGTTCTGATCCCCATGAGCGTTCCGGGCATCAGCACCGGCATCACGATGGTGTTCGTGCCGGCTGTTTCGACCTTCGTCATCAGCCGAATGCTGGGCGGCGGTTCCAACCTGCTGATCGGTGATCTGATCGAGATGCAGTTCCTTGGCAACAGCTACAACCTGAACGTCGGTTCGGCCATGAGCTTGGTGCTGATGATCATCGTCCTGCTGTGCATGAGCTTTACCTCGAGCTTCGACGAGGATGAGATGGAGGGTGTGTCCTGATGAAAACAAAACATCTTCGGCTGATGCAGCGTGCCTATGTCATCCTGTTTTTCTGCTTCATGTATCTGCCCATCGCGTATATGATCGTGTTCAGCTTCAACCAGAGCAAGGGCTATGCGCTGTTCACCGGCTTTACGACGAAGTGGTATGTCAGCCTGTTCCACAATTCGTCCATCCTGCGGGCGCTGGTCGTCTCGCTGGAAGTGGCCCTCATTTCGTCGATCATCGCGACCATCCTTGGCACGGCGGCTTCGCTGGGCATCGCATCCATGGGCCGCAAGAGCCGCTTGGTGGTCACGAACATCACCTATATCCCGGTGGTCAACCCCGAGATCATCACCGGCATCTCGCTGATGCTGCTGTTCGTGGCCTATCAGCGCTTTGCCGCCAATGTGGATTTCCTGCCCGATACCATTATGGGCTTGCCCACGCTGCTCATCGCGCATATCGCGTTCAACGTGCCGTACGTCATCTTTAATGTGACGCCCAAGCTCAAGCAGCTGGATATCAAGCTGTACGAAGCCGCACTGGACCTCGGCTGCGACCCCAAACAGGCGTTTTTCAAGGTCATCCTGCCGGAGATCAGCCCCGCGATCCTGTCGGCATTCCTGATCTGCCTGACCTACTCCATCGACGACTTCATGATCTCCTACTTCAACTGCGGCACGGTGGAGACGCTGCCCATCGCGATCTACTCCATGACCCGTAAGAAGGTCAGCCCGGAGATCTATGCGCTGTCTACCATCATGTTCGTGGTCATTCTGGCCATCATCCTGATCTCCAACGCCATGGAGAGCCGCGGCTACCGCCGGGACCAGAAGGCTCTGAGAGGGGAGGATGTGGCATGAAACGCTTTGTGATCCTGCTGCTGACGGCGGTCCTTGCCGTCTGTATGCCGCTTTCGGCGTTTGCGGCCGGGACCATCGAGGTCAACGAGGATATTTCCGTCTCCGACGACTACGACTGGACCCGCTTCAAGGGCAAGAATGTTACCCTGAACGTCTACAACTGGGGCGAATACATCTCCAACGGCTCGGACGACAGCGTGGATGTCGTGGACGCCTTTGAAAAGCTGACCGGCATCAATGTCAACTATACGACCTTTGATTCCAACGAGTCGCTGTATGCAAAGCTCAAGTCCGGTGCGGCCAACTACGATGTCATCATCCCGTCGGATTATATGGTCTCGAAGATGATCTCGGAAGGGATGCTGGCCAAGCTGAACTATGACAACATCCCGAACTTCCAGAACATCGACGAAAGCTACCGCAACGCAGACTACGACCCGACCAATGAATATTCGGTCCCCTATATGCTCTGCACCACCGGCATCATCTACAACACCACCATGGTGGACCAAGCACCCACCAGCTGGGCGGACCTGTGGGACGAGCAGTATGCGGACAACATCCTGATGTTCAACAACAGCCGCGATGCCTACGCCATTGCCGCGTTCAAGGCGGGCAAGAGCATCAACCCGGAGTCCACGGAGGAAGTGGACGAGGTGGTGGAAGAGCTGAAAGCACAGAAGCCGCTGGTCCAGGCCTACGTCATGGATGAGATCTTCGATAAGATGATCGGCGGCGAAGCGGCCATCGGCGTCTACTATTCCGGCGATGCCATCACGATGATCGACGACAACCCCGATCTGGCGTGGGTGTTCCCGGAAGAGGGAAGCGTCCTTTCGGTGGACAGCATGTGCGTTCCCGCCACCAGCGAGAATCAGGAAGCTGCTGAAATGTTCATCAACTTCATGTGTGAGGTGGACGTCGGCAAGGCAAACGCGGAGTATATCGGCTACACCACCCCGATGCAAGCGGTGTGGGAGGTTCTGGACGAGGACCTGAAGTACAGTGAGATCGCCTTCCCCTCGGAGGAGATCGAAGCCAAGGAAAAGGTCTTTACCGCCCTGAGCGATGACGTGAACAGCGAACTGGACGTCAAGTGGAGCGAGATGAAGAGCTACGACGAAGGCGGCAGCGGCGTTGTGTTCCTGATGCTCCTGCTGGCGATGGTGGCGCTGGCTTGCTTCAACATCTGGCGCAAGCTGCGCAAAAAGTCCCGCAACATGTATTAAGAAAAAGCCCTCTCCGTCATTGCTCTGCGATGCCGCCGCAAAGGGCGGGGTTCGTGCCCCGTTTGGAACAGCGGCAAGCAGGATGGAGGGGGCTTTTTGATAGAAAGGTTTTGACGATGGAATTGAATCAATATACCGAGACAGCTCTCACCCTGAACGCAGACTGCGACTTCCGCCGGAACATGAAGCCGAGCGCGCTGTTCCGCTATGTGGAACAGGCCGCTGCCGACCACGCCCGCGCCTACGGGATGGATGACGCCTTCTTTGCGGCCCATCACACGGCGTTTTTGGTGGGCAAACAGGCGGTGGAGATCTACCGGATGCCGACCCGCGCCGAAAAGCTTGTCTTGAAAACCGCTTGTGAGCCCTGCAAAAAAGGCTCGATGAAGCGGATCACCCACATTCAGGACGAAGCCGGGAACGAGCTTGCCATGGTGGACTGCCGCTGGATCGTGGTGGATACCGACAATGAACGCATCCTGCGGGAGCCGAACTGGCACACCCCCGGCTACTGGAACGAGGATGTGGAAGGGGAGCTGCCCCAGCTCGTGCACAAAAGCAAAGATCTGACCTTTGCCGGAAACTGGAAGGCAAGCTATTCGCTCTGCGACCTGAACGGCCATGTGAACAACTCGTACTATCTGGACATCGCCTGTGATGCCCTGCCTATCGAGGCGTTCCAGAAAGGGTCGCTGCGGTTCGCCTCGGTGAAGTATCACCGCGAGATCCCGATGGGGTCGCAGGTGGCGGTGTCCTATGCGCCGTCGGCGGGCGGCTGGTATGTGGCGGGTCGCCGCGAAGAGCATCTGGCGTTTGAGTGCTATCTGGAGTTTGCGGACGAAGCTCCCGCGGAAAAGTAAAAAAGAATTACAAAAAAATTACAAAAACCTCTTGCAAAATCGGAGTAAAAGAGTTACAATATGGTTACAGAAAGAGCAAGGCTCTTCTGAGTGAAATCTTTTTCTTCTTGTTATCCGTGGATATCGGGTGTCTGCCTCTCCTCCTCCGGCTGTACTCCTTCACAGCTGTTGGCCGACACCGCACAGGCGATATCCCGCTTCGTGTGCAGAAAAGCCCGTCCGGCGAGGACGGGCTTTTTTGCGTCCCGCAGGGCCAAAACTGCAAAATTCAGGGAATAAAGTGTTACTTTCCGTCGTTTTGTTAGACAAAGTGTCTGGTTTTCCCGAGGACGGTTTTGGAAAGTTTGTTTTGTAAATTGCTTGCATTTGTGATAGAATAGGTGCAAGCAATTTTAAGCATGTTCCAAGCACTACAGGTGAAATCATTTTGCGACCGTTGTGACGGACGGCATGAGAGAAAAGGAGTTTGAATATGGCTTATTTCTATGAAGAACCTTCCCGCACCTTTGGCGAATATCTGCTGGTCCCGGGCTATTCCTCGGCGGAGAACGTTCCCACCGCAGTCAGCCTCAAGACCCCGCTGGTCAAGTACCGCAAGGGCGAGGAAGAGTGCCCGCTGGAAATGAACATCCCGATGATCAGCGCCATCATGCAGTCTGTCTCCGGCGATAAGCTGGCCATTGCACTGGCACGCGAGGGCGGTGTGTCCTTCATCTACGGCTCCCAGAGCATCGAGAACGAGGCCGCTATGGTCCGCCGCGTCAAGAGCTATAAGGCCGGCTATGTCGTTTCGGACTCCAATCTGGCCCCCACCGCCACCTTGCACGACGTTCTGGAGCTGAAGGCCCGCACCGGCCATTCCACCATTGCGGTCACCGCTGACGGCACGCCCAACGGCAAGCTGCTGGGCATCGTGGCATCCCGCGATTACCGCGTCAACCACACCCCTGATGACGCACCGGTCACCACCTTCATGACCCCGATCGAGAAGCTGGTCACCGCCCCGGAGAACACCTCTCTGCACGACTGCAACAACATCATCTGGGACAACAAGATCAACACCCTGCCGCTGGTGGATGCCGAGGGCAACCTGAAGTATTTCGTGTTCCGCAAGGATTACGATTCCCATAAGAAGAACATCAACGAGCTGCTGGACGCCAACAAGAGCTATGTGGTTGGCGCCGGCATCAACACCCGCGACTACGCCGAGCGCGTGCCCGCTCTGGTCGAGGCTGGCGTGGATGTCCTGTGCATCGACTCCTCCGAGGGCTATTCCGAGTGGCAGAGCCGCACCATCGGCTGGATCCGTGAGCACTACGGCGATACCGTCAAGGTCGGCGCCGGCAACGTGGTCGATGCCGAGGGATTCCGTTTCCTCGCCAAGGCGGGCGCAGACTTCGTGAAGATCGGCATCGGCGGCGGCTCCATCTGCATCACCCGTGAGACCAAGGGCATCGGCCG
>URVW01000022.1 GCA_900551435.1 uncultured Faecalibacterium sp.
CTAAAATAGGTTCCGTTACAAGTTTTTCGATATTGTTCAATTTTCAAGGTCCTGTAGCGCCTCAGCCAACCGGCTGACGACTTGATTATTTTACCACAGAAGTGATTTTTTGTCAAGCTCTTTTTTCAGAAGCTTTTGAACTTTCCGAACTTGGACCGCTTCAGGTTTCTCGGTGCTAACCGGAACCTTTCAGCGTCTATTGGTTCTTTTCTTCAGCTTCCTTGCTGGGACTTCAGAAGTCATTCTTTTGTCTCAGCGCTTGGCGCTCAAGTATAATACCATACCCCCGCCCAGATGTCAACACTTTTTTACAAGTTTTTTCAAGTTTCTTGAAATACGCCTGAGGTTCCTTCATCTCCCCCGCCGGGTGTTTCTTTTTTGGGACACAAAAAGCCCTTCCGCTTTTATAGGCAGAAGAGCTTTCTCTTATATAGGTATAAAGCTCACAGTGTATTCAACGTCTCGCAGATCTCCATTTTCTTGATCCGCTGGGCTGGTATCACGATCGCTGCCATCGATGCCAGTAAAATAAAGGAAGCCGCAACGCCCAGTTGTCCCCACGGGATCGTCCACGCTTTGCCGAAGTACCCTGTCACGAGTCCCCCATACAGCTGTCGGCTGACTGCCATGCCCGCGATGCTGCCCACGATCAGACCTGAAACGGCATCCGTCAGCGCTTCGGCGGCGACCATCCGAATCAGCTGCCGGGAATCCATGCCAACCGCCCGCATTGCGCCATATTGCTTCATCCGAGCCGTCACGCTCATCGAGATGCTGTTGATGATATTGAACAGCGTGATCACGGCCAGCATTCCCAAAAAGCTATAGACACCGATCCGCGTCGCGTAAAAGCTTGCGTTGGCTTTCTGATTCAGCTCGCGGCTGTCCTCCACGACGATCTCATCAGACTGATAGCTCTTGATCTCCTCGACCGTCTCCTGCGGGGCGTTTTGTTCCAGCTGAACGCCGATTATATTGTAATTTTGTTTACCCATGATGCGTTCCAATGTCTGGGGCGAGCAGATGACCGCCCGTTCCGAAACTGCAATGCCCTGCGTCAATGCACCGCAGATCGTCAACTCGACGCCGTTGACCGTGACCGTATCGCCCACGCGCAGGGGATTGTCCCGGTCAAACACCGTCAGTGCCAAGCCGTTATCGCCCGCTACGCCGTCCCCGGTCCCCTGTGCCAGATCGTCTTTCGTCAGTTCGAGCATCGTCTCATCATAGGCGGCAAGGCTCACCGCCTCGACCCCTTCGCGCGAGGATTCCGCCGGGGTGTTCCGGAAGAAGGTGATCCCATAGGCCCACTTCACGCCCGGAAGCGCTTGAATTTGCTGCAGCATCGCATTATCCATTGTCAATGCGTTATCGTAGCCGACCAATCCAATATCCGGCTGCCATTTGGCCATCGACGGCATGAGGAACTGCGCAAAGTCCAGCAGAACATGAAACGCGAAGAACAGCACAATGCTCAGGGCAAAGGAAGCCGTCATCAGCGCCCAGTTCTTTTTTGCCGCCGTGGCATGGTGGACGCCCAGCGCGATTTCAATGTGCTTTGTGCCAAACCGCACGCCATGGCGTTCTTTCGCGCCCTGTGACACATTTCCGGAAACCGCTGTCATCGGCGGGACACTGGCCGCACGCTTTGCGGGAGCCTGTGCCGCCAGAAGCACCGTGACAAGGCCCACCACGATGCCGCACCCGACACCCACCGGGCTGAACATCACGACCGGCATCGTTTCCCATTCACCGCCGATGCCGTACCGCAGGACCGCGCAGACCGTCCAGCTGGCCAGCGTTCCGAGCAAAAGGCCCAGCGGAATGGCCGTTTTGCACCAATTCAGTGCTTCGAGCCGGACGAAGCGGATAATTTGCGCCTTGCTGGCCCCGATGCACCGCAGCATTCCGAAGAACTGGGTGCGCTGGGCCACATTGCTGTTCATACTGCCGGAGATCATCAGAACGCCAGCAGCAAGCACCAGCACAAACAGTACTGCTGCCGCATCGTAAATATTCCGCATCGAAGCCCGGGCACTCAGCCCCAAAAGTCCCATGACCGCGACATTTTCTTCAACATGAAGGGATTCATCCTGCTTCAGGACGTCTCGCAGCGCAGCCGCCTTTTTCGCGCTCGTGCACTGCACATAGCAGTCCGGTTCGGGCGGGGTCGTGCCGCTTTCGGTCAACAGCGCATCGAATGCATCCTTCGTCAGATAGACGCCGATGAGATAGGTCTGATCTTGATAATAGGAAGGGTCGTCCGTTCCCACGCCGACCACGGTGAACGTTTTTTCGCCCGCCGTGGTGGTCACCGTGACAGTATCCCCCACCGTGACACCCAGCGCTTCGACCGCATTGGGGCTGAGGAGCACTTCGTCATCCTTCTGCGGGAAAATCCCTTGGGTGACGCCGCTCTCGTACTGCACCAGATAATCTCCGGCGATGCCGTACAAAACCACGCGGCTGTCCTCCACCCGATAGGGTTCGCTTCCATCCTCATTAAAGGCAGCGCTTTCGCCCACGAACAAAACATCTTCCCGCGCAGAAAGGTCCGCTTCCTGCTGCTGGGACAGGCCGGACACCTTAAAATGCCAGCCGCCGTGCTTTTCGGTCATGCTGCTCAGTTCCATTTTCAGGAACGCCTCGGCCAGACCGAAGATCGCTGTGACCAGAACCACCGAGATCACGATGCACAAGACCGTCATCCGGCTTTGGCGGCGGTGCACTTTGGCCGAGATTGGGACAAGATCGAGATAGTGTTTCATTCCCGGCATCCTCCAAAATCCGTCAGTGTGCCGTCCGAGACTTGCAGGATATGGTCCGCTGTCTGCGCGATGCTTCGGTTGTGGGTGATCATCACGATGGTCTGCTCATACTTGCGGGACGCTTCCTTGAGCAGGGCAATGACCTCGCTGCTGTTTTTGGTGTCCAGATTTCCGGTCGGCTCGTCGGCCAGAATCAATGCCGGACGGGTCAGCAGGGCGCGCCCGATGGCCACGCGCTGCTGCTGGCCGCCTGAAAGCTGGCTGGGCAGATGACTGCGGCGGCTCTTGAGGTCCAGAACGGTCAGCAGTTCTTCCAGATAGGCCGTATCGGGTTTCTGGTAATCCAGCAGGACCGGAAAAATGATGTTCTGTTCCACGGTCAGTTCCGGGATGAGGTTGAACGCCTGAAACACAAAGCCGATGTTCCGGCGGCGGAACACAGTCCGTTCCCTCTCTTTCATCTTAAAAATTTCCTGTCCGTCGATGGTCACCGCGCCCGAAGTCGGGGCGTCCAGACCGCCGAGCAGGTTCAGCAGGGTGCTTTTGCCAGAGCCAGATTCGCCCACGACCGCCACGAACTCGCCCTTTGCCACCGAAAAGCTCGCGTTTTTCAGGGCGTGGACGGCAGTTTCGCCGCTCCCATAGGTTTTCGAGAGGTTGTTCACTTCCAACAGATTCATTTTGAAGCCTTCTTTCGTTTCAACTGGCTCAAGGATACCACCCGTTCCTTACATTCTGGTGACTGGTTTCCTACAATTTTGTTGGGGTCCGGAAGTTGAGCACAAACTTCGTCCCCTGCCCAAGGGCGCTGTCCACCTCGATGGTCCCACGGTTCGCCTCCACGATGGCCTTCGCCAGCGGAAGCCCCAGCCCGACGCCCTGCGCTTCCTCGGCAAAGCGGCTGCGGTAAAAGCGCTTGAACAAATGCGGCAGGTCCTCGGGGTGGATGCCGGCCCCGGTGTCACTCACCTTGACCTGAACGATGGACGCGAACCGACACCACTCCACGGTCACGGTATCTCCGGCGGTGGTGTGGTCCAGCGCATTTTTGACCAGATTCCGGAACGCTTCCAGCAGCCACACTCGGTCACAGCACAGGGTGATCCCCTCTTCGCCGGAAAACACCAGCGTTTTCCCTTCCTGCTCGGCCCGCAGGGCAAAGCTCTGGGAAAGCTCCTGCATCATTTCCGACACATTTTCTTCCGCTTTCTCAAACTGGACCGCATCCGCGTCCAAACGGGCCAGCTTGAGCAGATTCTGCACCAACCGTTCCATCCGGTCCAGTTCCTGTTCCGACAGCGCGGCGAACTGCTGGACTTCCGCCGGGTCTGCGGCATCTTCCTGCAACAGGCCGTTGTAGATGTTCAGCGCAGCCAGCGGTGTTTTCAGCTGGTGCGAGATGTCCTCGATGGTGTTTTTCAGACGGACTTTTTCCTGCTTTTCGTTGTCCGCATGGGCGTTCAAGACCGCCGCCAGCGTGTTGACCTCATGGAACAGCCGCGCCGACGCCCCTTCTCCGCTGCATTCAAGGCGAAGGTCTGTTTCTCCGGCCAAAATGCGCCGGATACGCTCGGAAGCATCTGTCAGCCGTTGTTCCTGCCGGGCCAGAAATCTTCCCGCAATACCCAAAACCAAACTGCTCAGCAGCACCCAAGCCAGAAAAAGCCCTGCGCTGAGCCTCCCCGTTTCCGCCCAGAAAACGCCTTCCATCATCAAAAATCCAACGGTCAAACCGCCCGCAAGTCCCTGCATCAGCCGCCGGGAATCGGCATCGATCCACCACTTCATCCGCTCACACCTTCCATCGATAGCCTACGCCCCGCACGGTCCGCAGAAATTTCGGGGTGCTGGGGTCGTCCTCGATCTTGCACCGCAGCCGCCGGATGTAGACGGTCAGGGTATTCCCGTCGATGTAGTCGCCCTCGCAGTCCCACAGGCGGCTCAAAATCTGCTGTTTGGTCAGCACGATGTTCGGGTTCTGCAAAAACAAGCTCAGCAGCTTGGTTTCGGCAGCGGTCAACTCGAGCGGTGCACCGTTCTTGGACGCCTGACCTTCCAGCAGCCGCAGTTCGATGCCGTTGGAAGCCAGCACCGCGCCGGAACATCCAGCTTCCCCGGCTCGCCGAAGCAGCGCATTCAGCCGCGAAAACAGCACGCCCAGTTTGAACGGCTTGGTCATATAGTCGTCCCCGCCGAGGTCCAGTCCCATGATAATGTTCGCCTCTTCGTCGGATGCCGTCAGAAACAGGATGGGCACATTGGAGCTTTTCCGCACCTGCCGGCAAAAATCGAAACCGGACCCATCCGGCAGACAGACATCCAAGATCAAAAGGTCATACGGGTTCTGCGCCCACAACTCCCCCGCCTGTTCCAGCGTCCGGGCCGTGTCCAGCTCATAGCCCTGCCGCCGCAGAGCAAAGGCCAGCCCGGTCACAAGGCTTTTATCATCTTCCAGCAAAAGCAGCCGTTTCATGTTCTCCCTCTTTTCTTTCTTCCTATTATAAAAGCAGCCGTCACGGATTACAACTTACAGAATTGTCGGAATCTCACCCTGCACAAATCGTTCTCCACAGCAGGACAGGTTTCTTGTACGAACCGCCAAAGAGTGTTAATCTTTTTTGACAAGGGCTTGCAATTCCTAGAGAGTTGGTATAGTATAAGGACAGAGAGTTATCCTACCGCGTCACTCGGAATTGACCGAGCGCGGTTTATCGTTACTGGGAGGTAGATTCTATGAGCAGTCCCCTGCTGGAAGTCAAAGATTTACAGGTCACGGTCGGCGAGGAGCAGAAAGTGCTTCTGGACGGCCTGAACCTTACCGTCAACGCCGGTGAGACCCACGTTCTGATGGGCCACAACGGCGCGGGCAAGTCCACCCTGATGAGCGCCCTGATGGGCGACCCCCGCTATACCATCACCCGCGGCAGCATCTTCTTCCGCGGTCAGGATGTCACCCACGAGAGCGCCGATGTCCGCGCACGGCTGGGCATGTTCCTGTCGTTTCAGACGCCGGAAGAAATTCCCGGCATCACGCTGGAAAACTTCCTGCGCACCGCACAGAACGCCATCACCGGCAAGCCGGTCAAGGTGTTCGCGTTCCGTAAGGAGCTGGCTCAGCAGATGGAAGCCCTTGGCATGGACCCGAGCTATGCCGAGCGTTATCTGAATGTCGGTTTCTCCGGCGGCGAGAAGAAAAAGAGCGAGATCCTGCAGCTTTTGATGCTCAAGCCCAAGCTGGCCTTGCTGGATGAGACGGATTCGGGCCTCGATGTCGATGCCGTCAAGACCGTGGCGCAGGGCGTCCGCGCTTACCACAACGAGGAGAATGCCCTCATCATCATCACCCACAACGCGAAAATTCTGGAAGGGCTGAAGGTGGATTACGTCCATGTTCTGGATGATGCCCACATCGTCCGCACCGGTGACGGAAGCCTGGTCAACGAGATCATCGAGGAGGGCTTCCACGCGCTGAAGGAGGACGAAGCGAAATGAGAGCCTTTGAGACTGAAAAGACCGATGTTGCCGAGGTAGACCGCAGCATTTACGACATCAAGGACGCCGCCAACGCCGCCTTTGAGGTCAATTCCGGCCTGACCCCCGACATCGTGGCCAAGATTTCCGAGGAAAAGCACGACCCCGAGTGGATGCGTGAATTCCGCCAGAAGAGCCTTGAAATTTACAACAAGATGCCGGTGCAGAACTGGGGGCCTTCCATCGAAGGGCTGGACATGCACAACATCGTCACCTACGTCCGTCCCAACACCGAGATGCGGGGCAAGTGGAGCGAGGTCCCCGAGGACATCAAGAACACTTTCGAGCGTCTGGGCATCCCGCAGGCCGAGCGGGCTTCGCTGGCCGGTGTCGGCGCGCAGTATGACTCTGAGGTGGTCTACCACAACGTCAAGGCTGAGGTCGCCGCGCAGGGCGTCGTTTACACCGACATCGAAAGCGCCCTGAACGGTCCCTATGCCGGCATGGTGAAGAGCCACTTCATGAAGCTGGTCCCGCCCACCGACCACAAATTCGCGGCCCTGCACGGCGCGGTGTGGAGCGGCGGCTCCTTTGTGTATGTGCCCGCCGGGGTGCATGTGGAGATCCCGCTGCAATCCTACTTCCGTCTGAACGCCCCCGGCGCGGGCCAGTTCGAGCATACCCTCATCATCGTGGACAAGGGTGCATATCTGCACTTCATCGAAGGCTGTTCGGCCCCGAAATATAATGTTGCCAACCTCCACGCGGGCTGTGTCGAAATTTACGTCGGCGAAAATGCCCGGGTACGCTATTCGACCATCGAGAACTGGTCGAAGAACATGTACAACCTGAACACCAAGCGTGCCAAGGTCGAAAAGGGCGGCACGATCGAATGGGTGTCGGGTTCTTTCGGCTCCCACACCTCCTGCCTGTATCCCATGAGCATTCTGGCGGGCGAGGGTGCGCGCATGGAGTTCACCGGCATCACCTTCGCGGGCGCAGGACAGGACCTCGACACGGGCGCAAAGGTCGTCCATGCAGCCCCCAACACCAGCTCCCACATCACGACGAAGTCCATCGCGCGGGACGGCGGCATCTCGAACTTCCGCAGTTCTGTCACCGTTCTGCCCAACGCAAAGAACAGCCGTTCGGCCGTCTCCTGCGAATCCCTGATGCTGGATGACCGTTCCCGTTCCGATACCATCCCCGAAATGGACATCCGCTGCGACGCGGTGGATGTCGGCCATGAAGCAAAGATCGGACGCATCAGCGAGGAAGCCGTGTTCTATCTGATGAGCCGCGGCATGAGCGAAGAAGATGCCCGTGCCCTCATCGTGGGCGGCTTTGCGGAGCCGATCGCCAAAGAGCTGCCCGTGGAGTACGCCGTGGAAATGAACAACCTCATCCATCTTGAGATGAAGGGCAGCATCGGCTGAGAGGAGGGCCGGAGGTTTTATGAATGATCTGAAAATGAACCGTCTGCCGGTTCCCACTTGGAACCAGTGCGGCGTCAACAGCGCTCCCAAAGCGGCGGCGCTGCCGGAGATTTCCGGAAACGACTGGGGCGAAGTGAACATTGCGTTCACCCTGCCCGCCGGGGTCGGTGAGGCCGAGACGGATTTCGAGACGTTTTCCGAGAGCGGCATGGGCGCGGAAACGGACACCTATCTGCTGGAAAATGCAACGGTCCGCCACGCGCTGACCGTCGCGGAGGGCGTTGAAGTCGCAGAACCCGCTCTGTTCGAGGTCACACTGGACGCCGCCCATCCCAACGCACTGAGCGTGCTTTCTGTGGATGCCAAGCCAAACAGCCGTCTGACCGTAGTGCAGGTCCTGCGGGGCGATGCCGAAAACGGAGCCGCCGCTTCCCTCACCCGCATCCGGGCCGCTGAAAACGCTCATGTCCAGCTGGTGCAGGTCCAGCTTCTGGGCGGCCACGCCCGCCACTGGAACGCTGTCGCCATCGAAGAGGGCAAAAACGCCAAGGTCGATCAGGTCCGCATCGAACTGGGCGGTCTACTGTCGGCGTGCGGCACAAAGGCCCAGCTGTCGGCTTCCAAGAGCGAGTATGACCTTGACGCCGTCTATTTCGGCGGCGGTCATGCCGTTCTGGATTACAATGATGTTTCGGTCCACACCGCCAAAGACACCCTGTGCGAGATGCACACCGCCGGTGTTCTGACTGGGGACGCAGACAAAATCCTGCGCGGGACCATTGATTTCCGCCGGGGAGCCAAGCGCGGCGTCGGCCACGAGAGCGAGGATGTGCTGCTGTTCAGCCCCACCGCCCGCAACCGCACGGCCCCGCTCATCCTCTGCGGCGAAGAGGAAGTGGAGGGCCAGCACGCGGCTTCCATCGGCCGTCTGGACGAAGAAAAGCTCTACTATCTCCGCTCCCGCGGCCTGACCAAAGAACAGGCCCGCCGCCTGATGGTGGACGCCCGGTTCGCACCGGCCATTGAAAAGATCCCGCTCGACGCCCTGAAAGACGAAGTGCGCGCGGAAGCAGCAAGGAGGCTCGACCATGCAGAATAATCCGTGGCTCAAAGATTTTCCCATCCTTGCCGCTGACGAAAACGGCACGCGGCTGGTCTATCTGGACAGCGCCGCCACCACCCAGCACCCCCAGCAGGTGCTGGACGCCGTCGTGAACTACTACACTCACGACAATGCCAACCCCCACCGCGGCGTGTACGACCTCGCCATGCGGGCGACCGACGCCCACGAGGGCGCACGCCATCGGGTGGCGCAGTTCTTCCACGCCGACGATGACGAGATCGTGTTCACACAGAACACCACCGAATCCCTGAACCTTGTCGCCTACAGCTACGGGATTCATTTCCTGCACGAGGGCGACGAAATTGCCCTCTCGGTAGCCGAGCACCACTCCAACCTCGTGCCGTGGCAGCGGGTCGCTGAAGCCACCGGCGCAAAGCTGGTCTATCTGTACCCCGGCCCCGACGGCCATCTGACCACCGAGGAGCTGGACCGCAAGATCACCGCAAAAACCAAGCTGGTCGCCATCGCGATGGTTTCCAACGTGCTGGGTCTGCGCGCGCCGGTCGAAGAGATCGTTGCGCGGGCACATGCCGTCGGCGCTGTCGTCGTGCTGGACTGTGCCCAGAGCGCACCGCATATGCCGGTGGATGTCAAGGCGCTGGACGTCGATTTTGCGGCCTGTTCCGCCCACAAGCTCTATGCTCCCATGGGCATGGGCGCGCTCTACGCCCGCAAGGAGCTTCTGGAAAAAATGCCGCCCTTTCTCAGCGGCGGCGACATGATCAACGCCGTCCACGAGCACACCGCAACGTGGGCCGAAGGTCCCCGCAAGTTTGAGGCCGGGACCCGGAACGTTGGCGGCGAGGTCGGCTTTGCGGCCGCGCTGGACTACATGGACCACATCGGCTGGGACGCCATGATGGCCCACGAGCACGCCCTTCTAGACCAGATGCTCAAGGGCATGGCCGCGATGCCGTGGCTGACCGTTTACGGCGACCCCACCGCCGCCAAGCGCTATGGCGTCGTTTCCTTCAATGTGCAGGACGTTCACCCGCACGATGTTGCCACCATCCTTGATGCGGGCGGCGTCGCCATCCGGGCAGGGCATCACTGTGCCCAGCCGCTGATGGACTATCTGGGCATCGGCTCCTGCTGCCGTGCCAGCATCGCCCTCTACAACACGCCGGAGGACATCGACGCGCTGCTGAACAATCTTGAAAATGTGCGAAAGGTGATGGGTCTATGAACCTGAATGAACTTTATACCCAGATCATTACGGAAAACAGCCGCAGCAAGGAGAACCGCCACCCCGTCGAGGGCGCGACCCACAGTCTGGAGGGCGTCAACCCCAGCTGCGGCGACGACATCACCCTTCAGCTGCGCGTCAAGGATGGGACCATCGAGGATGCCGGCTTCATCGGCACAGGCTGTGCCATTTCTCAGGCGTCGGCTTCGCTGATGATCGACCTCGTGAAGGGCCGCACCGTCGAGGATGCTCGCCGCCTGATCGGGCTTTATTTTGACATGATCAAGGGCAAGATCACCCCCGAACAGCTGGATGATCTGGAAGATGCCGCCGCCCTGCAGGGCATCGCGCATGTCCCCGCCCGGGTCAAATGTGCTGTTCTGGCGTGGCACACGCTGGAAGAAGCACTGGACGGCGAGGGCAAAGTCGAAACCAACTAACTCCCTTCTTCGGATCAAAGAGCGGATGCACCGGGCAAAAGGCGGTGCATCCGCTCTTCTCTTTTTGCGCAAAAAAGCACCGCCCCGCCGGGACGTTCCCAGCAGGGCGGTGTGCACACCAATTCACCAACAAAAAATCAGTGGCAAGGCAGAGGTTCCTATGGTAGAATGGAGAAAGGCACTTAGGCTTTTTCGTTCTGCTCCTGCATCGAAGCGGTCAGCTTCTTTGCGGCAAAGACCAGAACAACGGCGACAGCAGCCAGAATGGCCGAGCCGAGATAACCGGCCACATAGGAACCGGTGCTGTCGTAGAAGCTGGCGCTGATCTTGGGACCGACGAACGCGCCGATGCCGTAGCCAATGAAGATCAGGCCATAGTTGCGGTTGTAGAACTTGGAGCCGAACACTGTTTTGACGATGGGCGCGAACACCACCAGCAGACCGCCGAAGGAGAAGCCCACCAGACAGATGCACACGATGAAGTACGGCAGACTCTTGGCGACCGTCAGCATACACATCGACAGGCCGTTGAGTACGAGGACCAGCACCAGCGAGTTCCAGCCCTTGAGCTTGTCGTAGATAAAGCCGAAGCCAATGCGTCCGCACATATTGGCCAGCGTCATGATGCTCACGCACATGGCAGCGGTCATGGCCGACTGGCCGATCTGGTTCTGGGCGTTTTGTCAGGAGAAGCTGGCGTGATAGGAAAAAGCAGCGATTTCCCGCAAAGGAAATCGCTGCTTTTGCTTTTGTCATTCTGCGTTTTGGTCGATCCAAGAATATACCGCTTCGTATCTCTTGCCTGAGATCTCCTGACGCGGCATCCAGAAGCAAAACAATTTCTCCAGCGTTTCAGACCTTCCGTAGAATTTCTTGGTCTGTTCGTAAGCATACCGATTTGCATCTACTTCATGGGGCTGCCCCAAATACAACTTAATCAAATCTTCTTCGCTGCCTTTTAATTTGCATTTCCGATAGGTTCCATCCACTTGTTTGAAACAGGTTCCATCATACTGAATAACATAGTGGATGCTTCTGCGAATTTCTGCGCTGAATTTATCGGGACAGAGATACTGCGCTGCATGACGCAGTTCATGAAACAGAAAAAATGCTTTTTCTTCGTCTGCTGCCTTCTTCAAACGTTCTGCATTGAGAAAAACTGTTTTGCAAACGGGATCAAAGGTCCCGTTTGCCGTTTCATAGCCCGCTGGCATCTCAAAAGACAACTGCAAGGCAAGCCCTGTCTCTTTGCAATAGGCATCAAAATATTTTTTATATTCAAATTCAGGCATTTTTATTTCACAAACGGATTATAGAACCTTCCAAACCGGATGGTCACAGTCAAACTGACCGCCAGCAGCACCATGCCTACGCCCAGCGCGATGAAATCGCGGCGGACAAACGGCCGCTGGGTATACCAAGTGCGCTTGCTCTTTTTGCCAAAGCCACGCAGTTCCATCGCGTTGGAAATCGTATCAATGCGGTTCAGGCTGGTCAGGATGAGCGGAAGCAGGATGTTGACGGAGTTCTTCATCCGCTTGAAGAAAGGTTCTTTTTTGCCCAGCTCCACGCCGCGGGCCTGCTGTGCCTGACTGATGCTGTGGTAATCGCGCTGGATGTCCGGGATGTATCGCAGGGCGATGGCCACCGAGTACCCCACCTTGTACGAGATGCCGATACTGTTCAGGCTGGCGGCAAACTCGCTGGGGTCCGTCGCCGAGATGAATAAAATCGCCACGGGCAGGGCCACAAAGTACTTCAGCGAGATGTTGAACATATAAAACAGCTGTTCCTTCGTCAGATCGTACCGCCAGAACAGATGGCACAGCACCGTCCGGGTCCCGTAAAGGGTCGTGCCCTGATCGGGGTCGAAGAGGAAGATGAACAGATTGTTCAGCAAAAGGAACACCAACATGAACACGAGCATGAACCGTACTTCGCGGAACGAAATTTTACTCAGCTTGAACGCCGCCAAGCTGACCGCCAGCAGCACCAACAGCACCCATGTGTTGTAGGTGATCATGCTGGCAAAGGTGAACAGCAGGAAAAACGCCAGCTTGGTCGTGCCGGTCAGCTTGTGGATAACGCTTTCGCGCGGGAGATAATTCAGAACGGTCTTAGCAGCCATCTTCACGCACCTCCCTGTCCTGATCGATGAAGCGTTCTACAAATTCCTGCGCAGGTTCGACGCCGCAGCGGTTCGCCAGCGTATACAGGCTCGTTTCCTTCAACGCTGCCCGCTCAATGAGCGCCGGGTCGCACAAAACCGCCGCCGCGCTCCGATCTGCGATCAGCTCGCCGTCGCAGAACACCAGCGCCCGCTTGGTATACTCCAGCATCAGGTGCATGTCGTGGGTGATCATCACGACCGTCACGCCCTGTGCATTCAGCCCCCGCAGGAACTCCATAATATCGGTATAGTGCCGGAAATCCTGTCCGGCGGTCGGCTCGTCCAGCAAGATCAGCTCGGGGTCCAGCACCAGCACGCTGGCAATGGTCACCCGCTTTTTCTGGCCGAAGCTCAGCGCCGACACCGGCCAATTCCGGAACGGATACAGACCGCAGACCTTCAGCGTCTGCTCGACCTTTTCCCGAATTTGTGCTTCGGTCAGCCCCGAGCGCTGCAAGCCCAGCGCCACCTCGTCGAAGATCATCGTTTTGGAGATCATCTGGTTGGGGTTCTGCATCACATAGCCGATGTGCTGGGCGCGGTGACGGATATTCTCGTTGGCAAGCGATTTTCCATTCAGGAAAATTTCGCCCTCGTCCGGCGTCTCGAAGCCGCAGATGAGCTTGGACAGCGTAGATTTTCCCGCACCGTTCCGGCCCACGATGCTGACCATCTCCCCTTTTCCGATGGAAAAGCTGACATGCTTCAGGGTCGGCTGTCCCTTCTGGTAACCAAAGCTCAGGTCTTTCACTTCCAGCAGCGGTTCCGGCGCGGCAGTCTGCTTGGGCTGAGGACGGGCCGTGAACCAGCGCTGCACAGCGGCGGTGTCGGCATCGTTCAGCACCAGCTTGTCCACATGCGAGGGCTGCTTTTCCGGCGTGATCTCCACACCCGCATAGCGCAGAGCCGTCAGGTAGAGCGGCTCCCGGATGCCGTTTTCGGTCAGCAGCTGGGTCGCCAGCAGTTCGTCTGGGCGCAGATCCGCCAAAATCGTCCCCTCGTTGACCAGCACGATGCGGTCCACGCTCCGCCAGAGCACGTCCTCAAGGCGGTGCTCGATGATCAGAACGGTCGTATCCGTTTTTTGCTGGATCTCATCGATCAGCTCAATGGCCTGTTTGCCGGTGGCCGGGTCCAGATTCGCCAGCGGCTCGTCGAAGAGCAAGATCTTCACCTGATCGACCATCACGCCCGCAAGGCTGACCCGCTGCTTCTGCCCGCCGGAAAGCTCATGCGGCGCATAGCCCAAGTGGTTCTCGATGCCCACCAGCTCAGCGGCATGGCGGGTGATGGCCTTCATCTCGTCCTGCGGCATACAGCTGTTTTCCAGCGCGAAGGCGATATCCTCGCCGACCGTCAGCCCGATAAACTGGCCGTCCGGGTCCTGCAGGACCGTGCCCACATGCGCCGACAGCTCAAAAATACTGCTGTGCGGGGCGTCCACACCGTCCACTGTCAGCGTGCCGGTGCACTCGCCCGGGTTCGAGAAGGGGTTCAGGCCGTTGATGCACCCGGCCAGCGTGCTTTTTCCGCTGCCGGACGGCCCCGCAATGAGCACCCGCTCCCCGGGGTAGATGTCCAAGTTGATGCCGGTCAGGGTCGGGCGCTTCTGGGCGCGATACTGGAAGGAAAAATTCTGGAACGAGATAATGGGATCGTTACGTTCTGCCATGGATACGTTACCTCAGCTGTTCAAAGAAAAAGCCCTTCCACCAGCCGGACGGCAGATGGAAAGGCCGCGGGTTCCATTCAGGATCATTCCTGATCGAGAGAGCCTTTCTTCGCGATGGTCTTGGTGTAAGCCAGCACCAGCAGACCGCCCACCACCACAGCGGTGATGATGTTGGAGATGGCTGCAAATGCGCCCTGTGCAAAGACCTTCTTGGCCGGCTCGGCGTAGATCAGGATGTCGAGCACGGGAGCCACGACGATCCAAGCCGCCAGATGGGCCACGATGTTGGCCGCCGTAAAGGCTGCCATCTGCTTTTTGCCGAACTCACCTTCCTGCAGGTCCAGCTTCTTGGCGAACAGGCCGACCACAACGCCCACGAAGGCCGATGCGATGACCCAGCTCCACCACGGACTGCCGCCCCAAGACAGGTCGATCAGGGTATGGCCGATGAAACCGATCAGACCGCCGGCGACCGGGCCGTACATCGCGGCCAGCAGAGCCAGAACGGCATACTGCAAGCTGATGTTGGTGTTGGGCACGGGGCTGGGGATGGCCACAAAGCGGCCCAGAACAAAGAACAGGGCTGCGCCGATGCCGACTGCAACCACTGTCTTGATGCTGTTGTTGTTATTCTTCATATTCTTTCGCTCCTCTGTTTTGTCCGCTGAACGCGGAGGGTTTTTCAAGGCACTGTAAGTATAGACGACCCCCGAAGCCTTGTCAATGGACAATCGCCCCTGTTTGCAGAAAAAGCGCAATTTTCCGCTGTTTCAGCTTGATTTTGAGGGTTCCGGGACCAATTTGCAGACCAGCTTCACCATGATGGGCGTCAGCGGGAGCCACACCAGCGTGCAGACCAGATTGAACAGCGTGTGGGCGTTGGCGATCTGCCGCGCGATGACCTCCAGCTCCGGTCCTTGGGGCGAGAGCCGCTCCACGGCCTCGGTCAGCCACGGCAGGATGCACAGGCAGACCACGCTCCCCGACAGATTAAAACAGCAATGCGCGGCAGCAGTCCGCTTGGCGTCCCGGGACTGCCCCACCGCCGCCAAAACTGCCGTGATGGTCGTCCCGATGTTGTCCCCCAGCAGGACCGGAAGCGCCCCCGCCAGACCGAGAACGCTGTGGATACCGTCTGGGCCGACCTGCTGAGCCGTCCGCTGCAAGACGGCAATGGTCGCCGAACTGCTTTGGACCACAAGCGTCATCCCGATGCCGAGCAGCAGCCCCAGCAGCGGGGCATCCCGGACCTGCTCCATCCAGTGCCGAAACACCGGACTTTCGGCCAGCGGTCCCATGGCCCCGGACATGACCTCGATGCCGTCGAACAGCAGCCCGAACGAAAACACCGCCAGCCCCGTCTGCCGCAGACGTTCCTGCTTGGCGGTGAGAAAAAGTATCGTCCCGGCGAATAAAATTGGAAACACCCAGTCTGCCAGCCGGAACGCCAGCAGCTGAGCGGTCATGGTCGTGCCCACATTGGCCCCGAACACCACCGCCACCGCCTGTGGAAGCTCCATCAGCCCCGCGCTGACGAACCCGATCACCATCACCGTCGTGGCCGAACTGCTTTGCAAAATTGCCGTGACCACCATCCCCGCCAGCGCCCCGGTGAGCGGGTTCCGAGTGACCTCGCGCAGAAATTTCTTCAGCCCTTCCCCTGCCGCCTGTTGGAGCGCGCGGCTCATATTGTCCATCCCGAACAGAAAAAGCGCCAGCCCTCCCGCCAGACCAAACAGCGTCCGAATCCCCTCGTTCATGTTCTATCCCCTTTCCGGTGCGGATAAAACAAAACTACTCGCCCTCCCGTGGAAAAGCGAGTAGTTTTTAGCGTTTCTTCAGGATTCGTCCTTGTCGGTCCGGACACAGCAGACGGCATGGCGTGCCTGTCCGCCTGTCGTGCAGGTGAACAAGGTCCGGTCCCAGTCATCGTTCGCGGTCTTGGTGGTCATCTCTTCGATCTGCGTCGGCTTCAAGATCTCGCTGGCCGCGATCTCATAGTGCCATGTGTCGCCGTCCATGTCCACGAACAGCACCTCGGTCCCCACCGCCAGCCGTTTGATGGGACTGATTTGTTCCACTTGCAGAATCGACCCAAATATGGCCTCTTATATTGTAGAACCTATTCACGACAACATCATAATTTTGCGTTATCGGCCCAACATTATAAAGGTTTTCATTGCACAAAAAACGCATCCGCGCTGTGTGTGCGGATGCGTTCCAGTTTCTTTTTCGGTTCGATCAGCTGAAGAGCTTGAAGCTGTTCAGGGTCTCGATGGTGGTCACGATGACCTTGACGTTGTTGACGATGGAGCTGCTTGCAGAGAACACGCGGGCGACATAGTTGAACAGATCGCCGAAGCGCAGGAAGACCTTCCATGCCTCGGTATCGGTGACAGAACCACCGTTCAGATAGACCATCTCGTTCTCGTCGATCTCAGCGTATGCTGCAGGCATCTTGATTTCATTGTTGATCATAATGGGAGTTCCTCTCTTTCAAAATTCAAATAAATTCCGGGGGACTTTTCTCAGCTGTTCATCGCCACCAGTGTCACGATCAAAAGTGTCGTTCCCGCAACTAGGATCGTGCCCATGTGGTCTTTCAGCTGAAAGCTTTTTTCTGATGAAGGGGTCGCTGCCGGGGTGGCGGCGGGCTTGGTGGAGGTCGATTTGCTTTCGTCTACCGTCCAGTGCGCATAGATGGTCTGACCATCCGCCTTGAACTCATAGCGGGTCGTGATCTTTTCGCCGCCCACCATGTCGTCATACCAGCCGTCGAAGGTGTAACCATCCAGCGTCGGAGACGGCAGATTGGTCGCACGGTAGACGTTGCTGCTGTTCTTGTAGACGAAGATCTGCGTCGACACCCCAACACCGCCCTGAGGTTCCAGATAGACGGTGTAGTACGTCGGATCGTCTGCAAACGCCAGCGGGGTCATGCAGCAGAACAGAGCCAGCGTCACCACACCCAGCATCAGCCTTTTCAGGAATCGCTTCATGTCGATACCTCTCTTTCCAAACAGGATGACGCACAGACAGACCCTGCCCGCACTTCATTTCTACTATAGGTTATACGATAAACGAAGCAATTTGTCAATTAAAAACGACACAATTTGTCTTTTATTTCACCGTTTTAAGATTCGACCCGCCGTGTCTTTAGGATTCTGAAGCGAAAAAGTTCTTCACCAGTTCGACCACCGTGCCCGAGAGCAGCAGCAGCGCGATCAGGTTCGGGATGCTCATCAGGCCGTTGAAGGTATCCGCGATGTTCCACAACAGACCCAGATCGACGGTCGCGCCCAAGATCGCAACAAAGGAATAGACCACGAGGAACGGGCGGACGACCTTGTCCGTCTTGCAGAGGAACTCGATGCAGCGGGAGCCGTACAGGCCCCAGCCGATGATGGTCGAGAAGGCAAAGCAGCACAGTGCCACCGCCGTAAAGACCGAGGACCAGCCGCCGTAGGTCGCGGTGAAGCCCGAGATGGTCAGCTCTGCGCCCGCCGCCGCACCGTAGTTGACCGGCACGCCGCTGCACAGGATGACCAGCGCCGTCAGGGTGCAGATGACGATGGTATCCGCGAACACCTCAAAAATGCCGAACATCCCCTGCTTGACCGGCTTGTGGGTATCTGCACAGGCGTGGGCAATGGAGCCAGTGCCCAGACCGGCTTCGTTCGAGAAGATGCCGCGGGAAACGCCCTTCTGCATACTGATAAAGATGCTGCCGATCGCACCGCCCGTGAAGGCTTTGGGGTCGAATGCACCGCCCACGATCGAGGCCAGCACCGCCGGGAAGCGCTGGATGTTCAGCACTATGACGCCCAACGCCAGCACCACATAGAACAGCGCCATGAACGGGACCAGCTTTTCGGTCACACTGCCGATGCGCTTGATGCCGCCCAGCAGCACCATCGCCACCAGCATGGCCACCAGCACGCCGATGACCAGATTGACCGTCGAGATCACGCTGTCGCTGGGATTGCCGTAGGCCTGCAGGGCCGAGTCGATGGCGGTGACGATGGTGTTCACCTGCGTGGCGTTGCCGGTCCCGAACACGGTCAGCACACCAAGCAGCGAATAGATCGCCGCCAGCCATTGCCAGTTCTTGCTCAGGCCGTTTTTAATGTAGTACATCGGGCCGCCGACCCATTCGCCGGTGGCGCTCCGCTCGCGGAAATGGACCGCCAGCGTCACTTCCGAAAATTTGGTGCACATGCCCAGCAGAGCCGAGCACCACATCCAGAACACCGCGCCCGGGCCGCCGATGGCGATGGCGCCGGCCACACCCGCGATGTTGCCCGTGCCGACCGTCGCCGCCAGCGCCGTGCACACCGCCTGAAACGGCGTCATTGCGCCGTCCGAAGCGTCCTTCTTTCGAAACATCCGTCCGATGGTCGTCTTGATGGCATAGGGGAATTTGCGGATCTGCAGGAAATGCGTCCGCACGCTGAGGACCAAGCCCACGCCAATGATGCAGATCATGGCCGGGATGCCCCAGATAAAGCGATTGACCGCGTCGTTCACGGCCGTAATGGTTTCGATCATGGTTCGTTCCACACCTCTGAAATTCAACTTCCGCTGCCGGGTGATCCTCCGGCAAACATAGTGGTTATTTTATCGCATTTTGAAGGCTCTGTCAATTTTTTCCGTCTCAGAAGAGATTTTTTCATCTTTCGGCGGCAAAACTTTTCCGCTTTCACACGCTGTCGGCCCGCGCGATGCAAATTTTCAGCAAAACCTGCACCGTCCGCTCTACACAAACGGAAGCGGTTGTGCTATGATAAGGCTGAAAAAATCGGTTTGGCAATGCCAACCGCGAAGAAGGTGTCGTTCATGTCTGATTTGCTCGAAACGCTGCGGCAGGAAGGCGTCGATCCCTCATTGCTCTCCGCCGTGGAAGAATACCGCGCGTCCCATCCGCTGGCGGAGGCGCTCCGGCCCCGCATCCCGGCTTCGGCCTTTACCTATTATGGAAAGGACGTCTGGGATCAGGCGCTGGCCGCGCTGCTCTGCGGCGAAAATCTGCTGCTGGCCGGCGGAAAGGCCACCGGCAAAAACGTGCTGGCCGAAAATCTTTCCGCCGCATTCGGACGCCCTGCATGGGACATTTCGTTCCATGTGAACATGGACGCCGCTTCCCTCATCGGAATGGACACATTCGAGGGCGGCGCGGTCAAATTCCGCCCCGGCCCGGTCTACCGCTGCGCCCAGTGCGGCGGCTTCGGCGTCCTTGATGAGATCAACATGGCCAAGAACGAAGCGCTGGCTGTCCTCCACGCTGTTCTCGATTTCCGGCGTGCCATCGATGTTCCCGGCTACGAACGCATTCCTCTGGCCGAGGAGACCCGCTTCATTGCCACCATGAACTACGGCTATGCGGGCACGCGGGAGCTGAACGAAGCGCTGACCTCCCGCTTCGTCGTCATCCAGATGCCCACCATCACGCAGGACAATCTGGAGAAGCTGCTTCGGGCGCAGTTCCCGGACCTGAATGCAAAATATGTCCATCAATTTGCCCTGCTCTTCCTCGACCTGCAGAAGAAGTGCGACAGCGCCGAAATCTCAACCAAAGCGCTCGACCTGCGCGGGATGCTCGACGCCCTGCGCCTGATCCGCCGGGGCGTTTCGGCAGGGGCCGCACTGGACATGGGCATCACCAACAAAGCCTTTGATTCCTACGAACAGGGGCTGATCCGGGACGTCATCGCCGCCCGCATCCCGGCCCAGCTCACCGCAGCCAAGCTGTTCGGCTGAGATGGAAGCCCAGAGTTACACCGCTGAACAGCGGCGCGCCGCCAATCAGGTCTGGGCGGCCGCAGGTTCCTATGGCTTCGAGCCGCTGTTCCTTGCCCGCAACACCGACGGAACGATCGATTTCTACATGAACTGCATCGTCGGCTTGGTGCACAAATACTACGGAGATTCGCTGGTCCAAAGCCTGTTCGACCTCTGGGAGGGCGACATCCGGCAGTCCCAGCTGGACGATCTGACGTGGCTTTATCTGGAAAATGCCGCGTATCTCCTTGAACTCCCCCGCCGGCCCGTCTTGTCCGAGCTTCGGCGTGCCCACGCGGATTATTTCTTCGGCATCCAATACAAGCTCTCCCGTCAGGAGTGGATGGCGAAGAACCAGCTCGTCTACACGATGCAAGCGGCCCGCTGGCGCATCGTGCAGGGACGGCATCCGCCGGTCATGACACCGTATGAAAGCGGCCTTGCTGTGGCGCTGGCCCCGCAGACGCCGCCCGCCCCCGAAGCACTCAAAACAGCTCTGCTGAAGGTCTTTGCGGACGCCAAACTGTTCGACGGGACCGTTCACAAAAAAGCGGCCCTGCACCTGCATCTGGACGGGCTGCTGGCCTCGCTTGCCACCAAGACGCTCCCGACTCAGATGATCAAGACCGACCGCGTCACGGTCGAGCACTCGAACTCGGTGGATGCTGCCGGGACCGGCGGACTGACCGCCGACAAGCGGCTTGCCCACATCACCCTGAAGCAGAACGCCGCCGAGGACCGCGCCTACATCGAAAGCTGTTTTGGGCGCTCTCTCTACCCGCCGGAACGGCTCCACAAAGCCGAGCAGGAGCTTTGCACCGGAAACCATCTGGGCTGTCACCTGTGGTTCGCGGCGGGCGTCCCCAGCCCGGAACAAGCGCCCAACCCCGAGGCCAAGCACCTCGCGGAACAGGCCCAGCTTCAGGCCGAGCGGAACCGCACCTACTACGCCAAAAACCGGGAACTTCACCGAAGCGTCGTTCTCCGCTTGACCGAGCAGATTCGGAACTGCATTCTGGTCCATCAGCAGCCCAACGCCCGCATTGCCCGAAGCGGCAATCTTGACCCCGCGCGGGTCTGGCGTGCACCGCTTTTGGACGACGCCCGGGTGTTCCGCTGCGCCGAGGAAGAGAACCAGCCCTCGTTCACCGTAGACCTGCTTCTGGACGCTTCCGCGTCGCGGCTCCACTGTCAAGAGGTCATCGCCGCGCAGGGGTCGATTTTGGCCGAGAGCCTTTCGGTCTGCGGCATCCCGGTCCGCGTGAGCTGCTTTTCCAGTCTGCGCGGCTATACCGTCCTGCGGGTGCTGAAAGGCTTCCGCGACAAAAATCTGCAGAATATCAATCAATATTTCGCGTCCGGCTGGAATCGCGACGGTCTTGCTCTGCGTGCTGCCGGGGATCTGGTCGCGTTCGACCCTGGCCCCGCGCCGCGCCATCTGCTCATTCTTCTGACGGATGCTTCTCCCAACGACAGCCGCCGCATTCCGCCGTCATCCGAAAATCCGCTGGGCCACGACTATGGTGGGGCCGTCGGCGTGGACGATGCCGCCGCCGAGGTCCGCGCTCTGCGCCGGAACGGGCTTCGCGTCTCGGCTGTGTTCATGGGCGAGGACAGTTCCAGCCACGATGCAGAACGCATCTACGGCAAAAATCTGGCCCGCATCCGCGGCATGGACCAGCTTGCCCGCGCCGCCGGGCGTCTCATCCAGAACGAGATCCGGGAACTGGGGGATTAAAATTTTAGGGAGCTGCTGCACAAAGCGCTGTGCGGCAGCTCCTTTTTGTTACAACCATATCGTTTGTCTCTTTTCGGCCATCTCAAAAAATTTTCCAACCCGTCAAACTTTTAGTTGTATTTTCTGACAACTTATGCTATAATATCGACAAAGAACAACGAATCATTGGTTGTGTCAGGAAGGAGTCTCCCTATGGATGCGAATCGTTATTTTGAGGAAATGCACCGTGCCATGTCCGCCCAGAGTTCTTCTCGTTCCCTGATTTTGAGCGTAAAAATGCAGGATCTTGGCGGTGCAGACGCCTATCTCGAACTTCATGCAAATCCATATGGTCCGGCGCGGGTCCTGTATTCCACGATGGGCCGACGCGAACTCAACTTCCAGTTGTTCCGCAAAGGCTGGCAGTTGTGCCACAACGCTTCGGGCGAATTGACCGGGCAGTTTCCCACCAACGCGGACAGCCTGCTGGACACGACCGATTTTTCCGCCTGTATCCGCAGCGACGCGCTGGATAATGCCCGCACCGAGCACATTTTGCAGGAGCTGGACCGGCTTTCGGGCACATCCTGCTCTGCCCTGCCGCAGTCTGCGCGGGAAGGTGTGCTCATCACAGTGGACAGCTTCGTGGGGCGCGGCGGACACTGGTGCTATTGGAGCACCCGCGCGGACGACTGTCTGCCTGTTGCCGCCATCCTCTGCTGGCTGGGCGATTTTCTGGCGGGTTCCGAGCGCCGGACCCTGCAAAGCTGTCCGCGCGCCATGGAGCTTGCCGCCCAGTGGCAGAGCGCGCTCTGCTCCCCGTTTGCCCGTCCGGTGGATACCACGCCCCGCATGGAGCGCCCCTCTGCCCCGCGCCGGTCAGCTCCTTCTGCGCAGAACCCGCATTGGAAAAGCATTCTTGCCGTTTTAGCGACAGTATGACAAAAACAGCCCGGAAATGTCCTCTCTGGCCGTTCCGGGCTGCTTTCAGTATTCGATTCCCTCGCGCGCGGCGATGCCTTTTTGATAGGGATGGCGGTGGCACTTCATTTCAGTGCTGTAGTCTGCCGCTTCCAGCATCCAATCCGGCGCGCCGTGTGCGGTCAGGACGCATTCCTGTTCCGCCGGACGTTCCAGCACGACAGCTTTCAAAAGCTCCTTGTCCGCCATATCCAGCTCCCACGCCGAACCGGCTTCGTCCAAGATCAGAAGGTCCGCCGGTTCCTGCTGGGCCGCACGCAGATTTGCATTTTGAAGCTCCCGGGTCGCAGCCTTTTCGGCATCGTTCATCTGAAATACGAACTTCTGCCCCGCTTTTCCGCGATAAATTTTCGCGCCCAGCTGTTCCAGCAGCGGGATCTCGCCGCTTTTTCCGCCCTTGAGAAACTGGACGATCACGACCCGCTTCCCGCTGCCCAGCGCACGCAGAGCCAGCCCCATCGCGGCCGTGGTCTTTCCTTTTCCGTCGCCCCAGTAAAGATGCAGCAATCCACGTTCCATCAGCTGTTTTCCTCCGTGTACTGGACCGTTTTCACCACATGGAGCACCCGCTTTTCAGCCCAGTCGCGGGTATCCAGCACATATCCGCCCGCGTTCGGACCGCACCACTCGTGAAAGGTCTTGTGCGGCACGGCGAAACGCTCCATCGCCGCCATCTGCGTTCCGCCGTGGGCCACGATGACCAAGCGCTCTTCCCCACGGGCCAGCGCTTGGTCCACCAGCTTTGCAAAGGCATCACAGACCCGGGCGCAGAAATCGCTTTTGCGTTCCCCGTCCGGATGGTCGCTGGCTTCGTTCTGCCGGACCCACTCCAGATATTCCGGGTCCTGCTCCACATGGACGAATTTCTGTCCCTCAAACCGGCCGAAATTCATCTCTTTCAGCCCCTCGACCGGGACCAGTTTTGCGGTCGGAAACAGAATTTTTGCAGTCTGCGAGGTCCGCTGCAACGGGGTCACATAGACGACCTCGGGCGAAAAATCCGCCCGCTTCAGCTGAGCCGCACTTTCTGCCGACAGCGGGATATCCCGCTGTCCCTGATAGCGTTTCTGTGCGTTATATTCGGTCCTGCCGTGACGCAGTAAATAGATCAACATGGTGCACTCCTTTTCCGCTTTGCCAGCGGGTTTTCTTGCCGCACCATTATAGCTTATTTTTCGACAAACTGCAAGAAACGGTTACTTTTCCAACGCCTTTTGGACGGCGGCATCGGCTTCTTCTTGCGAGATCGTCTTGACGATGAACCCAAAGTACACGATGTGGCCCACCCAGACGACGCCCATGATGATGCGGCCCACCGGGACCCGGCTCATCATCATAAAGCCGACCGCCATCAGCGCGGTGACGGTCCCGATCAGGGTCAGTTTTGCCCGGACAGTCATCCCTTTGCGCTCCATGTAGCTTCCGATGTACTTTTTGTACATGGTCGTACCCAAAAACCAACTGTGCAGACGCTCCGAGCTTTTGGCAAAGCAGAATGCCGTGAGCAGGAAGAACGGCACAGTGGGCAAGATCGGCAGGACGATGCCCACAACACCCAATGCCAAGCTGAGACAGCCCAGCGCCACAAAAAACACTTTCTTCATAAAACGTTCCTTTCCGTTGTCCCGAGTGGAGGGGTCCCGTCGGAGATGTTAGTTTATTCTAACTTTCAGTTCTGCAAAAAGACCGTTTTCGCGGCCTTTCTGGCGTTTGCCTTCGCAAACGACGTGTGCTTAGTCTATCATCCCTGTTCCGTTTTTGTCAAGCGCTCCTTGAAAATTTCGCGTGTCTGTAAAAATTTGCAAATAAAAAAGCACCTGCCGCGTGGTGCAGCAGATGCAAGATCCATTCTTATTCGTACAGCGGGAATGCCTTGGTCAGGGCCAGAACGCGGTCCGAGATCTCGTCCTTCTTCTCGTCGTAGTGCCAGATGCAGTCTGCGATGCAGTCCGCAATGACCTTCATTTCCGCAGGACCCATGCCGCGGGTCGTGACGGCCGGTGTGCCCAGACGAACACCCGACGTCACGAACGGACTGCGCGTCTCGCCGGGGACGGTGTTCTTGTTGGCCGTGATATGCACGCTGTCCAGACGGGCTTCCAGCTCCTTGCCCGTGCACTCCTCGTCCCGCAGATCGATCAGCATCAGGTGGTTGTCCGTGCCACCCGACACCAGCTTGACGCCGCGTGCCTGAAGCTCTGCGGCCATTGCCTGTGCATTCTCAACGATCTTGCGTGCATATTCCTTGAACTCCGGCTTCAGCGCCTCGCCGAAGCAGACAGCTTTTGCCGCGATGACATGCTCCAGCGGGCCGCCCTGCGTGCCGGGGAACACGGCGGAGTTGATCCGCTTGGCCAGAACGGCGTTGTTGGTCAGGATCAGGCCGCCGCGCGGGCCGCGCAGGGTCTTGTGGGTGGTGGTGGTCACGACATCCGCATACAGCACCGGGTTCTGATGATAGCCGCCCGCGACCAGACCCGCGATGTGGGCCATATCGACCATCAGATACGCGCCGTAGCCGTGGGCGATCTCGGCGATCTTCTCAAAATCGATGGCACGGGGATAGGCCGACGCACCCGCCACGATCATCTTGGGGCGCACCTTTTTGACCTGCTTTTCCAGCTCCGCATAGTCGATCACGCCGTCTGCATTCACGCCATAGGAGACAAAGTGGTAGTTTTTGCCCGACATGTTCACCGGCGAACCATGGGTCAGGTGGCCGCCCTGCGACAGGTCCATGCCCATCACGGTATCACCGAGGTCCAGCAGGGCAAAGTAGACCGCGAGGTTCGCCTGTGCGCCGGAGTGCGGCTGAACATTCGCATACTTTGCGCCGAACAGCTTGCAAGCACGCTGGATCGCGATATTTTCGACCTCATCCACATAGGCACAGCCGCCATAGTAGCGCTTTCCCGGCAGACCCTCGGCGTATTTGTTGGTCAGCACGCTGCCCATTGCCGCCATCACAGCCGGCGAGACTATGTTTTCGCTGGCGATCAGCTCGATGTTTTCTCTCTGGCGCTTCAGCTCGCGGTCCATCGCCGCCGCAAGTTCCGGGTCCTCTTTGCCCACCAGACCGATGGTGTCCATCATTTCATCGTACATCGTTTACTACCCCTCTCTTGACGATTCGTTTTCCTTCGTCCAGCAAACCCGAACACTGTCGTTTTGCCTGTTTTTATGATAACAGAATCGCCGAAATTCTTCAATCGCATTTTCGCCGAAACCCTTGCTTTTTTTGCCTGAAGCGTTTATTATATTTGTATAAATTTTGGTCCTGTTTTTTGTGCAGCGTCTCCAAGGGGATTTTCTGCGCAAATTCGTTAAGAAATAAGCGAGGAATCAGTCATGGAAACTGCCGCTTTGAAAACCGCCCAGCGAAGGTCCGGCATCGCCGCACGCCGCGCGCTTTCCCGCGAGGTGCGCGCCGCCGCGAACCACGCGCTCTGCCAGCGTCTTGCACAGCTTTCCTGCTTTCAAAATGCACAAGTCATCCTCGTCTATGCCGCCTTTGGGGGCGAAGCGGATTTGACCGAGCTTTTGTCTCTGGCGGAACAGCTGGGCAAGACCGTCGCTTACCCCATCTGCGGGGAACACTTCAGCCTGACGGCGGCGGTCCCCGGGCCGGACGGCTGGGAGATCGGCGCATATGGTATCCGCACCCCGGTCCTCGAGCACTCCCAGCGTTTGCGGCCGGACCAGCTCGATCTGGTCCTCGTCCCCTGCACGGCTTTTGATGCGGACTGCCGCCGGGTCGGGATGGGAAAAGGCTACTACGACCGTTATCTTCTCCGCTGTCCGCAAGCCGTTCACCTCGGCATTGCGTTTGAGGTCCAGCGGGTCGAACACGCCGCCGTGGATGAGCACGACCAGCGGCTGGACGGATACATCACAGAGGGAGGAATCTATCGTGGAACTGACAAATTTGAGCTGTGAGGACTTTTTGGAACAGCTTTCCAGCAAAGCACCCGCTCCGGGCGGCGGCGGTGCGGCGGCTCTGGTCGGTGCGGCGGGCGCCGCGCTGGGAAACATGGTGGGAAGTCTGACCGTCGGAAAGAAAAAATATGCCGCTGTGGAAGCGGATATTTTGGCCCTGAACGAACAGGCATCCGCCCTGCGGAACAAGCTGGAACATCTTGTTCAGGCCGATGCCGACGCTTTCACCCCATTGGCCGCCGCCTACGGTCTGCCGAAGGACACGCCCGAACAGCAAGCGCACAAAGCCGCTGTGCTGGAAACCGCGCTGAACGGGGCCTGTGCGGTCCCGCTGGAGATCATGTCGGCGTGCTGTGAGGGCATCGCGCTGGCCGAAGCCTACGCCGAAAAGGGCAGCGTGCTGGCCGTCTCGGACGCCGGGTGCGCGGCACTGTTCTGCAAGGCCGCTTTACAGGCCGCGAGCCTGAATGTTTTCATCAACACCCGGCTGATGGCCAACAAGGCACATGCCGCTGCGTTGAACGAACAGGCCGACGCAATGCTGAACGAATTTGTGCCGAAAGCCGACAAACTCTCCGAGAAACTATCACATCAATTAAGGGGGTAATTCCTATGGCAGCGATTTTGAAGGGTGCGCCCGTTGTGGCCGCCATGAACGAAGCCAACGCCGCCCGCTGTGCCGCACTGAGCGAAAAAGGCATCATCCCGACGCTGGCGGTGGTCCGCGTCGGTGCGCGCGAGGACGATCTTTCCTACGAGCGCGGCGTCATGACTCGCTGTGGAAAGGTCGGGGTTGCGGTGCGGCAGTTCCTTCTGCCCGCAGACGCTTCGCAGGACGAGCTGTTGGATGTCATCCAGAAAATCAACGCAGATGCATCCATTCACGGCTGTCTGCTCTTCCGTCCCCTGCCCAAGCAGTTCGATGACCGCACCATCCGTGCCGCACTGGACCCCAAAAAGGACATCGACGGCATCACGGACGGCTCGCTGGCGGGCGTGTTCACCAACACGGCCATCGGCTACCCGCCCTGCACGGCACAGGCTTGCCTTGAAATTTTGAAGTATTATCAGATCCCACTCTCCGGCAAGCGGGCCGTGGTCGTCGGGCGCAGTCTGGTGGTCGGCAAGCCCGCCGCCATGATGCTGGACCGCGAAAATGCCACGGTCACAATGTGCAATTCCCGCACGCAAGACCTTCCCGCGCTCTGCCGGGAAGCCGATGTTGTAGTCGTCGCCATGGGCCGGATGGGAGCCATCGGCGGGGACGCCCTGCGGGAAGGTCAAGTCGTTGTGGATGTCGGCATTCATGTCAACGAGGAAGGCAAGCTCTGCGGCGATGTGCGCTTCTCAGAAGCGGAGCCCCTTGTGGACGCCATCACGCCCGTTCCCGGCGGTGTGGGGACTGTGACCACCTCGGTCCTTGTCGGCCATGTCGTCGATGCCGCCGAAAAGGCCGCTGCTGCGCAGTAAACCGGATACACAAAAGGACCAGCTGACGAAGTTTTTCGTCAACTGGTCCTTCTTCTTTTTTTACTTGTTTTCCGAAATGATATCGCGGTTTGCAGCCAGAAGGCCCAGCGCCAACGCCGCGCTCAGCACATCAGCCACGGCCTGTGCCATCAGCACGCCCTGATACTGGAACAATTTCACACAGACGACCAGCACCACCAGAAAGACCACGCCCTGTCGGCTGAGGGACAGAACGAACGCAGGGACGATCTTTCCCGTCGCCTGAAACAGGACCGTGAGCAGCATCACCACACAGGCGAACGCCGCCGTACATGCTTGCCAGCGGAGCATTTCTGCGCCCGTGGCGATGATACCGGCATCCTCCACGAAAATTTTCATCCAGCCGGTAGCATTCAGGCAGACGAGAGCCGTCAGCAGCAGGGCCAGCGCCGTCATGAAGCACAGGCAGAACCGGATGAGTTTCTTCATCATCCCGCGCAGACCCGCGCCGTACAGGTAGCCGAAGATCGGCACGCCGCCGAACGCAAAACCGACCAGAAGCATCTGCGCGATCATCGCCACCTTCATGGCAATGCCCATCGCCGCGATTTTATCGTTGCCGTAGGGCAGCAGGAACTGGTTCATGACGATCACGACCAGACTCTGCATCAGGTTGCTCAGCGCGGCCGTCACGCCCACGCCCATGATCTGCTGCAGCTCTCCTGCCGAGACGCGGCACTGGGAAAGCTTGACCGAAAGGAAGCGGCTCTTCCGGTGCAGCAGCCAGAGAAAATAGACGTCGCTGCAAAGATATCCGACGATCGTAGCAACTGCCGCACCCGTTGCGCCCCAGCCCAGCACCGAGATCAGGATGGGGTCAAGGACGATGTTCAGCACCGTGCCCAGCATGCTTCCGATCATGGATTCGGTCGCCATGCCCTCACAGCGGACAAGGTTCGAGTGGATGAACCGCAAGACCGTGAGCGGCGCACCGATCGCAAGAACTGTGTAGTAAGCTTCCGCATGCGGGTAAGCCTCCGCCGAAGCGCCCAGCAGATGCAGCATTGGGGCGCGGAACAGGAGCATCAGCACGGCCAAAACTGCGCCCGTCGCGATCGAGATGTAGAAACAGAACGAGCTGACCCGTTCGGTCCTTTCGCGGTCGTTCTGGCCGAGAAGCCGCGAGATGAGCGAGCTTCCGCCCTGTCCGTAGATGTTGCCAAAGGCCATCAGAGCCGTAAAGACCGGGGCACAGACCGAAACGCCCGCGATCATCGCCGTATCGTTGGTTTGTGCGATAAAATAAGTATCCGCGAGATTGTAGATCAAGGTCACGACCATGCCCAGAACTGAGGGCAGAGTCATTTTGAAATAGGTGCGGTAAGGGTGGTTCAAATCAAAAATAGCATCCATAAATTTTTCCTCCGCTGCCTATTATACGGATTTTTCTTGCATTTGTTTGTGACATCTGGCACAATAGAGAAAAAAGGAGGCGTTCTCATGCAGGAAATTCGCGACGCGGCCCGTCTGCGGGCGGTCTATCAGGCAAACCAAAAGCTGTTTCAGGCCCCGCCGCCGGTCATGCGGCTGCTCCGCTTCGAGAAGGGTGAATTTCTCTCCCGCCCGTTCAAAAAGCTCAACCAATTCCTGCTGGTGGTCGAAGGAAACGTGCGCATCTACGACATCCATGAAAACAACAGTTTTCGCGGCGTGGCCTCCGGCGGCCCCGGCACACTGTTGGGTGATATGGAGTTCTGCAGCGCTTCCTACCGCCCGTTTTACACCGAAGCCGTGGAGCCGGTGCTCTGTCTGGCGCTTCCGTTCGCCGAAAACCGCGCCGCTCTGCAGAATGACCCCGTGTTCCTCTGGCATGTGTTGACTGTACTTTCCTCAAAAATGGAGCAGTCCACCCACCTTTCGGTCGCGGCACAGACGCTGGAAGAGCGGGTCCTGCTCCTGCTGCAAAACCCGCAGTTCGGCAGCAAGATCGAGCACCTGAACGATGCCCTGCTCCACCTGCATTGCAGCCGCCGCCAGCTGCAGCGCGTGCTGAAAAAGCTCTGCGATTCCGGCCAGCTCGTCAAAACTGGACGCGGCTGCTACCAGCTGGTTTCCCCCAAAGCATAACAGAACACGCCCGGTTGCTGTCACAGCAATTCCGGTCGTGTTCTGCTTTTCAGAAATATCGCAAACAGGAGGCAAAATTCTGGTAGATGGTTCTGTTATGCTGCCTTTGCCGGGGCAAAGACCAGCGCTTTTTTCCGCCGGTTCTGCATCGAACGGACGATGCAGCTCAGGGTAAAGTTGATGACAAAATAGATGACACAGGCTGTGCCGAACAGCACCATGACGTCCGAGACATTGACAGTCCCCAAGCCGTTGTAGGTCCCCGCCGCACTCAGCAGCTGGCGGATGCGGGCCATCAGCTCGATGGTCGCCACGTTGGCGAGGTAGGAAGAATCTTTGATGGTCGTGATGACCTGACTGAGCAGGGTCGGGACGATGTTCCGATACGCCTGCGGCAGAACGATGTAGAGCAGCACTTCAGCGGTGTTGAATCCCTGCGCGTAACCGGCTTCGAACTGGCCCTTGGAAACGCCGTTCAGACCGCCGCGGACGATCTCCGCGATGACCGACGAGTTGAACAGCACCAGCGCAACGGCGGCTTTGAACAGCAGCTTCATCTCCACGCTGGTCAGGCCGAACATCTTCCGGGCGAAGAACGCCGGACAGGGGCAGAACACCACGCAGACGAAGATCCACAGCAGATACGGCGTGTTGCGGAACAGCTCGATATACGCCGCCGAGAACCAGCCCAGAATGCGGGCCGGACCCTTTTTGCAGTAGGTGCGGGCCAGCGCCAGCAGCGAACCCAAGATCAGGCCCAAGATGACGCCCAGCACCGAGATGATGCAGGTAAAGGCGATGCCGCGCAGCAGGTAGAGGAACACTCCCGGCTGTGTCAGGATCGAAAAGCTGGATGCAAGCGTTGCCATGTTATGCCGCCTCCTTCAGTTCTGCCCGTTTTGCGGTCCGCAGAGCGGGGTCTGCGCGGCCCTTGCGCTCCTTGAGGGAAGCTTCCCAGCGGGTCGCCAGCGTGGACAGCGGGAAGCAGACCACAAAGAAGATAACGCCGCAGAGGATATAGGCCGGTGCGTATGCGCCGCCAGTGGATGCGCCGGTGACGAAGCTGTAGGTCACGCTGATCAGGTCTGCGCCGCCGACGATGTACAGGCAGGAGGTGTTCTTGAAGAGGTTGACCACCTGATTGACCATGGGAGGAAGCATGACCGGGATGCTCTGCGGCAGGATGATGTAGCCCATCCGCTGCAGATAGTTGAAGCCCTGCGCCTGTGCGGCTTCGAACTGGCCCTTCGGCACAGATTCAATGGCGGCACGGACGACCTCGCCCATATAAGCTCCGGTGTAAACGCCCAGCGCGATGATGCCGGTCCGGATGACGCCAAGGCTCAGCCCTGCAAACGCCAGCGCGTAATACAGGAAGCAGAGCTGCAGCAAAAGTGGCGTGTTCTGAATAAATTCCACATACACACGCGCGATCAGCCGCAAGGCTTTCTTGCCGCTGGTCGCCATCAGGCCCAGCGCCGCACCAATGGCGAACGCCAGCACCAAAGCGCTGAACGCCGTCTGCAGCGTGTTGCCCAGACCCAGCAGAAAGCTGTCGCGATGATTCCAAACCGTACTCCATGCGTCCCACGAAAACAAACCAGACATGGTAAACGCTCCTTTCCCTGACTCCTCATCCCTGATGCGGAGATTCCTCTTTAATCCAGACCGTTGTCCTTGATGAGCTGATCGATGGTCCCATCGGCCAGCCAGCCGGTCACCAGCTCGTCGCACAGAGCTGAGAACCCGCTGCCCTTCTTGGTGGCGACGCCGTACTCCTGCGGGCTGAACTCTGCATCGATGTAGCTGCGGCCCTCGGTCTTGTAGATGGCCAAGATGGACTTATCCACGCAGAAGCCATCGACTTCGCCCGCGCTCAATGCGGTGCTGATGGCGGGATAATCGTCGTACTGACGGAAGGAAATGCCG
>URVW01000023.1 GCA_900551435.1 uncultured Faecalibacterium sp.
GAGCGCCACCTTGCCAAGGTGGAGGTAGCGAGTTCGAGCCTCGTCGGCCGCTCCAGGCGAAAAGCCACTGCATCAAGTGCGATGCGGTGGCTTTTTTCGCACAGGTTTTTCGGAAGTAGAAAAGGAGGGATCACGATGATATTCGGCAAGTACATCAACCGCTACTACCTCAAGCACGCGCCAACGCTGCTTTTGGGTCTGCTGGCGCTGCTGACCGTGGACTACATCCAGCTGCTCATCCCGCAGCTGTACCGTCTGGTCATCAACGGCGTCAACCTCGGGCAGGTGGTGGTCAACGGCGAAACGCTGCCCTTTACCAAAGAGGTGCTGCTGCAGCACATCTGTCTGCCCATGATCTGGATCGTTGTTCTGATGGTCATCGGGCGCTTTTTGTGGCGTGTGTGCTTCTTCGGCTCGGCGGTGCGGGTCACGGCGGATCTGCGCGAGCGGATGTTCGACCACAGCCGCCGCCTGTCGCAGCAGTATTATCAGGTGAACAAAGTCGGCAACCTGATGAGCCTTTACACCAACGACCTCGACACCATTCAGGAGTGCTTCGGCGACGGCGTTCTGATGTTCTTCGACGCGCTGACGCTGGGCTTGCTGGCCCTTTATAAGATGTGGTGCATGGACGTCAAGCTGACGATGCTTGCGCTGATCCCGGCCCTCATCATGTTCGTCATCGGCACGCTGATGAGCAAGGTGATGACCAAGCGCTGGGAAGAGCGCCAGCAGGCGTTCTCTGACCTTTCAGATTTTGCACAGGAGAACTTCTCGGGCATCGCGGTCATCAAAGCCTTCGTGAAAGAGCTGAAGGAGCTGATCGCCTTCAAGAAGCTCAACAAGGAAAACGAAGAGATCAACGTCATCTACACCAAGATCGCCACCCTGCTGGAAGTGCTGGTGACCCTCTTCGTCGAGTCGGTCATCTGCGTCATCCTCGGCTACGGCGGCTATCTGGTCTATCAGGGCCGGTTCAATGCCGGTCAGCTGGTGGAGTACATCGGCTATTTTGAAGCCATCGTCTGGCCCATCATGGCAGTCTCGATGCTCATTGAAAAGACCTCCCGCGGCAAGGCGTCCCTCAACCGCATCACCGAGCTGCTGGATGCGCCCATCGATGTGGCCGACCGTCCCGGCGTGCCGGACCTGAAGGACCCCAAGGGCGGCATCGAGTTCCGCGACCTGACCTTCCGGTATCCGGACGGCGAATTTGACGTCCTCAAGAACATTTCGTTCAAGGTGGAACCCGGCGAGAGCGTGGGCATCGTGGGCAAGACCGGCGCGGGCAAAACAGCGCTGGTGGACCTGCTGCTCCGCACCTACAATGTGCCGGACGGGACCTTGTTCGTGGACGGACAGGATGTGAACACCGTGTCCATCCACTCGGTCCGGAACGCCTGTGCCTATGTGCCGCAGGACAACTTCCTGTTCTCGGACACCATCGCCCACAACATCGCCTTTGGCGTGGACGATGCCACGCAGGAGGAAATTGAGCGGGCGGCGAGTCTGGCCGATGTGCGGGACAACATCGTGGACTTCAAGGACGGCTATGAGACCGTCCTCGGCGAACGCGGCGTGACCGTCTCCGGCGGCCAGAAACAGCGCATTTCCATCGCGCGCGCTCTGCTGAAGAATGCGCCCATTCTGATTCTGGACGATTCCGTTTCGGCAGTCGATACCCGTACCGAAAAGATCATTCTGGACAACCTCAAGAGCAGCCGCGCGGGCAAAACGACCCTGCTCATCGCGCACCGCATTTCCACGGTGGAGCGGCTGGATAAGATCGTGTTCCTTGAAGACGGCCGTGTGGAGGCCGTCGGCCCCCACGACACGCTGTATGCATCCTGTGCGGAGTACCGCCGCATGGTAGACCTGCAGCGTCTGGAAGATGAAGCAGAAGGTGACGAGCAGTGAGCAATCTGAATCCGCTTTTGCTGGTGGGAGCCGTCATCGGCGTCATCACCGCGCTGCTGATCGCGGCCTATGTCGGCGTCAAGGACAAGAAAACGTCCATGGGCTTTGAGCGCAACATGGACGACGGCGAGATCCTGCGCCGTCTGGCCGGTTACGCGAAGCCGTATCTCGGAAAGTTCATCCTCGTGGGCTTTCTGATGCTCTTTTCCATCGTGTACGATATCGTGTCGCCCCTCATCGTCGGCTCCATCGAGGAGCTGGTGGTCGGCGACTTTGAACTGAACGCACTGTTCGCGGGCGTGGCCGTGTATGCGGGCGTGCTCGTCTTTTCGATGGCCAGCACCTATTTTCAGGCCGTCATCCTGCAGCGGGTGGGTCAGCGCATCATCTCGGACCTGCGCGAGGACCTGTTCACCCACATCGAGTCCCTCTCGCACGAGCAGCTGAATGAGATTCCCGTGGGCAAGCTGGTCACCCGCGTGACCAACGACACCAACGCCATCTCGATGATGTTCACCAACCTCTTGGTGCAGCTGACCAAGAACTGCTTCGTCATTCTGGGCATCCTCATCGCGATGATCTGCCTGAACTACGAGCTGACCCTGATGGTGCTCTGCTTTGTGCCGTTCATCGTCATTTTTACGGTCATCTTCCGCAAGTTCTCCCGCCGCGCCTACCGCAAGGTCAAGGATGCGACCACGGACATCAACACCTATCTTTCCGAGAATCTTTCGGGCATCAAGGTCACCCAGATCTTTGGCCGCGAGGACGAAAAGATGGAGGACTTCCGCCAGAAGAGCCAGACTCTCGCTAAGGTGACGCAGGAGCAGATTTTTGTGTTCGGTGTGTTCCGCCCGCTGGTCTATATGCTGTACATCAGCTCGATCCTGTGCCTGTTCTATCTGGGCGGCATGGGCCATCTGAACCATGTGACCTTCCTCGGCCAGACCATCTCCAGCGGCACGATCGTCACCTTTTATATGTATATCTCCAAGTTCTTCACCCCCATCCAGAACCTCGCCGAGCAGTTCAACTGGCTGCAGTCGGCGCTGGCTTCGTCGGAAAAGGTGTTCTCCATTATGGATCTGCAGCCCAAGATGGTGGATGCTCCCGATGCCATTGAGCTGGACGAGGTGAAGGGGGAGATCGAGTTCAAGGATGTCTGGTTCAGCTACATCCCCGGCGAGTGGGTCCTGCAGGGCGTGTCCTTCCATGTGGACCCCCGCGAGACGGTGGCCTTTGTCGGCTCTACCGGTTCCGGCAAGAGCACCATTCTTTCCCTCATCTGCCGAAACTACGAGTTCCAGAAGGGCGAAATTTTAATTGACGGCATCGACATCCGGAAGATCAAGATTTCCTCGCTGCGGCGTCACTTCGGACAGATGCTGCAGGACGTGTTCCTTTTCTCGGGGACCATTCGCAGCAACATCGTCCTGCGGGAAGAGAACATCCCGGACGAGGAGATCATGGAGGTCTGCCGCTATGTCAACGCAGACCGCTTTATCTCGAAGCTCGACCACGGCTTGGATGAAGAGGTCCGCGAGCGCGGCAATAACTTCTCGGCGGGCCAGCGCCAGCTGCTCAGCTTTGCCCGTACCATCATCCACAAGCCCAGCGTGATGATCTTGGACGAAGCGACCGCCAACATCGACACCGAAACGGAGCTGCTGATTCAGGATTCGCTGGAAAAGATGCGCACCGTCGGCACGATGCTCATTGTGGCGCACCGCCTGTCCACCATCCAGCACGCGGACAACATCATCGTGCTGTCCCACGGTAAGATTCTGGAACAGGGCACGCATCAGGAGCTTCTGGCGAACCATGGCCGGTATTATCAGCTGTACACTCTGCAGTATCATAAAGAGCAGATGCAGCAGTAACGATAGAACGGACCGAAGCCGGGATGCTGAAATAAAACCCCAAGGGACAGCTTTTTGTCGAAGAGCTGTCCCTTTTTATCGTAAGGAGAAACGACTATGCTGAGATCGAACCAGATCGACCTGTGCGGGCGGGTGGATTTTGCCCGCGAAGCCCCGCTGCTGGGCCGGGACGAAGAATTTCGGTTCGCCTGTGCGGGCTGCGGGAACTGCTGCCGGGGGCGGGAGGACATCGTCCTGTCCGGCTTTGACCTGTGGCGCATCGCGGTGCGTCTGCGTCTGCCGCCCCGGACCGTGGCGCGGGCGTTCTGTAAGGCGTCCATCGGGCAGGTGAGCCATCTGCCGGTCCTGCGGCTTGCTCCCGTGCGGGAAGAGGGGAACAACTGCCCCTTCCTGACCGAAAACCACTGTGCCATCCACGACGCCGAACCGCTGGTCTGTGCGCTGTATCCGCTGGCGCAGGAGATCACCAAAGAGGGGAGCGTCAGCTATTTTTTGCAGCCGACGAGCTGCGGCGGGCGGGTCATCGAAGCAAAGGTCGAGGACTACCTCGCCCGCTACGATGTCCCGGCCCGGGAAGCCGTGGATGTGCGATGGGCGCAGGTCTGTATGAAACTGGAGGACCGCGTGGAGGAGCTGGAAGCGGCCTTTGAGCCGGTGTTCCGCCGCCGGATGCAGCAGAAATTGTGGATGGCGCTCTATTATCGGTACGAGCTTTCGGAGGGATTTGGCCCCCAGCTGGAACAAAATCTCGTTTGGCTCGAAGAAGAGCTTCAAAAACTGTCCGCCATGCAGAAACGCAGGAACGCGCATTTTGAAGCGTCTATCGAAAAAATCGATGAATAAAATTACTTCCATCGATAACTTGGGCTGATGCCGGATTGCTTTCGGGCAGGAAATGTGCTATACTTCACGAGTGTAAAGCGGGAGACGAAAAACCGCTTCAGAAAAAGCTTTTGCGCGGCGTCCTGTTGCCGCGAAATGGAAATTGAGGGAGTAATCATTATGCGTAAAATCACTCGTCGTTCGTTCCTGTCCGCTGCCGCTGTCTGCGGCGCGGCTGTCGCTCTGACCGCATGCGGCGGTTCTGCATCCAGCACCGCTGCTTCCACCGCTTCTTCGGCGGCTTCCAGCACAGCCGGTTCCGTGGCTGCCGACGGCCAGAGCTATACCGTTGGCATCTGCCAGCTGGTCGAGCATGCCGCTCTGGACGCTGCAACGCAGGGCTTTGAGGATGCCCTGACCGAGAAGTTCGGCGACAACGTGAAGTTCGACTTCCAGAACGCACAGAACGACTCCGCGACCTGCGCCACCATCGCCAACGGCTTTGTTTCCGCCGGTGTGGACCTCATCATGGCAAATGCGACCCCGGCTCTGCAGGCGGCTCAGGCTGCGACCAACAGCATCCCCATTCTGGGTACTTCCGTCACCGAGTACGGCGTGGCACTGGGCCTGACCGACTTTGACGGCACGGTTGGCGGCAACGTCTCCGGCACTTCCGATCTGGCTCCGCTGGACCAGCAGGCTGAGATGATCACCGAGTGGCTGCCCGATGCCAAGAAGGTCGGTCTGCTGTACTGCTCCGCAGAGGCAAACAGCCAGTATCAGGTGGACGAGGTCCAGAAGTATCTGGAAGCTGTCGGCATCACTGCAACGCAGTATGCATTCTCCGATTCCAACGATCTGGCTTCTGTCTGCCAGAAGGCTGCCGACGAGAACGACGCTGTGTATGTCCCCACCGATAACACCTGTGCCGCCAACACCGGCATCATCGACGGCATCTGCCGCCCCGCAAAGAAGCCTGTGTTCGCGGGCGAAGAGGGCATCTGCTCCGGCTGCGGCGTGGCCACCCTGTCCATCAGTTACTACGATCTGGGCTACACCACCGGTGAGATGGCCGCCAAGATCCTGACCGGCGAAGAGGACATCGCCACCATGCCCATCGAGTACACCAACGTCACCAAGAAGTACAACAAGACCATCTGCGATGATCTGGGCCAGACCGTTCCGGAAGGCTATGAGGCTATCGAGGGCTGACCCTCTCAGTCAAAGCCATTCGGCTTTGCCAGCTCTCCCAAAGGGCGAGCCTTTGGCAAGCCGGTTTTGGAACTGCGTCTGATTGCAGAGCGATAGCTCCGCAGTTACGGGAAACAACATAAAAATATAGCGGAGGAGAGCGAAAAACGCGCTTCTCCGCTTTTCCCGTATGAACACGGGAATAAAAAAGTGTATCGTTTGGAGGTTTTATTTTGGAACTGTTTGCTAGACTTGCCAATCTGCCCGGTGCGCTGCCGGGAGCTTGTGCACAGGGACTGATCTGGGGCATCATGGCCATCGGTGTGTACCTGACCTATCGCATCCTCGATGTGGCCGACCTGACCGTGGACGGCTCGTTCGGCACGGGCGGCGCAGTCTGCGTCATGTGCCTTCTCTCCGGCATGAACGTTTGGGAGGCGCTGGCCGTTGCGCTGCTGGCGGGCCTTGCCACCGGCCTTGTCACGGGTCTGCTCCATACCTTTATGGGCATCCCGGCCATCCTTGCCGGCATCCTGACCCAGCTGGCGCTTTACTCTATCAACCTGAAGATCATGGGCAAGGCGAACCAGTCCATCAATGTGGATAAGTACGATCTGCTCATCTCTCTGCGCTGGATCAAGGAACTTGCCCTGCACAACCCCATCGTCATGGTCGCCATCGTGACGGCGGTGGTCATCGGCGTGCTGTATTGGTTCTTCGGCACGGAGCTGGGCTGCGGCATCCGCGCCACCGGTTCCAACCCGGCCATGTCCCGCGCACAGGGCATCAACACCAACCTGAACGTCGTGCTGGGTCTGGCCGTCTCGAACGGTCTGGTCGCCCTGTCCGGCGCTCTGCTGAGCCAGTATCAGGGCTTTGCCGATGTCAGCATGGGCCGCGGCGCCATCGTCATTGGTCTGGCCGCTGTCATCATCGGCGAGGCTGTGTTTGGCCGAATCTTCCAGAATTTCGCCCTCAAGCTGGTGTCTGTCTCGCTGGGCGCGATCATCTATTATATCGTCATCCAGCTGGTGCTGACCCTCGGCTTTGACGCGAACCTGCTCAAGCTGCTCAGTGCGTCGGTCGTGGCGGTGTTCCTCGCGGTGCCGTACTGGAAAGGCAAGTATTTTGCCAAGCCCACCGCCAAAAAGAAGGAGGGTGCAAAAAATGCTTGAGATCCAGAATGTTTCCAAGACCTTCAACGCCGGAACGGTGAACGAGAAGACCGCGCTGAACGGCCTGAACCTGAAGCTGAACGAAGGCGACTTCGTGACCGTCATCGGCGGCAACGGCGCGGGCAAATCCACGATGCTGAACGCTGTGGCCGGTGTCTGGCCGGTGGACGAGGGCAAGATCCTCATTGACGGCATCGATGTGACCAAGCTGGGCGAGCATCAGCGTGCCGCCTACATCGGCCGCGTCTTTCAGGACCCCATGACCGGCACGGCGGCGACCATGCAGATCGAAGAGAACCTTGCGCTGGCGGCCCGCCGCGGCAAGCGCCGTGGTCTGCGGGTGGGCATCACCAAGGCTGAGCGAGAGCGCTACCGCGAACTGCTCGAGACGCTGGACCTCGGCTTGGAGGACCGTCTGACCGCCCGCGTGGGCTTGCTGTCCGGCGGCCAGCGTCAGGCGCTGACCCTGCTGATGGCCACCATGAACAAGCCCAAGCTCCTGCTGCTGGACGAGCACACCGCTGCGCTGGACCCCAAAACGGCGCTGAAGGTGCTGACCCTCTCGGCCAAGATCGTCGAGGAGAACCACCTGACCACCATGATGATTACCCACAACATGAAGGACGCCATCAAGTACGGCAACCGCCTGATCATGATGTACGAGGGCCATATCATCTATGATGTCTCCGGCGAGGAGAAAAAGAACCTGCACGTTTCGGACCTGCTGGCGAAGTTCCAGATCGCCAGCGGCGGCGAATTTGCGAACGACCGCATGATCTTGTCCTGAATATCCTGCATCTGACGAAGGAGCTTCATCCGGCAACGGGTGAGGCTCTTTTTGGCGCGAAAATAAATGGCATATCTGTTCCGGGGATTTCCGGGGAGCGTTGGATTCTGGAAAACAGAAAGGCTCCCTGCCGCGCGCAGGGAGCCTTTCTGGCGTTTCATCAAGTTTAGCGCTTGATGTCGTAGTTCATGTTCATCAGGTTGCGGATGGAGCTGACATCGTCGGTGATGTTGGCATCGCCGTGGATGGTGTGCTTGATGACGCTGCTTGCCACCGCGAAGTTGATCATATCCATGGCCTTGTAATCGTGGAGCATCGCGTAGATCAGGCCGCTGGCAAAAGCGTCGCCGCCGCCCACGCGGTCGAGGATGTTGAAGGTGAACAGCTTGCTCTCGAAGGTGTGGCCTTCGTACCACATAAAGGCTTTCAGGCTGTTCTCGCTGCCGCTGTGAGCATAGCGCACATGGCGGGCAATGCACTTCAGATTGGGATAGCGCTCGATGAAGTGCTGGAAGATCTCATCCTGCTGCTCGTAGCTGGGCTGGAGAGGAACGCCATCCTTCCAGTCGCCCTTGGAGTGGTCGGACTCGTCCTTCCACAGGTGATAAGGCTCAATGCCCAGCAGAACGTCCACATAGGGCAGACACTCGGTGCAGAAGTCGCGGGCCTCTTCCCACGTCCACAAGGTGGAGCGGAAGTTGCCGTCGAAGCTGACGGTCAGGCCCTTCTTCTTGGCGGTCTTGAGCATGTCGATGATCAGGCCGCGGCAGTTGGGGGCCAGCGCCGGGGTGATGCCGCTCAGGTGCAGCCAGTCGAAGCCGTCCAGCAGGGCGTCCAGATCGACCTGCGAGAAGTCGTACTCGGTGATGGCGCTGTGCTTGCGGTCGTAGATGACCTTGGAAGCGCGGATGCCGTAGCCCGTTTCCAGATAGTAAGTACCCAGACGGTTCGAGGGTGTCTCGTTCGGCTCGGTGAGGATCATCGGCGTGCAGTGCACATCGTTGGAACGCAGCCAGCGCACCGCGCTCTTGCCCAGACTGTTGTTCGGAACGACGCTGAAAAAGGTGCTGTCCACGCCCAGATTGGCCAGTGCCAGAGCGATGTTTGCCTCGCTGCCGCCGTAGCTTGCCTCAAAGCTGGAAGCCATGCGGATCTTCTCGTAGTTCGGCGGAGTCAGACGCAGCATGATCTCGCCGCAGGTGATGAATTTCTGCCCGTTGGCCTCGCTGCCAAGGATCGGATTGTAGTGTTCCATAACGCTCCTCCTAAAAAGTCGTTGCTGTCGTGTATACCGTTACGATGTGAGAACACATTGTTGTATCCATTATACCGCACCCTTCTCCAAATCGCAAGCGAAAGACGTGAGTCATGAGAGAAAATAAACGGGGATTTTTGGGGATTTTGACGAACCCACTCCGGACAGCGGAGCACTTCCGCTTCGGAGATAAAGTGTTCAGCGTCCAGCAGGGGCTGCCCGACCTGCCAATGGCTCGCCCTTTGGGAGAGCTGCTGAGCAGCGCGAAGCTGAGAGGGTCACACCCCTGTCAGATCGAACGAGGGGGTATACTCCTCCTTGGCGCTGCTCTTCTGCTGCATGTAGCCGTCCGAAAGGCCGAGGTCCATGGCGTAGTTGACCACCCGGCGGTATTCGTAGGTGGTGATGCGGCGGCCGATGCCGTGTTCTGCCGCCTTGTAGAACGGCGTGTACTGGCTCATGACGCTGGGCAGGAAGCACCCCGGGTCGGCGCGGTTCCATGCCGCCATCTGGTCCAGCACGGCAAAGCTGTCGTCCACATGCCCGGGCAGGGCCAGATGCCGCAGGATGACGCCCTTTTGCAGGATGCCGTCCGCGTCAAAGACCGGATGCCCTGCTTGTGCCATCATGGCTTCGATGCCGGGTTTTGCCACGGCGAAATAATCCGGCGCAGCCGAAAGCTCTGCCGAAAGGGCAGGGGAGACATACTTCAGGTCCGCCAGCCAGATGTCGATGTACCCCCGCCAGCGCTCGATGCTGTCCAGCGTCTCGTAGCCGCCGGTATTGCAGACGATGGGAAGATGCAGTCCCTTGGCCCGCGCTTCGTCCAGCGCCGCGATGATCCACGGCTGCCACTGTCCGGGCGTGACGAGGTTGATGTTGTGCGCTCCCTGCGCCTGAAGGTCGAGAAAAATCTCCGCAAGGTGCTCGACCGTGATCTCCTTGCCAAGCCCCTCGGCGCTGATGGGGTAGTTCTGGCAGAAACAGCACTTCAGCGTACAGCCGGAGAAAAACACCGTGCCGCTCCCGCGGGTCCCGCTGATGCAGGGTTCTTCCCAGAAGTGCAGGGCCGCGCGGGCCGCTTTCAAGGTCCCGCCCGCGCCGCAGAAGCCGGTGCGTCCGGCGGCACGGTCGGCTTTGCACTGGCGGGGACAGAGGGTGCAGGAGGCGGGCGCGATGTTGGTGGTTTTGGGCATAATATCCAAGTCCTTTGCAAAAGTTTCGAACAAATTGCTCGTATCTATTATACCATTTTCGACCCCGGTTGTGGTATACTATGAGTGAATATTGCATGTTGTGCAAGAATACTGCATATTTGGAACTTGGGAGGAACCTATGCGCACCGAAAATGAGGAGATCCGCGATCATCTGAAATATCTGTCTCTGCTGGCCCGGGATTACCCGTCGCAGGCCGCTGCCGCCAGCGAGATCATCAGCACGCAGGCGCTGCTCAAACTGCCCAAGGGCACGGAGCATTTTATGAGTGACCTGCACGGCGAGAATGAAGCCTTCGTCCACATCCTGAACTCAGCTTCCGGCGTCATCCGCGAAAAGGTGGATATCGTGCTGGGGGATACCATCCCCGAAGCCGCCCGCGCCGAACTGGCCACCCTGATCTATTACCCCAACGAAAAGCTGCCCCAGCTCAAGGCCCGCTGTGCCGACGAGGACGAGCTGGACCAGTGGTACACCGAGACGCTGCTCCAGCTCATCGATATCTGCCGGTTGGTGTCGTCCAAGCACACCCGCGAGCATGTGCGGGAATGTCTGCCGGTGAGCTGCGGCTACATTCTGGACGAGCTGCTCCATGCCCATTTCGAGGACCACGACAAGGACCTGTACTATGGCCAGATCGTGGGCAGCATCATCGAGAATGGCCGCGCCGATAAATTCATCGTCCGCCTGTGCGAGCTGATCAAGCGGCTGGCCGTGGATAAACTCCACATCGTCGGAGACCTGTTCGACCGCGGCCCCCGCCCGGATATCATTCTGGACCTGCTCATGCGCCACCACAATGTCGATATCCAGTGGGGCAACCACGACGTGGTCTGGATGGGCGCAGCGGCGGGCAGCCCCATCTGCATCTGCACCGTGCTGAAAACGACGCTGGCCTACCACAACCACGCCATGCTGGAGGACTGCTACGGCATCAACTTGCGGCATCTGCAGCGGATGGCAGAGCAGTTCTACGGAGACGACGACCTGACCCTCTGGATGCCCCACACCGATGCGGCGCGCGGTCCCTACACCGAGGGAATGCTCCACCGCTGTGCAGTCATGCACAAGGCTGTGAGCATCCTGATGCTCAAGATGGAGTGCGCCGTCATCGCGCGGAACCCGGATTTCAAGATGCAGGGGAGAGACTTCCTGCGCCACATCGATTGGGAAAAGGGGACCGTTACCATCAACGGCAAAGAATATCCGCTGCGGGATACCAGCTTCCCCACGGTGGACCACGCCGACCCGTCGAAGCTCAACTACGACGAACAGGTGGTGCTGACCAAGCTCGTGCAGTCCTTCCGTCAGAGCGAAAAATTGCAGCAGCACATCGAGTTCCTCTATGCCAAGGGCAGCGTTTATCACATTGAGAACGGTAACCTGCTCTATCACGGTGTCGTCCCGATGACCAAGACCGGCAGCTTCGCCGTGGAGCGGTTCGAGGGCCACAGCTATTCCGGCCGCGCCCTGATGGACTACTGCGACGAGCGGGCACGCCGGGGCTACTTTGCGCCGGAAGGTTCTGCGGCCCGCCAGAGCGGTCAGGACTTTTTGTGGTATCTGTGGTGCGGCAAGCTGTCGCCGCTGTTCGGCCGCAGCGCCATGACGACCTTCGAGCGGCTCTATGTCGAGGACCCCGCCACCCACGAAGAGGTCAAGGACCCCTATTATACATGGTACAATGAAGAGGCCGCATGCCGCCGCATTCTGGCGGAGTTCGGGCTTCCCGGGACCAGCCACATCGTCAATGGCCATGTGCCGGTCCGCGAAAAGAGCGGCGAAAGCCCCATCAAGGGCGGCGGACGCCTTGTGGTCATCGACGGCGGGTTCTGCCGCGCCTACCACGACAAGACCGGCATCGCGGGCTATACGCTGGTCTATTCCAGCCGCACGATGTCTCTGCGCACCCATCAGCCGTTCGAGAGCGCGGAAAAAGCCGTCAATGAGAACATCGATATCCTCTCGCAGAAGAACATTCTGGAGACCGAGAACCACCGCATCCTCGTGGAGGAGACCGACGAGGGCGAGGTGCTTCGCGAGCGCGTGCATGACCTGAAACAGCTGGTCAAAGCCTATCAGCTGGGCTGGCTGAAGGAGCAGCATTGCGAAGATTGTGTCTGGTAAACGCGGTTTGTGTCATGCAACTTGACGAAATTTCTGTAAATTTTTTGAAAAAACAAACAAAATAACCGAATATCTTCGGATTTTCTGGGCAAAACAGAAAATAATCCCTGCTGTGCAAATGGGTCTTTGCTTTTTGGCCGAAGTTGTGTATAATAAAATAGCATATCGTGAAGTCCTGTGCCTTGCGATGTGCGCGGATCGATTGTGAAGAGAAACCCTTTGGGGGCCGACACAGCCCCACGACAAGGAGATCATAAAATTGGAAAAGTTTGTTATTACGGGCGGTAAGCCCCTGCACGGCGCGGTCACGATCTCGGGCGCAAAAAATGCGGCTGTCGGCATCCTGCCGGCCACCATTCTGGCGGCGGATGTCTGCGTGATCGAGAACCTGCCGGATATCAGCGATGTTGCGGTCAGCCTGAAGATCCTGAGCGTCCTTGGCGCACAGGTGAAGATGCTGAATAAGAACACCTACGAGATCGACACCACCCACATCACCTGCACCAATGTGCCGGACGACCTGTCCCGTCAGATGCGTGCAAGCTATTATTTTCTGGGTGCGCTGCTGTCCCGTTTCGGCAAGGCACAGGTCGCCATGCCGGGTGGCTGCAACCTCGGACCCCGCCCCATCGACCAGCACCTGAAGGCCTTCAGTGCTCTGGGTGCAGAGGACAGCGTGGATTACGGTATGATCACCGTCCGCGCCAAGGAGCTGACCGGTGCGCATATCTTCTTTGATAAGGTCAGCGTTGGTGCGACCATGAACGGGATGCTCTCTGCGGTCATGGCCGAGGGCCAGACCATTCTGGAGAACTGCGCCAAGGAACCCCATGTCGTTGATCTGGCAAACTTCCTGAATATGTGCGGCGCCGATGTGCGCGGCGCTGGCACGGATGTCATCAAGGTGCGCGGCGTGCGGCAGATGCACGGCTGCACCTACAGCATCATCCCGGACCAGATCGAGGCCGGCAGCTATATGGTGGCTGCCGCTGCCACGGGCGGCGATGTCCTCATCGAGAACGTGACCCCCAAGCATCTGGAACCCATCACTGCAAAGCTCCGCCGTGCGGGCGTCGAGGTCGAGGAGTTTGACGATTCCGTCCGCGTCCGCCGCACCGGCGATGTGCTGCCCCTGAAGATCAACACCATGCCGCACCCCGGCTTTCCGACCGATATGCAGCCCCTGATGGGCGTGCTGCTCAGCATCGCCAAGGGCACTTCCACCATCACCGAGAGCGTGTGGGACAACCGTTTCCGCTATGTGGACGAGCTGCGCAAGATGGGCGCGAACGTTCAGGTGGACGGTCAGGTGGCCGTGTTCGAGGGCGTGGAAAAGCTCAGCCCCGCGCCGCTGCGGGCTTCGGACCTGCGTGCCGGTGCTGCGATGGTCGTTGCCGCTCTGATGGCGGACGGGACCAGCGAGATCGAGGAGATCGGCCACATCGAGCGCGGCTATGAGAACATCGTGGAGAAGCTGCGCGGTCTGGGCGCAGACATCAGCAAGGTGGACCGTGCGCCCGCCGCGCTGGAATCGGCGATGTAACAGAACTTTCGATACAGCTAAAACAGCCTGCCGCATTTTGCGGCGGGCTGCTTTCATGAGGAGAATATGGCAGAATTTATCTCATTGTATTCCGGCTCGTCCGGCAACGGCAGCGTGGTGCGCTGTGGGCAGCGCTACCTCATCATCGATATGGGCAAGGGCGTGCGGACGACCGGTGCGGCCCTCAAGGCGCTGGACCTGAACATCAGTGATTGCGCGGGCATCCTTGTGACCCACGAGCACAGCGACCATGTGAAGGGCCTGTCCACCTTCCTGAAAAAGAACCCGCTGCCCGTCTACGGCGCGGCCGCAACGCTGGATTTTCTGGATGCGAACGGCATCGTGCCCGCGTCCTGCGAACTGCGCAGCATGTCCGGCGGGGAAGAGGACATCGGCGATTTTGGCGTGACGGCGTTCCCCACCAGCCACGATGTGCCCTGTGTGGGTTACCGCATCCACACGCCGGACGACAAGACCATGACCATCGCCACCGACCTTGGGGTCCTGACGCCCCCGGTGCACGAAGCGCTGTCCGGTTGTGACCTCGTGGCGCTGGAAAGCAACTACGACCTCCACATGCTCCGCAGCGGGCCGTATCCGTATTACTTACGCTCCCGCATCGAGTCCACCCGGGGGCATCTCTCCAACGATGAGTGTTCAGCGAAAATTCTGGAGCTGATCCAAGAGGGCTGCAAAAAGTTTGCGCTGTGCCACCTTTCGCAGGAGAACAATACCCCTATGCTGGCCCTGCAGACCGTGTTCAACACCCTCGGCGCGGCGGGCGTCGTGCCGGAAAAAGACTGCATCGTTCAGACGCAGCGAAGGAATGAAGTCAGCCCGGTGCTGGAATTTTGAGAAACAAGGCAGCATCTGTTTTGAAAAGGGAAGAGCTGCCGGATGAAGAACAAGAAAGGCTCCTGTCCGATGAATGGACAGGAGCCTTTGTTATTTTATCGAAACTTTATGAAACACTCAGCCGACGATCTCATCCGCCAGTGCATCCATCTGCGCTTCAGATGCCGCATTGACGGCAGAGCGGATGGTAACGACGTTCTCACAGACGGTCATATTCTTCATGCCGTCCAGCTCGGCCCGCATGAGTTTTGCTGCCATGGGGGCCCAAGTGCCATTCTCCATCAGGCCGATGGTGCGGCTCTGGAAGTTCTTGGTCTTGAGGTGGGCGAGCAGATTCTCCATCGGCGGGAAGAGGAAGCCGTCGTACGTCGCACAGGCCAGAACGATCTTGCCGCAGCGGAACGCCTCGGTCACCGCATAGGAAACGTCGGTGCGGGTCAGGTCCATCTCCACGACCTTGGCTCCCTTTGCACGGAGCTTTTCAGCCATCAGGTGGGCAGCTTCGCGGGTGTGGCCGTGGATGGAAGCACTGGCCACAAGAATTTTCTCCGGTTCTTCGGGCTTGTAGCTGGACCAGAGGTCGTAGTAGTTCAGGTATTGGCTCAGATCGCCGGTCAGAACCGGGCCGTGCAGCGGGCAGATGGTCTGGATGTCCAACGCGGCGGCTTTTTTCAGAAGGGCCTGTACCTGCGGACCATATTTGCCCACGATGTTCAGGAAATACCGGCGGGCTTCGCTGGCCCAGTTGGCGTTCTTGTCAAACTTGGCTACCGCGCCGAAGCGGCCAAAGCCATCGGCGGAGAAGAGCACCTTTTCGCTGGACTCATAGCTGACCATGACTTCCGGCCAGTGGACCATGGGCGCGAACACAAAGGTCAGGGTGTGTGCGCCCAGTGTCAGGCTTTCGCCGTCCTTGACGGTCACACGGCGGTCTTTTGCAATGGCATCCGCGCCGAAGAACTGCTCCATGTAGAGGAAGGTCTTGGCGTTGCCGACCACCTGCATCTCCGGATACAGTGCCGCCAGCTTTGCAATGTTGGCCCCGTGGTCCGGCTCCATGTGAGAGACGATGAGGTAATCCGGCTTCGTGCCGTCCAGCGCTTCGGCCAGATTTTCCAGCCATGCGTCGGTGGCACGAGCATCCACCGTGTCAAGGATCGCGGTCTTTTCGTCCCGGATGACATAGGAATTGTAGCTGACGCCCGTGGGCACAGGATACTGGCTCTCGAACAGGTCGATGGTGGTATCATCCACCCCGACACCCAAAATGGCGCTGCTGATTTTGTTCACGCTCATAAAAGACATCCTCTCTTCATTTTTATCGATGTGCCGGAAAACCGGCGATGTTTACTAGGAACATTTCTTATTATAGCAGGAAGGACCGCATTTGGCAAGAGGTCACAGCTCTTCGGACGCTGGAAGGCGGGCCGTGACGGGGCGTCCCGGCTCGTTGTCCAGTTCCAGCAGGGTCGCCGCCGCCGCTTCGTCCAAACTCTGGACGCTGCGCAGCTTTCGGCTGATGGCACGGCTCCGCACCCCGATGAGCTGGTCCAATTCTTCGTCGGTCTGGCGCAGACGCTGCTGCATCTTGGAAAGCCCCTGCCCAAACTTATCGAACTCCGTCTTGACAGCCCCGAGCAGCTGCCAGACCTCGCCCGAGCGCTTCTGAATGGCCAGCGTCTTGAATCCCATCTGCAAGCTGTTCAGCAGCGCGGCCATGGTGCTGGGACCGGCCACGTTGACCTGATAATCCCGCTGAAGCACTTCCAGAAGCCCCGCATTGACCACCTCGGCATACAGCCCTTCAAACGGGAGAAAAAGGATGCCAAACGTCGTGGTGTAGGGAGGCTCGACATATTTTTCGTGGATGTCTTTCGCCTCGCTGCGCAGGACCAGTTCCAGCGCGTGGCGGGCGTTCTCGACGGCCTGCGCGTCGCCGGACGCCTGTGCATCCTGCAGATGCGCATAGGTGTCGCCGGGAAATTTCGAGTCGATGGGCAGCCAGACGGTGCTGCCGTCTACTCCCGGCATCTTGATGGCGTATTCCACCCGCTGGGTGCTGCCCGGGATGGTGGCCACGTTGGTTTCGTACTGTTCGGGGGCCAGAATTTCTTCCAGAATGGCCCCCAGCTGCAGTTCGCCCAGAATGCCGCGGGTCTTGACGCCCGAGAGCACCTGCTTCAGGCCGCCGACGTCCGCCGCGAGGTTCTGCATCTCACCCAAGCCTTTATAGACCTGTTCCAGCTGCTCGTTGACAGCCTTGAAGCTCTCGCTCACCCGCTTTTGCAGGGCATCCTGAAGCTGTTCATCCACCGTGTGGCGGATCTCGTCGAGCTTCTGGGCATTTTCGGCCCGAAGCGACGACATATCCTTTGCCAGTGCGGCGCGCAGTTCTTCCAGCTTCTGGGTGTTGGACGCTTCCAGCGAGCGCAGACGGCGCTCTAAGATCTGCTGCTGGCTGTCCTGCCCCTGCGCGAGGGTCGCGCTCATGTTCTGCACAGCGGTCTGCAGCGTCTCGCTGACGCCGCGCATCGCGGTGTAGTTCTGCTCTGCCATCGCGGACTGCTTGGCGGCAAAGTCCTTGGCCTGTGTGTCCAGCTGCTGCTGCATCCAGCGCTTGAGTTCTTCGGTGTCCTGTCCGCCGCCCGTCTTTTTGCCGGTGCGCCAGAGCACCACCGCCAGTTCCAGACAGATGGCAACGAGCAGAAGGGTATAAAGTCCTGCCAGATATTCCATGGTTTCCTCTTTTTACAAAATTTCGTAGTCTACCAGTTCCTTGCGGGTGTCGCGGGCATCTCCGTACAGGCCGACGCCATCGACTTCGCACTCGCCGGACTGGTTGTCGTAGGGGTCGGACCGGAAGCCGGTCATCGGCGGGTCGAACGGTGCTTCAAACGCGCGGTTGGCCACCATCCGGCCGGTGTCCAGATTGCCAAAATAATGACGCCGCATCGTTTCATCGCCCTGCCGCGCCATCGATGCACCGAACGAACAGTCGGCGTACATCCAGCCCTTGGGCGCGATGTAGAACATGGCCCAGTCGTGGCAGCCAACGCCGGTGAGCGAGACGGACAGGCCGCTCTGCCACTGGGCCGGAATGCCCACCAGACGGCAGAGCGTGATGAAGGTCAGCGCCATGATACCGCAGTCGCCCCGGCGGTCGCGGGCACAGTGGTCGGGCAGACTCTCCTGTACGAAATAGGCGGGCTGGTAGTGGTAGCGGACGTTCAGGGTCACATAGTCATAGATGCGCTTGGCCTTTTCCGCCGGGTCGGTGACGCCGTCGGTCAGCTGATGAGCCAGCGCCCGCAGATAAGGCGTGAACACGATGTGAGGCGCTTCCTCTTCGGTGTCAAAGGCGGGCTGCTCGGCGTCCGGAACGAAATCCATCGGGTCGGCATACTGCGCCGTCGTGTGATAGCGGTACTGCACCCCGAAGCGGCGGTTCTCGGTGAGGTCTGCTTCCCAGAAAACCGTTCTCTGCGGCGCGTTCTCGTCGGCGATGTGGGCGGGCGGCTCGGTGAAGTCCAGCAGCTCGATCTCGCTCTGGGCAAGACATGCCGCCGGGAGCGGGAGCCACGCGCGGACATGCACGCTGTTCCGCCCCTCAGCCTTGGCCTGTTCCAACGCCTTGGCAAAGGCTTCGTCTGACATGCCGACGCTGGTTTTCAGGGTGATCCGTGCTTCGGCCTTTCCGGTCTGCACCATCTGTTCGTGCTGACGGCGGCGGAACTCCCGGGCAGCGGTGTTGGCGGCGGGCGGGTCGATCTGGCGCGCGGCGAGGTCTGCGTGGGTGGCAAGCAGCGTTTCGGCAAAGCGGTCCAGATAGTGCTTTTCGCCCTCCACGAACCGCCAGTCCACTCGGCCATGGCGGACCAGCTGGCGGAACTCCTCCGCTGTGAAATCCCGGACCAGTCCCTGCATCCGGGCCACGGCCTGTTCCTCGGTCCAGCAGTAATCTTCCGGGATGCGGCGCATGATCTCGCGCTGGACGATCATCGCGTCCCGCAGGGCGTCCACACCGTGCGGCGTCGGATTTTCAGGCACGAAGGCCCCGGCTTCCTCGAAACCCTGACTGCGGGGGCCGTTCTGGGTCACGGTCCAGTCCTCCGCCAGATATTCGTCGATCCGCTCAATGGCTTCCTTGTAGGATCCGGCCGCTTTCAGCCGCTCCACATCATCGGGCAGTCCCACATTCAAACTGCGAAATGCTTCATTCAAGTCCTTCATAAGGTCCGCTTCCTTTCCGTTGATTGTTATGCTGCTGGCTGGACGGCATCGCCGGTCTGGCTCTGCCAGAACCAAACAGCGTCCTCGATCCAGCCCTCTGCATCTGTTCCCTTGGCAATGCCGATGCCGTGCGGTGCTTTGCGGTATACGCTCTCATAGTAGGGCACACCATTGACCGCCAACGCCGTTTGAAGTGCCGGCCCCTGCTTCCAGTAATTGAACAGCATCAAAACGATGTCGTTCTCGCCATACCAGAAGTAGGTCGGCGGATAATCCGGCGTCACGCAGGAAGAGATCTCGTAGTCGTAATAGCGCATTCCCTCCCCGTAAGTATCCAGAAGCCAATGATAGATCGGCTTTGCCTCATAAAAATCGTTGATGGGATAAGCCAGAAGCATCACGCCCGGTTTGGGCACGCCGTAGCGCCCGTAACCGATGTCCTGATCGCCAAAAATGCCCGTGATCTGGCCGCCGGAGGAGTATCCCAAAAGCGCATATCCTTCGGTCTGTACGCCAAACTGTTCGGCATTTGCCGTAATGAGCTGGATAGCACGGCCAAGGTCCTCGATGGGAGCATTGTCCTTTGCTTCTTCGCCGATGCGATACCGCAGGGCGAACACCGCATAGCCCTTTTCATGCAGTTCCCACGCTGTGGATACGCCGCCGCGCATCTCGCCGCTGTAGATCAGCGCGTTGCCCGAAAGCACCATCGCATACTTTGCATTCGGCTCTTTTGCCGGGAAATAATACAGCTCCGCATGGTCGCGGGTCTTGTCGGCGGCGATCTCTTCCGGACTGTAGAGCTTGTAGGTGATCTGAGTCCCGTTATTATAAGTGTCGATGAGGTAATTCATGCCCGCCGCACAGCTTTCGACCGATTCCGGCCCGACGACCTCTTTTAGAGTGTTGCCGTCTTTGTAATGCTGTAACAGCCCGATGTCTCGTTCCCAGACATAAACGTAAGTGTACAGCCCCGAATCCCGAATGCTGGGATTGGTCCGGATCTCTTTCATCGTCGTTTCCGGGGTGATGTTCGCCGGACCCGTTTCACGTTCCGCAAAGACCGGAAGCGCCAGCGCCGCTAATAAAAACAGAGTGCACAGGGTCGTTCTGCTGAGATGTTTCATCCATCGTTCTCCTTTGCTGTGTTCTCTCTCCGGATTGCATTTTTTCACAAAGCGTTCTATAATAGGTCTCTGCAAAGTCAAGTCCGCACAGATTTTGTCTTATTGTACCACAACCGATCGTTTTCGAAAAGGTTTCTGAAATAAAAAAGGAGCATACCATGTCGGAACCCATCCTCGCCAACTACCACACCCACACCACCCGCTGCCACCACGCCACCGGTACGGAAGAAGAATACATCGAGACGGCCATCCGCTGCGGCTATCAGGTGCTCGGATTTTCGGACCACACCCCTTGGCGGTATCGGGACCCCCATTTTGTTTCCCATATCCGGATGCTCCCGGACGAGCTGGAAGGCTATGTGCAGACGCTTCAGGCTCTGCGGGACCGGTACGCAGACCGCATTCACCTTCATATCGGGCTGGAAGTGGAGTATTTCCCGGACTATCTCGACCGGCTCGCCGAGGATTGTGAGCGTCTGGGCGTGGAATACTGGGTGTTCGGCTGCCACTACGACACCACCGACGAGACGGGCATCCACTTTGGACGTTCCCGCTCGGACCTCGACCTGCGGCATTATGCGGAACAGGTCGCGGCGGGTTTGGAGACGGGGCGCTATCTTTACCTTGCCCACCCGGACCTCTTTCTGAACCGGTGGCCCGAATTTGATGCCGCCGCCGAAAAGACCTGCCGTGAGATCTGCGAAACCGCCGCGCGGCTGGATGTTCCGCTGGAATACAATCTGGCCGGACTGCAGACCCATGGCCGTGCCGACGGCTCCCTCGGCTACACCAATGACCTGTTCTGGCAGATCGCGGCGGAATATCCGGTCAAGGCCATCCTCGGCTGTGACGCCCACGCGCCCGAAGAACTGGACGTCGTTCCGCTCCTGCGCAGCAAGCAGGAGTATCTGCGTGGGCTGGGCATCCCGGTGCTGGATCATCTGCCCCAGCTTGCCTGACGGAACCCGTTGTACTTTGCCGAAAAGTCTGCTATACTGGATCTGTAAGATTCCATCGAGGGGAAACCGGAGCATTGCGGCCCCGGTCAGGATGAATTGCTATGAGTGAGATCACAGTCCGGCCCATGACGCCGGAAGATTGGACTGCTGTTTCAAAGATTTATCTGGAAGGCATCGCCACTGAGCACGCCACCTTCCAGACCGACTGTCCGCCCTACACGGCATGGGACGCCTCCCACACCAAGGAGTGCCGCCTTGTCGTGCTGGACGACGGCGTTCTTGCGGGCTGGACGGCCCTGCATCGGGTAGACCCGCGCTGGTGTTACCGCGGCGTGGCCGAGGTCAGCATTTACATCGGCGAGCGCTTCCGGGGGCGCGGGCTGGGCTACCATTTGCTGAGTGCGCTCTGCCGACAGGCCGAACAGGCCGGCTACTGGACGCTGCAATCCACGGTCCTGCAGGACAACGCCGCTTCGCGCGGGCTGCATCTGAAGTGCGGGTTTCGCTTGGTGGGCCGCCGGGAGCGCATCGCCCGCGACTGCCACGGCCGCTGGCTCGACACCTTCCTGATGGAGCGCCGCTGCCGCGACGATGAGCCGGTCGGCTATAAAAATCTCTGAATTCCTGCGGCAAAGAACTTGACAAATCTCTCCAAACGCGGTACACTAACGGAGTCGTAAGGTTACTCCTTTCGACGTGTGGGCGTGAGTCCACGAGTCCATAAGGGCCTATAGCTCAGTTGGGAGAGCGTTCGGTTCGCATCCGAGAGGTCAAGGGTTCGAATCCCTCTAGGTCCACCAATTTGTCGCATCGTTTTGTACGATGCGGCGTTTTTTATGGCTAAAAAACCTTGGCAGACCGTGCCGGGCTCCGAACCCTGAAGTCGGATGCGAACCGGGCGGGGTCATCAATGTACTTTTTGAAAATCCATCGGTTTCACGCTTCTTTCTTTGCATTTTGCATGGTGCTGCGGGCAAGAGCATCAGTTTTATGCCCCCTTTTCGGAAATTTCTTCAAAAATTTCCGCACCATCGTAGGTTGATACCGCCTTGAGCTGCTCCACTTGGTTGAAGCTGGCGTTCAGGGTGATCGAGATTTCATAGTCTTTTCGGACGTGAATCTCCTTGATGAACTGCTGCAAAATGGCGCGGCGTTCATCGTGGTTGGCGGTGTCGTACACATCCGCCCATGTAAACAGCTCGTTGCAGATGTAGTTGCTACGCTTTGCCGTCTTAGTGGCTTCATCGTATTCTTCCTGCGCCTGAACAAGCTGCTTTTCAAGGGTTTCCAGAGCATCTTTTGCTTCGACCACCAGTGTGCCGAGCAGTTCTTTGTCTAAGGCACTCACGCCCCGGATAACCAGAATCGTTTCGGCTTTCAGGTCGTCCAGTTCTTTCTGCTTGCTTTCCAAGTCTTTCTGGATTTTCTTGACCTTCTTCTGGATGCGGGCGGCATCGTTGGTCTTGACCGATTCCAGCAGCTTTTTCCGGGAAACCTCGCGGAACTGTGCGAAGATCTGCCGGACAACTTCTTCTACAATGGAATCCAGCTTGGAAACACCGTAGCCGGACTGTCCATCGCAGTCACCCGGATGCCGAATCTTGTAGAAGCAGCTATACCGGGGCCGAACTTCTTTTACCGTATGCCCATCGGCATAGGTGTGCGTCCGTCCGCTGCTGGTCAGGCTCAGGCGGTTGCCGCAGTGACCGCAGTAAACCAGCCCAGTCAACAGGGCTTTGGAACTGGTGCCAAGCGGTGTACTGCCACGCTCACAAGTCCGCGCCTGCCGCAATTCCTGTGCCTGCTCGAACAGCTCTGGGTCGATAATACGGAGCTGTGGACACTCGGCTTCCACTGCACCATTGATGAGATAACCCGTGTAGCACTTGTTCTTGATCATCCGAACGATGCTGGTGTTCGGGATGTTCTTGCTGTTCCGGCCTACAACGCCCTGTTCATAAAGGTAGTGGCTCAACTTCTGTGCGCCGTAGCCCTCATAAACATACTTGTGAAAAATCAGCCGGACGATTTCAGCTTCCGCTTCATCGATCACAAGGTCACAGACCTCTTGATTTTTCTTGTTTACACGGCCAAGACGGACACGCTTGTAGCCGTAAGGCACAGTACCGCCTGTGTAGTGGCCCTCCCCGGTGAGCTGCTCCAGCCTTGTCCGGGTACGGACGGAGGTTTTCAGACTTTCGCCGGATGCCTGCCAGTAGCGGATGTAGTTCATCAGCTTGTCCACATGGGTGTCGAACCGCTGCTGACCTTCGTTCACGCTCCAGACCTCGATGCCCTGCTTTGTGAACCATTCCACAATAAAGGGCGTTTCATCATCACGGCGACCGAGACGGTCAAACATGAACACCAGCAGGATGTCGAATTTGCCTTCCATTGCAGCCTGTTGGATTTTCTGGAGTTCATCGCGTTCTTTGGCGGACTTCTTGAAGCCGGAAACGCCTTTCTCGGAAAATTCCTTGACGATCTCCCAGCCCTGACTTTCTGCGAAGTCGCGGCAGGATTCTTTCTGCATGGGGATGTCGTCTTTCTCGACCTGTCCCTTTGTTGAAACACGGTATAAGGTATAAACACGTTTTTTCATTTCAATCTCTCTTTCTTTGAGTGAGAAAGGAAAAATCAAACGTGTTTCGTCCATATTTGGTTTTCAATGTTCAGTTCGATTTTATCTTATCTCACGCATTCAAGGAATACAAGGATGTCAGGCAGCGGTGTGTCCTGCCGTGCGCAGGATGGTAGTTTGCAGCAGCTTCTGGATCGCATCCAGACAGTCCGTATCCGCAGGCGCATAGGTGATTTTGACCTTGCAGCCTTTGACGGAAAGAGTTTCCGATTTAGCGGTGGTATCGCAGATAGCCTTCATAGGCCTCCTTTCTCCATACCCATTCGTTCAGATCGAGCTGATAGAGCAGCGCATAATTGAGCCGAATGAGTTCCGGGATGCTCAACCGCCCCATCGGGCGGATCAGCCGTCCCTTGCTGATGGTCTGGACAGATTCTGCCAAAATCATGGATGGCTGCAAAAAAGCCCGATTACCTTCCACAAGAACGTGGGCTTGGTGATCAGGCTTCTTTCCGATATTGGATGTGACAGGCACAACAATGAGGTTGGGCGAATAGCAGTTTGCGGTGTTGTTCTGTACTACGACCACAGGGCGAATACCACCCTGTTCGGAGCCGAGGTGCGGCTCCAGATTAGCGTAGTAAATATCACCGCGCAGAAACTTTCGGTTGACTGGAATCATGCCCGTCACCGCTTGCAGGGCAGGTTGTGTGTGCGGCCTGCACCGTTATAGATGGACAGAATCTGCTTCATGTGGCGGTCTGCCACGTTGCCAGTGTCGTTCTGTGCCAGCCGGGTGATGGTTTTGGGATGCACTGTGCGCAGCCGGAGAATCAACCGTTCCCGGCTGTATTCGCCCTGATATAGAGCCAGAAAACGAGCCATGCCGTGCAGGATGCCCGACAGGAACGAATCCGAATCGCCACCCCAAGCATCCACAAGGATACTCAGCATTTCCCGGTAAAGGGCTGCACCGTAGCTCTTGTAGATGTAGTAGGCCGAACGGATGCAGTAGATTTTCCATGGAGCGCGAATCCCATCCAGTGCAAACCGAACGCCAGTGTCCTCCGTTACCGAAACAAAGTCACAGGCGTTTTCTTCGTGTGCTACCAGTTTGGCGCGGAGTCGTTCACCAGCGGTCAGTTCACTGGAAATGCCTGTCTGCACGGCGAACAGCAGAGCTTCATGCTCTTTGGAAAGGCCGTAAAAGACCTTGCAGCGAATCGGGAGGTCACGCCCACCGTTGCACGTTTTCCGTGCCTCGATGGTGTTCTGTCCGTCAAAGACGAAGTAGCGGCCATCGCGGTAGCTGACTTTCGGTTCATTAGCGATATACTCCGAAAAGTTGGCTGCGATATTTGCAACTTTACCCATGCGGAGCAGCCGCTGGTACTCGGCGCAGGGGTTCAGCAGAACACTGTCAACGTACCGCACCTCAAAGCTGCACTCCGGCAGGCTGGAAAGGTTCAGGTTAGAAAGCATCATATCGTTTTCTCCTTTATTTTCAGAAGATACTGCACAGCATCTTCGGTCAAGTCGTGAATGATCTTGCGGCAGTCCGAATCTTCAAAAACATCCGGGTATTCTTTGAAAATCGTATTCCAGCGGCGAATGAAGTCCTCTTTGGCACCCTGTACCTCGCACATCATCAGAGAACCGTTTGCAATGGCTCGTTCCTGATAACGATTGTCAATGGATGCTTTCAGAGAGGTTCTTTCTTCGGCAGTAAGCTGGCGTTGATGCCCTTGGATGCTTTTGCTGATTTCAGAGGATGCCTGTTTTGAAGAAGATGTTTCCGCTTTTCGGAGCTGACGCTCCTGCTTTGGCTTCCGCAATTCTGCGAGAGCCGCAGGAATTTCTGCCTTTGGCGTTTTTGCCAAGGCGGTAATCTCTGCGTCCGTTGCCTTGATGCGCCCGGTCAGGATATCCTCTCTTGCACCGGGGACCGCATCTTCCGCTGCGTCCACGCCTTTTGCATATTTCTCTGCTCGCTTTACGGTAGCTGGCCCCACGCCGTTTTGTGCAGCAATGCGCTCACAGGTGGAGAGTGGCTTTGCCCTCAATGGATCATTTTGAACCATTGAGGTGAACCGTCCATTCTCATCGTGCGCCCGCTCTTTGGAACCGCCTCGCGCCAGCTTTTCAGATTCATACAGCTTGCCCATCAGGAACTTCTTTCGTTCCGGGTCAAGGTTTCTGCGTCCAAGCTGGTTTTGGCAGATCCACGAGAGAGCTGCATAACGGTTATCCAGTTCGATCTCCTGTATCTGGAAAGCGATGAATGGATGCTTCCGCAAGATACGGTAGCGAGTGTGTCCATCCAAAATGAAGCCGTTCCAGATGATGAGCGGATTCAGCAGCCGCCCTTCATGGAGAATGTTCTGCTCAAGCTGTTGTTCTTCTTCAAAATTCAGGGGTGGAATCTTGCCCTGAAACTCCGGGTCGATTTTAAGCGCATTCAGATTCATCATCGAAATGGCCCCGCTTCACATACTGCCCGGCGTTTTTGTCGGGCTGCACATAATAATCGAAACCGTAGCGAATCTGGCAGTAGGTGCAGACATCCTTGATCTTTTGCTTGGGGTCTGCGCGCCGGACGCGACCCCCCTTTGCTCCCTGAAAGGAATCCAGACAAATCGGGCAGAGGGTGGTCAGATTGGCTTCATCTACGCTTTTGTTATGAAATCGACTCATATAGATTTCCTCCATATCATAATTTAGTGGGAAATGTAAAACCACCAGTCGAGAAATCCTCAACTGGTGGTTTGAAAAATACTGTTTTTCTCCTATTTGTCCTCGACACCCCGGAGGTGGGAACTTTTCGGCGGCGGATTTGCACCGCTCCATTGGCATCTCAGCCACCCCGTCTGCTTTCTGACCGGGCCGCGAATTACGGAAGTATCATTGTCTGGAAGTACCGAAAAGCTGCTTCTTCAATTTTCAAGGTACACGGTACAGTTTCGGGCTTGTCGGCCCCTTTCAGTGGGCTGCCCTTGCTGTGACCATAGTGTACTTGAAAACTGAAGTTCTCGTTAGGAACCAGTAGTTCCGGTTTTGCCATTTTCACCGGAACCAATCGTTCCGGTTCAGAGTAGTGAAGTGAGTGTCAGGCTGATTCGCCCAGAAGCACCAGCATCGCCAAAATGCGCTTATGCATCTCTTTCAGTTCCTTACGAAGCATATCCAGTTGATCTTGCAGTTCCTGTTCCCGCTGGGACGCAGACACACCTAAGACGATGTAGTCCAGCGAGGAGCCGAACCGTTCCCGCAATTCCACAAAGAGGTCAACAGACGGAACTTTCTCACCCTTCTCCAGATTTCTCATGTAGCGGTCACTGATGTTCAGGTCGATGGCGAGTTGCTCCTGTGTCACTTCACGGTCTTTTCGGAGGTTCTGGATTCGTTCACCCGTTGCAGCAGGATCATAATACATCACTCCCTCCGTTTCTTCCGCCGGGAGTGGGCGGAGCTTCATCTCCCATGCCGGATACGACCAGTACATGATTTTTCAGCAGCACAAAAATACGGTTGGCAACAGCACCATGTTTTTTGGTGCGCTCTTCGATATTGGGAACTTTCAGCAAGCGAGACAGTCGGAAGTACCATGTGGTCATCTTGAACCACGGAAGCAAATAGGTCGATTTCATTATCAATAATCCTCCAGTTATTTTACGGAATGTGAGCATTCGGACAAAAAGGATTGTGGCGGCGCACGACACCTTACCCTTAAAAGCGCAAAAACGCCAGCCTCCCATGGCGGGAAGCTGGCGCAGTACAGCATATCGGCACGATTGTAGGTGGCAAAACGGAACGATTGTGCCTGTTTCGGAGCGGTCTGGTCTACGGCAGCAGACAGGCTTTTTTTGATGCGTTACCCCAATAAAAAATCACAGTTACCTCCACAAACGGCAACTGTGATTGGATAGCGCGTGAAATCGCCCGGACGAGTTACCGTTTTTTTATAACTCGACCGGGAAATGCAAAAATCGGCATTATACTTCCTGCTCACAGGAAATACAAGGTCATACCGCGTCATTCACCAGAACGATACAATACTATTGAGGTGAACGATGATGCCGAATTCTGACTTGAAAGTACTTGGAGAAAAGGTTCGCAAGGAGCGCAAGCTGGCAGGTTTAACCCAAGAACAGCTTGCTGAACGCTGCCATGTTTCAACGAAGCATATTGCCAACATTGAAAAAGGCAGCATGAATCCATCTTACGAAATTCTTTTGGCGATTGCTCGTGTTTTGCCGGTTTCGCTTGATGCGCTGATTACTCCGGGGATGGACAAGACGGAAATAGAATTAAAAGAGATCAATCGAATCTACCTTTCCTGCCCAGAAGCAGTGCGAGAGACTTTAATGGACTCGACTCGCACACTGGCAAAGCATCTGACAGAGTTATACAGTAAAATTGAAAATCCTTGAAAATGTTTTGCTTGTGGTACAGTATAGCATATTTTTCAAAGTCACTATACCAAAACGAACCCAAAAGCAAACCAATTTTATACCAATTCAGTCGATTCCCAAGCTGACCTGAATCTCTGTTTCCAAATCATTTTCCAATGCCGTATATAGTTCTTGTGGTGTACGGCAAAGAATTGCATTGAAATTGATGGGATCACCCTCATTAAAAAGCCTTACATATCCCCAGCGGCATGGAACAATATCCAAATAGGTCGCAGATTCTAAAAAGCTATGGAAGTGGTTCAAGACTTCTTCAAATGTTTGCATGGTTTGACCTCCTGAATTAAGTCATCTCTATTTTAGAATATTCATGGTCATCTATGCAAGGATGCCGATTTTGTACAGCACAGAAAACGCAAAAGCCATACCGAAGAATCCTACTAGGATCTTACGGTATGGCTTTTATTACAGATTGCGATTCGATCGCACCAATTCCGATGATGGGACAAATTGATATCCAATGTTGGAAACCGTTTTAATATAACGGGGGTGATCTTTGTCATCCTCTATTTTCTGGCGGATTCGACCGATCGTGCTGGTGACGGCTCTCAAATAGCTTTCGCTGTCCTTATGCCAGACTGCTTCAAAGATCTGCTCCTTTGTAAACAGTTTGCCTGGATGCTGCGCCATCAAACTCAAAACACCGTATTCATAACGACTCATGTACACCTCTGTTCCGTGTTTGAAAACACGGTGATGTTCCAAGTTGATCTCCAGACCGGGACTTCTCAGAACGTCTGCCGGATTCCGCATCAGATCGACCCATTCAAAAATCGTCTGCTCTTGCGGTGGGCAGTGATCCTTCGTGATGCGAACAACAACTTCAATTTTTTGCATACAATAGACAATCCTCCCCCAAAGCCAAATCTATATCACTCGATATGGAAAATCGGGTGTAGCTCGCATTTCCGCATTGACCGTGCACTACGATGCCGTGTGCTTTAGCCGCCGTCGTTTTTGGAATCCTGAAAGTTCAGAGCTGCCATCAGGCATCCAAACGCACCCGCCCAGAGAAGGCCGGTATAGAGCCATCCTTGGAGAATGGCGAAAATCCCCCCTGCGATCAGCAGCAGGATGCCGGCCGTTAACAGCAGACGTACCGATAACTGCTCAATCTTAGGTATCCCTTTCTGTGCGAAGATAGTGCTGCACCCGGTGGACGTCTCCGGAACGAACTGCAATGTACCACAAGGATTGAGTCACTGCTCCGGTAGGCATTGGTGTATTGCAGTTTGTCAGCAATCGTATAGCATAAAACAGTTGTCAAAAAGAAAAGAGCCGATAACCGCATTTTATATCTGCGTGTTATTGGCTCTGCGTCTTTGCGTCTGGCTCTTTGATAACTGACATATTGAATTGTTGTATGTTTATTAATGTTTCCTGTTTGCACTTTGGACAAAACAAGGGATAGTTAAGTAAAACTGTATCTTCTCGTATTCTTAACCTCGTTTTGTTTCTACATACAGGACAAATTACCCATTCAGTTTTCCTCATTTTGCCACCTACTTCAAACTACTTCTTACTAATAGAAAGATAAGCATGATTGGTAATGAACTGCCATGAAACCATGTTAAATCCTGTTGCTGTTAATAATCTTTTTATTTCATTTTCAGAGTATATATGTACATCACCATCGTTACTAAAACGAATAAAGAAATTCATTATTTGCCGGAGCGGTGAACTCGTCCAAGTATCGCAGAGTAAAAATAGACCGCCTTTTTTTAATACACGATTTATTTCTGATAGAGCTTTCTTTGGATTAGGGTAGTGATGAAAACTTTCAACACAACAAACCAAATCAAAGGTGTTATCTAAATACGGTAAGTTTTCAGCGTCCCCGACTGTAAGTTTAGCGGCTGTGCCTAAACGTCGTGTCGCTTGTGCAATCATGTTTTCAGACAAATCCAAACCAAATAATTCTACACTACTGTTTTTACTGCTGATTTCTTTGAGGATTATCCCTGTTCCGCAACCCAGGTCCAAGATTTTATTAAAGTGGATATTGTTTATAGCATTTAGGACAAAAGGATAACATTCTCGTGGGTATTTGCTATAATCACTCGTATCATACTTTTCAGCTTGTTGGTTAAAACTGTTTTTAGACTTTATTTTTGCTTCCATATTTTTTTCCTTTCATAATGAATGTAGTCATAGCAATCAGCAAAACGATAGAAACTATAAATGAAGTTGCATTTTGCAGAGATTGCCCTGCGGGTGAGTTAATTAAAACGTCCCAAATTGCGCCAACTCCCCAAAAAAAGGGGAAGATAATAAAAATATTACGCGTTATATAAAATACGGAGCAATACATAATTCCAACAAAAAAGAGTTTTAGAAATTCCGGTTGAAATCCTGCGTGATGTAAACTATAAAACAGTGCCGTCAATAATATTGCTGGAACAATTCCAAAAGCTCTTTCAAAGTAATATCGCATAAATCCATATATACAAACCATTTCAAATATTCCCGCAATTAAAATATAGCTAATCGCAAACAAGGATTTGTAGCTAATAATAATTACTTCTCCATTACCCAAAAAGAAAATAAGCAATAATAGAATTGCAAAAAACACATTTAAGGCAAGACTTGTTTTTAATCTGTGTTTTGTAATCCCAAGTGTTGCATAGGGATATTCTTCTTTTGCGCGGACATATAAAAGCGGAAAACAAAATCCCACTATAAATATCATCAAAAAATCCCGTAAGAGTATGTGCATAATAGTTTCAATTTGAGAACCATTAATGAATAACATTGCTGTACTTAAAAATATTATTGATAGACCTGTTGCAAACGATACAATAGTGCTTTTGTTAGGTTGAAATCTAAATAGGGTCATTCTGTTTCTTCATTCTCCTTTCTGTCATTGGTGAAACCTCCCAAAATCTTTAGGGCAAGTTCTTTCATAACATCAGCTTTACTGATAGCAATACCTTGTTCTTCGTCGCCTAATACTAACAAGGTATCTCCGGGCTTGATATTGAAAAGTTCTCTTGCCTCTTTTGGAATAACGATTTGACCTCGCTCCCCAACTTTCACTGTACCAAAGATATGTTTTCCTTTTGGTAAATTCATTTTCTCTACCTCCGCATAAGTGTGATTTTCATACTTTTCATACTTATTGTATCTATCTCACTGGAATTGTCAATAGATATGCCGTAAAATTCACAAAGCGTTCATTTGTTTCCGTTAAGTCCTAATACAGTATAGCGGTAAATAAGGAACTATTTTTGCCATCTTATAGAACAGTGTAGACATATCCAAAAGGAAAGGTGAACAATAAAATGTAATAGGGTGAATAATTATGGCAAAAAAGACCAGTACCACTATATGACTTTGCAGCTTTCAGGCAAGCGATAAAAGAAGCGCGGACGGGCAGGAATGAGAGCCGCAAGAAAGTAAGCGACGAAATGAACATTTCCCCGCGTTACCTTGCGAACATTGAGAACAAAGGACAACAGCCGAGCCTGCAAATCTTTTATGAGCTTGTAACCCGTTATGACATATCCGTAGACCAATTCTTTTTCCCGGACAAGACAGCCGGGAAAAGCACCGGGCGGCGGCAGCTCGACGCGCTGCTTGACGGTATGAGCGATAAGGGAATACGGATTGTAACCGCAAAGGCGAAAGAGATTGCAGAAGTCGAACAAGAAAACTGAATAGGCAAGAAAGAGCGTTGTAGCCTTTTATGAGGATTGCAGCGTTTTTTTATGCCCTGCTTTGGCAAAATGGGATTTTCGTTGTAGTAGGAGTAAGGGAGAAAGTTTCGTAGACCAATTAAGCAAAGTCAATAGCACGTGTGGCTGATAAGAACAAAATCGAAC
>URVW01000024.1 GCA_900551435.1 uncultured Faecalibacterium sp.
TGGAAGAACTGACCCGGGAGGTGCGGGAGCATAACAACTTTGCCCGCCGCGTACCCATTTTAGAAGAACAGATGAAGGTGGCCAACCACCGCATCGCAGATCTGGAGAAAGAGAGGAATTGAACCTATGAACGATACCCACTGCAAAATTTCTGCCGCCACGCTGGCACGCACGGCCGCGCTGGTGCTGGCACTGACCAATCAGGTGCTGAGCGCCTGCGGCAAGCCCATGCTGCCCATTGAAAGCGCTACCGTGGAGCAGCTGGTGACGGCCGGCCTGACCGTGACCGCCGCCCTTGTGGGCTGGTGGAAGAATAACTCCTTCACCCCGGAGGCCATCGAGGCGGACGGCTATCTGGAGAAGCTGCGGGAAGAGAAGTAAACACTGCCGCAGGGCGGGACGATTTAAAATGCGCTCCGCGCTGCTATGCGCATAAACAGCGGAAAGAGTATTTGAATTTTGGGGTACAGGAAAGTCTGCGGACTTTCCTGTACCCCTTTTTCACGGAAAAGGTTACCCCTTCCGTCACGGCTGTCGCCGTGCCACCTTCCCCAAGGGGACGGCTTCAACGGTAGCGGGAAGCTTTGCGGTATTGCCAAAAGGCACCCCCGAGAGGGACGACTTCCCCCGCGTCGGGGGAAGATGTCGCGTAGCGACAAAAAGGGGAATCTGTCACCGCAGGTGACTGAGGGGGTTATGAACAACAAAAAACGGCTCTGCCGAAGCAGAGCCGTAGAGATGAATACTGAAAAAATCAGCGCTTGGAGAACTGGGGTGCACGACGTGCAGCCTTCAGACCGTACTTCTTACGCTCCTTCATACGAGGATCGCGGGTCAGGAAGCCAGCCTTCTTCAGCACAGGACGGTTCTCGTCGCTCTGCTGCAGCAGGGCGCGGCTCAGGCCGTGACGGATAGCGCCAGCCTGACCGGAAACACCGCCGCCGGAAACGCGGACGACGACGTCGTACTTGCCCTCCAGGCCCAGCAGGACCAGCGGAGAACGGACGATCAGCTTCAGGGTCTCCAGACCGAAGTAGTTGTCGATATCACGATCGTTGATGGTGATCTTACCGGTGCCGGTGTAAACGCGAACGCGGGCAACGGAATCCTTACGACGACCAGTGCCGTAGAAATAAGGTTTGGTTTCGTACATATTCGATTGCCTCCTTCTTAGAACTCGATCTTCTCGGGCTTCTGAGCTGCGTGAGCGTGCTCAGCACCCTGATAGCAGTGCAGACGGGTCAGAGCCTTCGCACCGATGGTGTTGGAAGGGATCATGCCCTTGACAGCATAGGTCATAGCCAGATCGCTGTTCTCAGCCATCAGTTTGCTGTACTGGACCTTCTTCAGGCCGCCGATGAACTTGCTGTGGGTGATGTGGAACTTCTGCTCAGCCTTCTTGCCGGTCAGAACAGCCTTGTCGCAGTTGATGACGACGACGTAATCACCGCAATCGACGTTGGGGGTGTAGTTGACCTTCTGCTTGCCGCGCAGCAGAACAGCAGCCTCAGCAGCGACGTGACCCAGGCTCTTGCCGGATGCGTCGAGCAGATACCACTTGCGCTCGACTTCAGCGGGCTTTACGAGAGTAGTGCTCATATCTATTTCCTCCTGATAAGTGTCTTATGGTTTCAGGCGCTCTTTGGGAGCGCGAGTGTCAGTATACCGCACAAAATCGCGCCTGTCAACAGGATTTTTCGATTTTTTCAGCGGAAATTTTTCATTCTCTCGATTTCTCTTGAAATCTTTCAAAAACTCGTGATTTCAGATTTTCGATTTTCAAAAATGTTTTTGCCGTACAGCGCGGATTTCTCGGCTGCGGCGCTACAATTTTGGAAAAAGATGTGCTATACTATAGAAGATATTGTAAAAAGGAGACCTTTTCCATGCCAAAGGACATTCATACGCAGGATTCTTCCCAGCAGCGGGCATCCAAACTGCTGCTCGCCATGGGCGTGATCGTTCTGGTGGGTGCGCTGGCCTACTTCGTGCTGACGCTGGTGGTCAACCGCCGCACCCCCGCGAACCCCGACACCCATTACACCGCCGACAACGGCCTCGTGCTGGACTACGAAAGCACCGTCTGGCCGGTCTGTGAGATGACCGAGGACGACACCCTCGGCCACGCCCTCAAGCTGGCTTCCGGGACCGACAGCGACAACGCGAACTATCAGGTCGTATTGCTGCAGCGGGGCGACGCTTCCACCTACGAAGATTATATCAGCCAGTCGGAATCCGACCTGAAAACGGCCTATGGCGTCATCAGCCCCCGCAAGGTCAAGATCAGTATCGACGGCGCAACGGTCAACGCGGTGCGGTGCGACATTCAGGCGTATTACGCCGTTCTGGCCACCATCGAATACGACAGCGGCGATGTGGTATACGTCTCCGCACTGACCAAGCTGGCCTCCATCAGTGACATCGTAAACCTTGTGGAGAGCGTCCGTCTGTCCTGAGCGGCAGACCGCTCCATCCGAAAGGAAGGATCGTTCCATGCAGACAACTACCTTTGAAAAACACGTCTGGGCCGAGATCGACCTCGACGCCCTGCGCGCCAATTTCCGCGCGGTGCAGAAGCGGGCGGGCGACCTGCCCCTGTGCGCCGTCGTCAAGGCCGACAGCTACGGCCACGGCGCGGTCCAGTGCGCCCGCGTCTTTGCAGAAGAAGGAGCCGCGTGGCTGGCCGTCAGCTGCCTTGCCGAGGCTTTGCAGCTCCGTCAGGCCGGACAGAAGCTGCCCATCCTCATTCTGGGCCACGTCCAGCCGGAATTTGCCGCCGCCCTGATCGAACACCACATCACCGCCGCGTGCTATTCCCTGCCGCAGGCCAAGGCGCTGAGCGCCGCTGCCGTTCAGGCGGGCGGGATCGTGGACATCCACCTCAAGGCCGACACCGGCATGGGGCGGATCGGCTTCCCGCTGCGGACCGACTTCGCGCAGTCCATCGCTGAGATGCTGGAAGTCTGCGCCCTGCCGGGGCTGCACATGACCGGCCTGTTCCAACACTTCGCCGTCGCGGACGACGACAGCACCGAAAACATCGCCTACACCGAGGAGCAGTATCAGCTCTTCCTCAGGACCTACCGCGCCCTGAAGGCCGCCGGGCACGAGCCGCCGCTGGTCCACTGTGACAACTCGGCGGGCGTCATGCTCCACCCGGATTGGCCCCACGGCGAGATCACGGCCCCGTGCATGGCCCGCCCGGGCATCATCCTGTACGGGTTCGACCCCAGCGACGAGGTCCGCTTTGACACTTTCAAGCCTGTCATGAAGCTCAAAACGGTGGTCAGCATGGTCAAGGAGCTGCAGCCGGGACAGTCCACCAGCTACGGCCGCCGCTTCACGGCCAAGACCCCCACCAAAGTCGCCACCCTCTGCACCGGCTACGCCGACGGCTATCCCCGTCTGCTCAGCTGCGGCAAGGGCATCGTGGAGGTCCACGGCACGCCCTGCCCCGTTCTGGGCCGGGTCTGCATGGACCAGCTCATGGTGGACGTCACCGCCGTGCCGGATGTGCAGGAGGGCGACGAGGCCATCCTCTGGGGCGGCCGGGTCAGCGACAGCGCTGAGGACATCGCCCGCAAGACCGATACCATTTCTTACGAGGTGCTCTGCGGCGTTTCCCGCCGGGTCCCCCGCGTTTATCTGGAACATGGCGAGATCACAGACATCGAGGACTGGATCTTGGAATAAAACAACCACTATTTTCCGTTGGAGGAACAGATGGCAAGAGACAACATTCGCAATTTCTGCATCATCGCACACATCGACCACGGCAAATCCACCCTGTCAGACCGCATTCTGGAGCTGACCAAGAGCGTGGACGAGCGCACCATGGAGGATCAGATCCTCGACAACATGGACATCGAGCGCGAGCGCGGCATCACCATCAAGGCCCGCGCCGTGACCCTGAACTACACCGCCAAGGACGGCAAGGTGTATGAGTTCAACCTCATCGACACCCCGGGCCATGTGGACTTCGCCTACGAGGTCAGCCGCAGTCTGGCCGCCTGTGAGGGCGCGATCCTCGTCGTGGACGCGACGCAGGGCGTCGAAGCCCAGACGCTGGCCAACACCTACATGGCACTGGAACACGATCTGGAACTGGTCCCCATCCTGAACAAGATCGACCTGCCCAGCGCCCATCCGGACGAGGTGGCACAGGAGGTCGAGGACGTGATCGGCCTTCCCTGTCTGGATGCGCCCCGCGTCTCGGCCAAGACCGGCCTGAACATCGATCAGGTTCTGGAACGGGTCGTCAGCGACATCCCGGCTCCCACCGGCGACCCGGATGCCCCGCTGAAGGCGCTGATCTTCGACAGCATCTATGACAGCTACAAGGGCGTCATCGTCTATATCCGCGTGTTCGAGGGCACAGTCAAACCCGGCGACACCATCCGCCTGATGGCCACCGGCGCGCAGTTCACGCTGGTGGAAGTCGGCCACATGGGCGCGACCAGCCTGACCCCCTGCGACCAGCTGCAGGCCGGCGAAGTCGGCTATCTGACCGCCAGCATCAAGACGGTGCAGGATACCCGCGTCGGCGACACCGTCACCCTGGCCAACCGTCCCACCGCCGAGGCCCTTCCCGGCTACCGTCAGGTCAAGCCCATGGTGTTCTGCGGCATCTACCCCGCCGACGGCGCACGCTACCCCGACCTGAAGGATGCACTGGAAAAGCTTCAGCTGAACGACGCTTCCCTGACCTTTGAGATGGAAACGAGTGCCGCGCTGGGCTTCGGCTTCCGCTGCGGATTCCTTGGTCTGCTCCACATGGAGATCATCACCGAGCGCTTGGAGCGCGAGTTCGATCTCGACCTTATCACCACCACCCCCAGCGTCCGCTACCGCCTGACCCTGACCGACGGCACGGTGGAGATGATCGACAATCCGTCCAGCTATCCGGACCCGTCCAACATCGTCAAGCAGGAGGAGCCGTTCGTGGACGTCCACCTGTACACCCCCAACGAGTACGTCGGCAGCCTGATGGACCTGTGCCAGCAGAAGCGCGGCGTCCTGATCGACATGAAGTACCTCGACGACGTCCGCGTGGACCTGCACTATGCCCTGCCGCTGGGCGAGATCGTCTACGACTTCTTCGACGCCATCAAGAGCCGGAGCCGCGGCTACGCCAGCTACGACTACGAGTTCAAGGAGTACCGCGAGAGCGACCTCGTGAAACTGGACTTCCTGCTGAACGGCGACCCTGTGGATGCGCTGTCCATGATCGTGTTCCGCGATAATGCCTATGCCAAGGGCCGCCGCATCTGCGAGAAGCTGCGCGACAACATCCCGCGCACCCTGTTCGAGATCCCCGTTCAGGCGGCCATCGGCGGCAAGATCATCGCCCGCGAAACGGTTAAGGCCATGCGCAAGGACGTTCTGGCCAAGTGCTACGGCGGCGATATCACCCGCAAAAAGAAGCTGCTCGAAAAGCAGAAGGAAGGCAAAAAGAAGATGCGCCAGCTGGGCAGCGTCTCCCTCCCCAGCGAGGCCTTTACCGCCGTGCTGAAGCTGGATAGTGATGATAACTAAAGTATAAAACATGAAATAGGGAAAGCCCCGCGCTCCGGATTTGCTCCAGAGCGCGGGGCTTTTGTATCGTTTGGTTACACGCGGAAATTCTGCAGAGTCGATTTGATGCCCTTGAGGGAGTGGATGAGGATCTTACTGTAGCCGTAAATGAGCAGGGCCTCTTTGGCGCAGATCACGCCGACTTTGAGCAGCGCCCAAGTGAACTCGAGATAGGGCTTGTAGGGGCGAAGCGTTTCCTTGACGTCTGCGACAAAATTCTCCATCCATTCCGGTGCGCCGCCGCAGATGGACTCCTGTTCCTCCTGCGGGATCAGCGCACAGCGGGCGGGAAGCTTCAGTTCGTTTTTCATTCCAGTCCCTTTCACATTGCAAGGCCGACAGCGGTGAGGATGAGCACGCCGCCCACGATCAGGATGGTCGCTTTATGGCGCTCCAAAAAGCCCTCTGCGGTCCCTTCCGGATAGATTGGCTCTGCGCCCGGCTGGTCGATCGGGATCCACTGAGCATAGATGGTGGCTTCCTCGCCGGAGAACTCCGTTTCGCCCGCAACGATCTTGTCGCCGCCCACGAAGTCGGTATACCAGCCGTCGAAGGTGTAGCCGTCCATGGTCGGGGTCGGCAGACTGTACAGCTTGCCGTCGCCGCTGGTGCGCTCCACCACCGGGATGCCCGTGCCGCCGCACGTCTCAAAATAGATGATGACGCGACCGCTGTTCTCGCTTTCGTCCAACGGTTCCGCCGCGAATGCCGCCGGGACCATCCCGCAGAGCAGCACTGCGCAGAGCAGCACCGCCAGCATCTGTTTGAATCGCTTCATTGCACTTCCTCTTTCCTGTGTGTTACACGCCGTAACCCTGTGCCTTGATGGTCTCCACGACCTGTGTGACGTACTTCTGGCAGACCTCGTGTTCCGGGGCCTCCACCATGACGCGGACCAGCGGTTCCGTGCCGGACTCGCGCACCAGAATGCGGCCGGTATCGCCCAGCGCTTCGGCGACTGCCTTGACAGCGGCCTGAACGGCGGGGTCATCCTGTGCGGCTTTCTTGTCGCTGACGCGGACATTCTCGAGCACCTGCGGATAGATCTTCAGCGGAGCTGCCAGCTCGCTCAGAGACTTCTTGGTGGCCAGCATGACTTCCATCATCTTCAGGCTGGTCAGGATGCCGTCGCCGGTGCTGGCGTACTTGGAGAAGATGATGTGGCCGCTCTGCTCGCCGCCGATGCGGCAGCCGTTCTTGGCCATATACTCATAAACGTACTTATCGCCGACGGCCGTTTTGGCGTAGCCGATGCCCAGTTCGTCGAACGCCTTGTACAGGCCGAAGTTGGACATGACCGTGGTGACGACGGTGTTGGTCAGCAGCTTGCCGCGCTCCTTCATGTAGCGGCCGTAGATATACAGGATGTGGTCGCCGGTCACAACGTTGCCCTTTTCATCCACGCACAGGCAGCGGTCAGCGTCGCCGTCGTAGGCGAAGCCCACGTCCAGATGATTCTCGACCACGAACTTCTGCAAGCCTTCGATGTGGGTGGAACCGGCGTTGTTGTTGATGTTCAAACCGTTGGGCTGGTTGTTGATGACGTAGGTATCTGCGCCCAGCGCATCGAACACGCTCTTTGCGATGTTCCAGCTTGCGCCGTTGGCGCAGTCCAGACCGACCTTGACGCCCTTGAAGGAGTAGATGCCCAGAGAGATCAGATAGCCCATATAGCGGTTGCGGCCTGCCACATAGTCCACGGTGCAGCCGATATGCTCACGGTGGGCGAAGGGGATCTCCGGCCAATCCTGATCGAACACATGCAGCTTGCCGTCCAGATAGTCCTCCACCAGCAGCAGCGTCTCCTCGGGCATCTTCTCGCCGAAGCAGTCGATGAGCTTGATGCCGTTGTCATAGAACGGGTTGTGGCTGGCCGAGATCATGATGCCGCAGTCGAAATCGTCCACGCGGGCGATGTAGGCCACCGACGGCGTGGTGGTGACATGCAGCAGATATGCATCTGCGCCGCTGGCCGTCAGGCCGGCCACCAAGCTGTACTCGAACATGTACGAGCTGCGGCGAGTGTCCTTGCCGATGACGATGCGGGGCGGCTCAGTGTTGCCGTTGCGCTCCCGCACCATGCCGTAATACCAGCCGAGGAACCGGCCCACCTTATAGGCATGGTCGGCGGTCAGCGTAATGCCCGCCTCACCGCGGAATCCATCCGTGCCAAAGTATTTACCCATACGAAACATTCTCCCTTATATTTGAAGTATCTGAAAATGCAAAAAACTTCCTGCCCTTTATCATAACATATCGGGCAGGAAGAATCTACGGGTATTTTAGGTTTTCTTTCGGTCGAGGTGCTGTTTCAGAAAATTTTTCCCGTGTTCCAAAAGCGCTTCGAACTCCTCCGACCGGCCATAGGTCAGAAAGATCAGCGCCGCATACTCGACGGTGAACAGGATGCCCTTCAGGATGAACCACAGGAACGAATCCCGCATCCCGCCCGTAAAGCACAGGCCCACGATGCTTCCGCCCACAACGGTCAGGGCGCGGCGGCCATACTCGATGAAGTAATCCCGAAGCTTTTCCTGCCACTGTTCCTTCAGGCCGTACTTCATCAGGATATACGGCTCGACCCAGAAGCAGGTCGTCATGGTGCTCACGATGGTCCCCAGAAAAACGCCCGCCACGCCGTACCGCTGGACCAGCAGGATGGACACCACCAGATTGATGATGGATTCCGCCACCGGCTTATAGCGGTCGTACCAGAACAGGCCCATCGCCTCGCGGAACTGCAGGTTGATCTGGCGCATTCCGGTGATATAGAACTGGACGACGACGATGATGACCACCGCCTGTGAGAACAGATACTCTTCGCCGAACATCAGCTCGATAAACGGGTTGAACAGCACCACCATGCCCGCTGAAAAATAGCCGAACAGCAAAAACAGGAAGAAGTCCAGCTGCTTATAGATGCGGTAGATATACTCCGGGTCCTGCGTCGCGCCCAGATTGCCGATGCTGCCGGTGAAGGCGGTGTACACCTTGTTCAGCAGGTCGCCGAGGCTCTTGATGACCAGCTTATAGTTTGAGTAGATGCCCACGCTGGTCAATCCGACAAAAGCCGACATCAGCAGGTTATCCGTGCTGTTGACCACCGCAGACCCCAGCCGGTGCATGCTCAGGGCCAGAATGTTTTTCATGATGCCGCTGCGCTCTTCTTTGGAGGGCAGCCGTTTTTCGTCTTTCAGGTAAGGGAACTCTTTGTCCACCCGCCGGGAGACGACCAGATTGATGGAGATCTGGGTCAAAATTTGGAGCAGCAGATAGAGCAGGAAGTTCTGCGTGACGATCAGCACCACGACCTGCAGGACGATCTGCACCGCGTGGGCGATCTGCTCCACCACGGTCCGGACATAGGCTTTCTGGTACGCCAGGAGGATGGAATTTTTATACGAGAGCAGATAAGAGCTGACCGAGTTGCCCAGATACATCAGGTAGATCAGCCGAAGGTGCTCGATGCCCGGGTCGCCCTTGATGAGGACATTCAGGAAGGGCAGCAGACACAGGCCCGCCGCCAGAACGAACGCCGCCACCAGCCGATACATCAGCTTATAGAGGTTCATCAGCTTTCCCAGCTGCTCATGGTCGTCCAGCGCAGCGGGCTTGTACATGCTGAAGATCATGGCCGAGCCGATGCCCAGCTCTGCGAGGTTCAGCATGCCCAGAATGTCCGAGAACAGGCCGCTGACGCCCAGATAGGCCGCATCCAGATAGCGAATGAAGATCATCCGGCTCACGAAGGCCAGCACCATATTCAGCACATGGCCGCCCACGCCGAAGATCATATTGATCATCGAGTACTTGGTTCGCATGGAACGCTTCTCCTTGGAAAATTCAGATTCAATTCCGGCGCTTCTGCTCCCGGACGGCGCGGTTGACATGGCGGATGAACTCCGCATTGCCCACCGCATAGCGCTGCCACAGGCGGCGCGGCTCCTGAATGAAGCGGTAGAACCACTCCATGCCCAGCTTCTGCCACAGTTCCGGCGCGCGCTTGGTCACGCCCGCCACCACGTCAAAGCTGCCGCCCACGCCCATCACGAAGGGGATGTTCAGCTGATGGAGATACTTGTAGACCCAGTATTCCTTTTTGGGGGACGAAAAGGCCACGAACATCATATCGGCCCCGGAAGCCGCCATGTCGGCCACGATCTGCGGCTCCTGCTCCGGGGTGAAATAGCCGTCCCGCCAGCCCGCGATCTGCAGCTTGGGATACTGCTGCTGGAAAATATCCCGGACCTTTTCGACGACTTCCTTTTTCGCCCCGAACAGATAAATTTTATAGCCCTTTTCGGCGGCGGTCTTTACCAGCTCCAGAAACAGGTCGATGCCGGTGACCCGCTCGGTCAGCGGGATGCCCAGCTTTTTGGCGGCCCAGAGGATGGACGCGCCGTCCGCATTGATGAGCGGGCAGTCGTTCACGATCTTCCGCAGTTCCGGGTCTGATTCCATCAGGTTGACCTTGAGCGCGTTGATGACGACATGCTGCACCGGCGGGGTGCGCCGGCGGATCACATCCTCCACATAGGCCACCGTCTCCTGCATCGACAGGGCGTTCACATAGGTATTCAGGATCGGATAGCGCTTTTCCGCCATCTGTAGTGTTTGTTCTGCCATGGTGTTCCTCACTCGTTTTCCAGAATATCCGCGATCTTCTTACAGGCCGTGCCGTCGCCGTAGGGGTTGGAAGCGCGGCTCATCCGCTGATATTCCGCTTCATCCTCCAACAGGCGCTTGGCCTCGCGGTAAATGGCTTCCTCGTCCGTTCCGATCAGCTTCAGCGTTCCGGCCTTGACGCCCTCGGGGCGCTCGGTCGTCTCGCGCAGGACCAGCACCGGCTTGCCCAGCGAGGGGGCTTCCTCCTGAATGCCGCCGCTGTCGGTCAGGACCAGACAGCTCCGCGCCAGAATGTTGTGGAACTCCATGACTTCCAGCGGCGGGATGAGCCGGATGCGCTCGTTGCCGCCCAGAAGCTCCTGCGCCAGCGCACGGATGGCCGGGTTCATATGAATGGGATACAGCACCTTGACATCCTGGATATCGTCCGCAATGCGGCGGACCGCCCGGAAGATGGCCCGCATCGGCTCGCCGAGGTTCTCCCGGCGGTGGGCCGTCAGCAGGATCAGGCGGCTCCCCTTGGCCCAGTCCAGCACGGGGTCCTGAAAATCGGCCCGCACCGTGGTCTTGAGGGCATCGATGGCCGTATTGCCGGTGACGTAGATGTTCTCCGGCTTTTTGCCCTCCCGCAGAAGGTTCTGCTTGGCCTGTTCCGTCGGCGCAAAGTGATAGCGTGCGACGATGCCCACAGCCTGACGGTTGAACTCCTCGGGCCACGGCGCGTCTAAATCGTAAGTGCGCAGACCGGCTTCCACATGCCCCACCGGGATATGCAGATAAAAACATGCCAGCGCCGCCGCAAAGGTCGTGGTCGTGTCGCCGTGCACCAGCACGAGGTCCGGCTGTTCCTGTTCCAGAACGGTCTTGAGGCTCTGCAGGACCCGGCTCGTGATGTCGAACAGGGTCTGGCCATCCTTCATGATGGACAGGTCGTAGTCCGGGACCACATGAAAGGCTTCCAGCACCTGATCCAGCATCTGGCGGTGCTGGCCGGTCACGCAGCAAAGGACCTGCATCCCCGACCGGGAGCGCAGCTCCTGCACCAGCGGGCACATCTTGATCGCTTCGGGACGGGTCCCGAACACCAGCATGATCTTTTTCATAATTTATAAACGCCCTCACCGCAGATGTTCCGGGTGTCCAGCACGACCTTGCCCTTCAGCTTGTCCAGACCGTTCCGAATCTCGTCGTGGCCCACGAGGACCACCACCATATCGACGTCGTTCAGGAAGGCATCGAAGTCGTGGTACTGGTTCGGCACGATGTCCTTTTTCACATAGGGGTCGTAGACCTTGATCCGGCCCCCGGCCAGATGCTCGTCCATGTTGTGGAGCAGCTGCAGGGTGGGGCTTTCGCGGGTGTCGTCCACGTTCTCCTTGTAGGTCAGGCCGTACAGACCCACGCGGCCTACATCGGTGATGCCATTTTCTTTCATGATCGCGCCCATCCGCTTGAGGACGAACTCCGGCATCCCGTCGTTGACGCGGCGGGCGGAGCGGATGACGTCCACGATGTCGGGATAGTCACCCACGAGGAACCACGGGTCCACCGAGATGCAATGGCCGCCCACGCCGGGGCCCGGCGTCAGGATGTTGACGCGCGGGTGCTTGTTGGCGATGCGGATGACCTCATAGACATCCATGTCGTCTGCGCGGCAGATCTTTGCCAGCTCGTTGGCGAACGCGATGTTCACATCGCGGTAAGTATTCTCCACCACCTTGGTCATCTCGGCGGTGCGGATATCGGTGAGCACGATCTCGCCTTGGCAGAAGCTGCTGTACAGAGCCTTGACCTGCTCGGCCACCTCGGGCGAATCTGCGCCGATGGTCCGGGAGTTGTGCTCCAATTCATACAGCATATTGCCCGGGATGATCCGCTCGGGTGCATGGGCCAGTTTGACGTCCTCGCGGCCCTTCTCCTTGAGGAGCGGGCGGACGTTCCGGTCGATGGTCGAGGGGGAGATGGTGGATTCCACCACGACGACCGCGCCCTTGGGGCAGATATCCAGCACCTCGCTCACCGCCGCCACGACATAACGGGCATCGGTCTTTTTGGTGCGGTGGTCATAGGGCGTCGGCACGGCGATGATGTAAGCATCCGCTTCGACATCACCGGTCTGGAACCGGATGCCCGCATCCAGCGCCTGATGAAACAGCGCATCGAGGCCCTTTTCCTCAAAGGTCAGCTCGCCCTTGTTCAGCGAGTCCACCAGTGCTTCGCTCTGGTCCGTTCCAACGACCTGCACGCCGTGTGCGGCGAGCATCAGTGCAGTCGGAAGGCCAATGTAACCCAATCCTTTTACATTTACCATAATGTTTCTTCCCCCTGATTGCTTCAAAAATCCGTTTTTCTTCAGAATTGGAGCGTTGTCCGGAACTCCATCCGTTCAGCCCCCGGCTGAACGCAGCAGACCTGAAGCGCCTGCTGTTTTTGGTCGTAATGCGGTGAATATTCGTAGGAGCGTGTTTCCCATTCCTGCCCGCTCTGGGCGGTCAGGCAGAATTGCAGCCCCTCCAGCGACACGGTGCAGCATTCCGCGCGTATTTCGGCTGCTGCGCCGGGTGCAAGCGAAAAATTCTGTGCGGCCCGTTTGGCCGAAGCGGCCCCGGTGAGCACATCCTCGATCACAAGGGTGCGTTCGCCGTCAAACCGCAGACAGCGCGTGTGGGTCATGCCGCGATAGGCCGTCTGTGCGGTGACGGAAACACCGTTTCCTGTTTTATTCCATTCCAGAAGTTTCGTCTCCGCGCGCTTTCCCCACAGGAACGGGCCAAGGATTTCGGACTGATTCTCGTCGTCCACGCAGACGGTATTGTGCCACGAAGTAGAACGAAATTTGTCGCGAAGTTCCTTAGAAAGATGATAATTCCAAGTACCCGGGTCTGTCAAGATGCATCTTCCCGCAAAGAACACCTGAATGCTCAGCGCATCGGCGTGGCCATGGGCCGCGATGCTGCCGAATCCCAGCGGCGCATGGTCGAAGGCAATGACCAGCTTTCGGTCCCGGCTGCGCAGGAGCGTATAGCCGCCCTCTTCCCGAACGCTCACAAAAGGACTTTGATATATTGGTTTTTTCCAATATTCCGCCTGTTGTTCCGGCGAGAGCAGCCATGTGAGCGTTTCGTTCAGCGGCGCGTCGGTGTAACGCTCCGGGCCGATGCTGCCCATGAGCTGCAAAACATCTTGATTTCCTTTCATCTGACGGCCGGTCAGGTCCAAAATTTTTCCACCATCGTCGTCGCCGAAAATCACCGTTCCGCCCGCTTCGGTGCTGCCATCGCAGAGGAAGCGGCTCAGCTCCCGCAGATACGGCAGCCAGTTTTCGGGGGTCCGTTCCAGCCCCAGCTGATGAGCCAGCAGCCCGTAAGCCTCCATCACGAACGCCTGATAGTGGGTGGACATCTCGCGGTTCACGCCGTCGGCGGTGTTCTGGCGCGGAAGCTCCCGGGTCAGGTTTTCCACCGAAAGGCTCACCCACGGTTGAAAATCATAGAGCAATCCCGCCAAGCCGACTGCGTATAGCTCCACGATCAGATGATTGTTCGCCGACGAGCCATGGGCGCGATGCCGCACGATGTGGGCCGTCATGCCGAGGATGCCGTGGGACATGGCCTCCAGCAGCGGCTCCAGCCCGTCGTTGTTCCAGCGGGCCGCGCTCTGCCGCAGAAAGCACCACGCATACACCCACGAGTTCACCCGGATGGCCAGTTCCATGGCGCTGGTCCACTCGGCCCCGTGCAAAAAGAGGTTGCGCTGGTTCCAATCGGTGAACTGGTGTTCCAGCTCGTGCAAAAACTGCTCGTCGCCGCTGACATAATAGCTCTTGGCCAGCATCGCAAAGACGAAGTGCCGGTTCAGCTCCCAGTTGGTGCGGATGTCGCCGATGTCGGCCCGCTGGCCGATGGACAGTTCCGGCGAGTAAACCTCGGTCGGCCAAGTGTTCTCGGTCTGGAAGCCCGCATCCCACCGATACCGCCACTCCGTCTCCTCATAAAGGCCGAACATCCGCATTCCGGCGTACAGGGAGCCGTCCGGATTTTCCCAGTTCAGCTTCAGCCGCGATACGTCGGGCGTCAGGTTTTTCAGCTCTTCGGGCAGCGGGATTTCCGTCACGGGCAGGTTTTTTGCGTAAAATTCCTTCTTTTCCCGCCGGGTCCGCTGTTTTTCCCGGACCCGCCAGACCAGCTCTTCCGGACTCATGGCGCGGAGCCGCCGCACCATCCATCTGATCTCTTTCATCCTCTCACCTTGCTTCGCTGTAACGTTGTTTTTGTTCCGCGTCCATCCGCTCGATGGCCTTCCGCACCCGCAGTCCGTTCCGGCATGGCCTGAACCTCCCATTTTTACACGATGTTGTGATTTTTTTGATAGGCAGTCCGCCGCATTCCATACAGTCCGGGAACCGCCTGAAACAGCACGGTCCGGAACAGTGTCCGCCCGCTGAGACAGTGGTTTTTCCGCAAAAACTTTACGGTGTCCCATTGCATTTTCCGCGCCGCCTTGGCTTCCGGCGAGCGCCGCTCCTCAGGAGACAGCTCATAATACACGCCCACCAGTTTGGCGAACAAGCGCTTTTCGGTCATGGCGTAGTATTCCGGCATCCCGTGGTCGTGGAAATAATCCAGACAGTGCCGGAACGCCCACGCTTCGTCCAAGCTTCCGTGTGTTTTGCGGGAAGTCATAATGCTTTCGTCGCGGGTCCGGTAACAATACAGCGGCTCCTTGACGCAGACCACCTTCTGCATCGGCGCAAACAGCTCGGCGAACACATAGGCGTCCTCGTTGACGTGCCCTTCGGGGAAGCGTATCCCCGCCCAGCACGCTTTCCGATACACCTTGTTCCACAGCACGAGGTATAGCATGACTTCCTTTTTATCCAATCCCGTCAGGACCTGACGCCCGGTCAGGACCGTTTCCGGCATGGACAGGCGGAGCTGGTCGGTCGGCGTTCCGCGCGAGGTAACGTTCTGCACCTCGCACATCGCGCAGTCGGCATCAGCCTGTTCGGCGGACGTCATCAGCGTTTCGTAAAAGGCCGGGGCCACGAAGTCGTCCGGGTCCACAAAGCCGATCCATTCGCCGCGCGCGGCGTTCAGGCCGGTATTCCGTGCCGCCGAAACGCCGCCGTTTTTCTGGTGGATGGCCCGGAAGCGCGGGTCCGCTTTCGCCGCCGCGTCGCAGATCTCGGGGCAGTTGTCCGGCGAACCGTCATCGACGAGCAGGACCTCAAAATCCGGAAAGGTCTGCTTCTGAAGGCTTTCGATGCACTGTGGAAGGAACGCTTCCACTTTGTAGATGGGCACAATGATGCTTAATTTTGGCAGTTTTTCCATTTCACGTCCCCTTTTCGGCTCAGGAGCTTCGTCTCAGGCGGTACAGACCCGGCGCGGCGTGGAAAAGGACCGTGCTCATGACAGTCCGACCCCCCCGAAGCATTTTTTGCTTCCGAAGCACATTTACCGCCTGAAGATGCATCTTTTTGGCCTGTCGGACCTCTTTTGCATGGCGTTCCGACGCGGGCAGAGCGTAGTAGACCCGCGCAAGGATGCGGAAGATCTGCCGCTCGGTCGCGCACAGATACTGGGTCTGGCCGGTGGCCTGAAAGTGCTCGAAAATGGTAAACAACGCTTCCACATGGTCGAGGTTCCGCACACTCTGCTGACCCTTCATGATGCTGCCCGCGCGCTGGCGATAGCAGTACATCCGCTTTGGCACACAGACCATGGTTTGAATCTTTTCCAGCGTCGGGACCAGCACGAACAGGTCCTCGTTCAGCTTTCCCACCGGGAAGCGCAGGGTGTCGAACACTTCCCGCCGGTAAAGCTTGTTCCACACCACGATATAAGGTGACTCCCATTTCTGTACGCACTGGTCCAGAATCTGCTGACCCGAAAATACGCCGTCCGGAACTTCAGTCCGCATCTCCTCGAGGACATTCTTCTGCTCGTCCACATATTCCAGCCCGCACAGCGCACAGTCGGCATTGACCCGCTGGGCTGCACCGAGAAGCGTTTCATAGTAGTCCGGCGTGAGATAGTCGTCGGAATCGATGAAGCTCAGCCACGCCCCTTGGGCGGCTTCGATGCCCGCATTCCGCGCGGCGGAAAGCCCGCCGTTTTTCTGGTGGATGACCCGGATGCGCGGGTCCTTACGAGCCGCTTCATCACAAATTGCAGGACAGTTATCTGGCGAGCCATCGTCAACTAAAATCAATTCAAAATCCGTAAAGGTCTGGGCTAAGATGCTATCGATACATTCTTGCAGATAGGCTTCCACCTTATAGACCGGAACGATGACGCTCAGTTCCGGCGCATTGCGTTTGGTCGTTCTCATAGCTCGACCCCGCTTTTCGCATAGCGCAGTTTCTTCAGCAGATGCTTTGCCCTGCGGCCGGTGCGGTACGCCACCGCATACGGCTCCGACTCATAAAATGCCCGCTTCTGGGTCCGCCGGTCGAACTCGCGGACAAGGTCCATGATGTCACTGCGGTCCTGCACCGACGAAAGATCCAGCTCGTTCCGGGACTTGATATAACCCTCGAAAATCGCTTCCCGCTCCTGCTTGCTCTTGTGGCGCGGCAAACGGTCGAGGACCGAGACGTAGTAGAACATCCGGTCGAAGAACAGCTCCCGGCGGAAGGCTTCCAAATCGCCCTGCGCCGCATACCATTGGTCGATCTGGTCGAACGCCTTGATAAATTCCAGCTCCTTCAACGAGTAGGTGTAGCTGGTGCTTCCGTCGTAGATGCGGTAATAATAGATGTTTTTGTCCAGCATGGCCACCGTCTCGCAGAGCGCCAGCCCATGCAGGAAGAATGTTGTATCTTCGCCCAGCTTCAGTTCCCAGAAATGGACGTCATGTTCCCGCAGGAACGCGGTCCGCCAAAGCTTGCACCCACACAACGGCGTGATGTGCGCCGCCTGAATGCGCTCGTTTCCCCGCAGGACGACGGTTTTGACCCGCTGTCCCGGCGTCTGGATCTCCTTGCTGACCTGATGGTAATACTGATAGTTTCCCATCACGAGATCCGCGCCTGTCTCCTGCACCCGGTGCAGCATGGCCTCGGCTGCCCCCGGCTGCATCACGTCGTCGCCGTCAAAAAACCAGAGATATTCTCCTGTGGCGCGGTCCATGCCGCTGTTGCGAGCAGCCGCAATTCCTTGATTCTCCTGCCGCAGGACCACAACGCGCGGGTCCTTGGCCGCATATTCTTCCAAGATGGACTGGGTTCCGTCCTTGGAACCGTCGTTCACGCAGATCACTTCCAGCTCCCGCACGGACTGGGACAAGATCGAGTCCAGACAGGGCCGCAAAAACCGTTCGCCGTTGTAAATGGGGATCACAATACTGATCATTTGTCGTTTCCTCTCTCAAAAGCACTGGCAGCAAAGCTCCCACAAGCCGTAATCCTTGGTCCAGAATGCCTGTTCCAAGCTCTGCATCGGTTCGGCGGTGGTCCGTCCCTTGGGCCAGTTCAGCCCCTGCACCGCCTCACAGCAGAGCAGGAACACCGCTTGGCGGGTGGGCGGGTCCACACTTCGGATGCGGTGATACAGCAGCCCCGCAAAGTGGAACAACACCTCTTCGTATGCGGTCTGGTTCATCGCAAGGCCCAGCTCGTTCCGCAGTTCCAGCACCCGGGGCACGATGTAGTAAGCTTCCAGACACTTCAGGGACGTATGCTTTTTGTAGGAGATGCCCTGCGTGTTATAGCGGTAGACATAGCCCGCTTCCGGCACAAAGCCCATTTTCCGGCACTTCTGGAACAAAATGAGGTGCACGATGGAGTCCTCGAACCAGTAGCCTTCCGGGAAGCGCAAGCCCTCGAACAGCTCCCGCCGGTACAGCTTCATACAGGCGTGGCCCGGAATGCGGCACATCTCCGCATACTCCGTCAGCGAAGCGTCCGGCAGACGGACGCCGGACGGGTATTCCGTCTCGCCGGACAGGCGGATGTACTGCATCTGGACGATGTCGCAGTCCTCGTCCAGTGCCTTTTTCAGAGCGCGTTCCATGCTGCCGTCCGTCAGCAGGTCGTCGGAGTCCAGAAAGGTCAGGTAACGCCCATGAGACGCTTCGATGCCCGCATTCCGTGCGCTGGAAAGTCCGCCGTTTTCCTTGGTCAGCACCTGAATTTTTCCAGCTGCTTCATACTCCGCCAGAATGGCCGCGCTGCCGTCCTTGGAGCCGTCGTTCACCGTAATGACTTCCACCGGCCACGGGCACTTTTGATTTAACACCGAGTCCAGACAGGCCCGCAGATAATTCTCCGCATTGTACACCGGGATGATGACCGAAAGCGCTGCTTCCCCTGCGGGCGGCAGAGGTTTTTGCGGCGTCTGCTTCTGCGGCTCGGGCCAGCAAGCTTCCACCGTGGCCCGCGCGCTGGGGAACGAGCCGGTCAGGATGTGGCTGCACTTGTTCCTACTGCGTTTCCACCGCAGTTTTGCCTTGCCATCGCGCAGGATCGGATAGATCGGCGTGCTCTTCACCCAGACTTTCGCCTTCGCCAGATTCAAGCTCATAATCGTCCCCCTCCGGTTCTTCCCGCAGCAGTTCATACAACATCAGGATGAACGTTGCGAGATTGGTATAGTAATAATACAGCGTGTTGTCGGTCGCATAGGTGATCATGCAGTAAATGCTGTAGCACAAGGCCAGAACGCCCGCACGCTGGCCGCCGTGCTTCCACAGATAATTCACCCGGACCGGCAGATAAAAGATGAACCATGCAATATAGCCGAAAAAGCCCACTTCCACATACATGCGGACGAACTCGTTGTGGTAGGCGTCCTGATGGACCCCCTTCCACTCCGAACCGATGAGGCCGGTCAGGTCCCACGGCTCGCTGCTGAAGCCCAGACCGCGCCCCATAAACGTCGGCGAGATCTCATATTTCAGCGCCACATAGCGGTACAGCATATCGCGGCCCTTGGTGTCCATGCCCATCGTCTCGAGGTAATCGAACAACCCGCCGTGGATGGCGATGATGTACGCAAAGCTGGCCAGCAGGACGAACACGCAGATGAGGTTCGCCACCCGGCGGGCCGTCTCGCTCTGCATCTTCTTGAGCAGAAAGCAGAGGGCCACCGCGATGCCGATGGCGCCGATCTCAATGCGCTTCAGGCCGACGAGCAGGAAAAAGCCCACCACAGCACAGGCCAGCCACCAGCCCTTTTTCTTTGGCTCCGGGTAGAGCGCCAGCAAAACCGCGAACGGCCCAAAGGCAAAGGTCAGGTCGTGAACTTCGGTCTCGTGCATCATCGCGCCGGTGATCTCGCCAAAGGTCGTGAGCAGAAGGATGAGTTCTTCGATGAACGGCCCCACGCCGCCCTTTGCCACCACCAGCAGCACGATGATGCCGTTGCCCAGACACATGCCAAGCAGACAGTACCAGATGCCGTTTTTGCCGAAGAGATACAGCGTCGCCGCCGCCGCAAAAATGCCGATGACCTGATAAAACGGAAAGAAAAATCCGCGCGTCATGGTTTTCAGCGGGGCAAGCTCCTTGATCCAGATGAGCGCGGACCACAGCACGGTGACTGCATAGGACGACGACAGCACCAGAACGCCTTTGCCCAGCGTCTTGAGCCGCCGCATCCGCGGGTGGAACAGCATCGCCGCCATGGCCAGCGCCACGATGGCCATGCCGAACAGGTAGCGGTACATAAAGCCAAAGCCGCCCGCCGAGATGGCCCCCTGTGTGAAATAGAACATGGCGGCGGCAAGGCCCAGATAGATCAGTTTGATCAGCAATTCAGGTTTCCTTTCCCTTGGGGAGCGGGCCGGTGTACAGCTCCACCAATCGTTTCGTCACGACCGAAACATCATATTTTTGCCGCACGGCGGCGTTGTCCGCCGCACGGTCCGCAGACCGGGGCGCAGACAGCACTGCGTCGGCCCATTCCGCAGCACTGGAGGTCAGGGGCAGCGGATGGACCCGGCCTGTCAGCCGCACTTCCGGCGTGATGGTGTCCGACACGAAGCATTCCAGCCCAGCCGCCTGTGCTTCCAGCAGCACGGTCGGGAAGCCCTCGTATTTCGAGGGGAAGAGCAGGACGTCCGCCAGCACCATCTTGTCCGGCACATCCGAGATGTTGCCCAAAAAGTGCACCGCACCGGTCAGACCAGCTTCTTTCACCTGCGCTTCCACAGCGGGGCGAAGCTCGCCGTCGCCCACCAGCAGCAGCACACTGTCCGGCTGACGCCGATGCAGTTCGGCAAAAATTTTGACCACAAAATCATGGTTCTTGACTTCCATGAACCGGCCCACATGAAGATAGACCGTCTTTCCGGTCAGCCCTGCGTCCTGTTTCAGCGCCGCTTGGCGGGCCGCGTCGAACTGCAGCTTATCGCACTGGACCGGCAGCGGCAGGACTTCCACGCCGTTTTCGGTCCCGAACAGCCACGCACCGGCTTCCCGCCCACAGGCCAGCCGGACGTCCGTGTGGCGGTAGAGCCACTTCCGGCAGTAGGGATGGAGCCGCAGGGCCATGCCGCTGCGCCAATCCATCGTGTTATGGCTGTGCACAACGATGCGCTCGGCCCCGGCGCGGCGGGCCAGAAAGACCTGCAGACTCGTGAAAAATGCGTTCTGGGTGTGGAAATGTACGACCTTGTAGCCGCCCTCTTTCACGACCCGATAAAACTCCCGGTGCGACTTCCAGAACGATTCGCTCCGCTTGGGGATATGATGCACCTGCGCCCCCATCGCGCGGACAGCCGGCTCATAATAGCCCGGTTCCGCGCCGGGAACGACAAAATCAAAGTTCAGTTTCTCCCGGTCCAAGCCGCGCATAACGTTGACGAGCATCGTCTCTGCGCCGCCCAGATTCAGCGAGCCGGGGACCTGCAGCACCTTTTCCATGGTTCACCCCTCAAGGACCCGGCAATACTCCGCGTACAGCTGTTCGTGGAGCTTTTTCAGGTCGTATTTTTCATCCACGATCTCCCGGCTCCGTCGGCCCATAGCCTCGGCCTTTCCGGGGTCGTTCAGCAGGGTGGAGATGGCTTTGTACAAGCCTTCGGCGTCTCCGGGCTGGACCAGAATGCCGTTTTCGCCATCGTGGACGGCTTCCGGGATGCCGCCGATGGGCGTGCTGATGATAGCTTCGCCCGCCGCCATCGCTTCCAGAATGGACATCGGCAGACCCTCATGGTAGGACGGAAGGAGCAGCAGCCGCGCGTCCTCGAGCAGGACCAGCTTTTCGGCTCCGTTGATCCAGCCCGCAAAGGTGACCTGCTCTTCCAGCCCCATGGCCCGGACCTTTTCCTTGTACTCAGCCACTGGGCCGTCGCCCGCCATCACACAGCGGAAGGGCAGTCCGTCCTTCTGCATCCGCTCCATCGCGAGAAGCAGATCATCGGTCCCCTTCCGGACGCCCAGACGCCCCAGAAACAGCATGTCGAGGTTCCGGGACGCGAACGGCTTGTTCTTGGCTGGGAAGCGCTTCAGCGAGACGCCGTTGAGCAGCATCACGCAGTTGTTCAGGCCCACGGTCCGTTCCAAGTCGGCCTTCCACTGGGGCGACAGCGCCAGAACGCAGTCGGCCGTCTGCAAGCACCGCTGCAGTTTCTTCTGCTTGTTCGGCTTCAGTCCCTGATAATAATGCAGGAAGCTGCTGCCGTGGATGTGGATCACGACCTTTTTCCCATGGCGCTTTGCGATGCGGGCATACTTCATCTTCCGTTCCGCGCTGCCCTTGATGGACATGTGGATGTGCACCAGATCGTATTGGTCCACGACCCTCGAAAAGTTCGCGATCTGCTTCATGCCGTAAAGCACCTTGAACAGCCGGCTCCCCTCCCGATAGGACGGGTAAAACTCCATGCCGGTCTGTTCGACCAGCCAGCGATTCTCCTTCATGGCCTGAATGACCGATGAGATTCCTCCTTTGGCCCGTTTGCTATCCGGGCCTACCACAATAACCTTCATCTCCGCAACCTCATTTTTCTTTTGTTGTTTTTCCGCCGTCCGGTTCCGTTTCGTCGGGCGCTTTTTCCGCCGCCGGAACTTCTGCGTTTTGTGCCGCAGGACGCTGCACGGCGTTGTGGTCGTCCAATTTCAGGCGGCGCAGGGCATTCGCGAGCAGCTTCCGGATGTAGAAGCACTGGTCTGCGCCCGTGCACGCAAAGCCTTCCTGATACTCGATGTCGTACATCTCACGCTCACACCGCTGGGCAAGGACCGTGCGCATCTGAGCCAGCGCGGCCCGTGTCTGTTCCGGATTGTAATTCTCCGCAAAGATCAGATACTGGCCGGAATCGTTGTAGGACACGAACACGTCCTTCGACGGAACGAAGATGTTGGTCAGCACCTTGGCAAAGGTCTTCATGATCTGGTTGCCGGTGTTGCGGCCCAAGCGCCGGTTCTCTTCCTGCAGATTCGTGATCTGGAACGCCACGCAGATGAAGCTGTTGGACAGCATCTTGCTCTCCATATCGGCGATATAGTGGTCGCACCGGGCACGGTTGGGCAGGTTGACGACCTTGTTCGTGAACATATAGTATTCGATGATATCCCACAAACGACCCAGCGCAATGGCGCCCAGACAGCCGAACACACCGAACACCACAACGATGAGCAGGGTGAACTTGTTGATGGAGATCTTCTCGGTGACCCCCACGCTGGACAGCACCGAAATATTCGCCGCGCCCAGATACTCGTTGTACTCGTCGGTGGTCAGCTCCATGTTGTTGTACAGATCGTTGATCTGATCGACCAGTGCGTGGATCTCGCTTTCGATCTGGTCCTGCTGATCCTGCGGGCTTTGCTCGGGCGCATCACTGAAAGTCTCCAAAATATACTGATTATAAGCCACATTGATCTCGTTGGCGGTGCTGGCCGTGCGGTCCTCCACATAGCGGGTCAGGAGCTTGTCGTAAGAGGTCGTCTGGTCCGCTTTGACCCGCTGGATCCCGTCGTCGGTCACATCGTCATAGACATCCTGCAAAATGTAGTCCGACGTAATGTTCGTGTTGCCGGAACTGCTCATCATCTCCACATAGGAGTCGATGACGCCGAGAATTTTTTGAATTTCCTCCGCCGAGGCGGTATTGTCGATGGACAGGCTGTTGTTCCGGTTTCGGTATTTGTTCAGCAGAACGTCCCGGTTCTTGGTGATCTTGCTGGCCAGGATCTCCGCCGTGATCTTGGGGACCTGAATGTTCTGCAGCAGTTCATATTCGCGGTACAGGTCCGAGAAGGAATAACCCGTCGAGCTTGACCGGAAACTGCTATCACCGGAAATTTTGCTGTTCAGTGTCAGCAGCGTGGACGTCAGCGAATCGTCGATGACATCCATCATCTCAATGTAATCGTAGCCCTTGCTGTAGATGTCATTGACGCCGTTCGCGCTGCGGGACGAGTTGACGTGCGTCTCGCCGTAATAGGCCGTGTAGACGTCCAGGATCTCGTTCAGCATGGTGCGCGGATAGTCCTTGTTGTTCTCCACGCCGGAATAGAACGTCACTTTGTAGCGGGTCGCGATCAGCGACGCTTCCTCGCCCTGCGCCACCTTGCCGTCGAAGATCTGCTGCTGCTCATCGGTGATGATGGGCGTGATGGTGATGCTGCTCCGGATGTTGTCCATATTGGCCGTGGACGGGTCCATTTCAAGGTTCTGGATGACCTTCGAGATGATATAGGAGCCGTAAATTTCGGAGGTGTCGATCTTCGTTCCGTCCGGAGCAAGGCCGTCCTCAGCCTCGGCGTTGGTGTACTGGATGACCGTGGATGCCGTGTAGCTCTGCATCCGGTTGTTGGCCATGTAGTAGAATACCAGACCTGCCAGAATCGAACCGATGGCAATCAGGAACTTGAACTGTTTGAGGTATCGTAAAATCTGAAAATCCTTCATTCTTCTTCGTCCCTCTTTTTCTTCTCCGCAATGCAGACCTCATGCAGCAGGATGGCCAGTTCCAGCATCCCCACAAAGCCGACGCTGTAGATCAGGCTCTTTTTCACGCCGAGCAGGGCTTGAAGGTTGGTCTGCACCAGCGCCAGATACAGGTAACCGTTCCGCTTTTTCTGCAAATAGGCGTCGCTCAGCTTCTTGGACTGGGCCGCAAGGTCCTCCAGTTCCTGCTTCATGCTCAGGATCATCTCGTCGGCCTGTTTGTAGAACAGATAGTTCGCGGTGGCGTTCTGAATTTGCGAGTTCGCATACTGCTTGTTTTCCATCTGTTTGCGCAGGTCGGTGGCCTCCTTGAGATAGTCGTCCGCCTCGTTCGCAAAGTTGTCCACGCCAATTTTCGTGCGGGACATATAGAACTCGTTGTTCAGGTCGCTGGTCGGGACCAGAACGATCCGGGCCATTTGGCCGTCGTAGAGGTTGATGGCTTCTAAACGGACGTTGTACGCCGCCATGTTTTTCTCATACTTGACCTGCAACAGCCGGTTCTCGTAGTCCATTCGGGTGCTGTAATCCACTTTATTCGTGCTCAGGCCGTTTTGCAGCACAAAGGAGCGGTAGCGTTCCAGCTCCACATTGCTGAAGTTGTCGATCTTCTCGCCCAGCGAAGCGAACGTCTCGCCGGTGTCGTCCATCCGGAAACTGGAATCCTCATAGCCGAAGTTCTTGATGTAGCTGCTCAGTTCATACGCCTTCATGCTGAGATAGTCGTCCACGTCCATATAATCCATGTCGTCTAGACTGCCAAGGTCCAGATTCAGAATCTGGTCATTTTCTGCATAATTCTCCAGAAAATATTCATAATAGACATCCGCCAGAAGGCTCAGCAGCTCGTCGGGCTTGATGTCATATTGCAGCACGTCTGAGGAACAGTGCACCCGGTATTCGGTCGCAATTTTCAGGCTGTCCACATCACCCAAGCCGCTGTTGTCAAAGGATGAACTGAGATGCAGACACGCCGCCAATTCTTTCGTGGTGACGTCGTATGCCCCCCGCTCGATGACCTTTTGCAGCATCTCATCCGAAAGGATTTGAGACGCATTGAACCGGGTCTGGTTGGGGTTCTGCCCTTTGGAGGCTTCCTCGTAGTTCAGCTTGATGACCTCGGTCGCCTGATTGGCGTTGTAAACGTAGGAACAGGCGCAGTAGGCCGTGAAATAAACCGCCAGCAGCAGCGCAATGGCGGCTTTTCGGTGCATCCGGTTGTGGAACGCCCGCTTGAAGGACGCAAATTTCATATCGCACCGCAGATGCAGGATGTTCCACAGGAGCCACAGCCCGCTGCCCATAAAGAAAAGTTTGAGAAGCTGCTTCAGAAGATTGAATGCGGTGATCATCTTTCTGCCCCTCTCTCAACGTTTTTTGCGTGTGTTTTCATTTTCATTAACTTTCGTCTGTTGTTCCAACGACCGTTCCGTCTTTGCGGGCGTTGATGTCGATAACGGCGATCTCGGGGCGGTTATTGACCCGGGGGAATCGATGACTGTTGCCGAGTCCGCGCGTGACGAACAGATGTCCGTTCGTCAAAGAGAACATGCCGTTGCAGTATTGGGGGAACAAGCCGTTGTCCACGGAGTAAACGCCGCCCACCAGCGGCAGCTGGACCTGACCGCCGTGATAGTGGCCCGCCACGGCAAGGTCCACATTGACATCGGCTAACTTTTCATAGAACAGGTCCGGGAAGTGGGCAATGAGGATTTTCAAGGTGTCTTTCTGCTCAAACTGTTCGACGAACGGAGCCGAATACTCGTCAAAATCCGCGAGACCGGTCGCCACGCTGCCGATGGACAGCGTTGTGCCCTTGACGGTGACGTTCTCCGAATCGTTGATGAGCACCTTGATGCCCTCTGCGCGAAGGTCGGAATCGATGCGGTTTCCATTGACGTACATCATCGTTCCTTCGTGATTTCCAAGCCCATAATAGACTGGCGCAATTTCTTGGAGCTGGGCACAGAGCGACAAAACGATCTCGGTGTTGTCGCTGTTTTTATCCACCATGTCGCCCGCCAGCAAAATGAGGTCCGGCGACAGCTTTTGGACCTTCTCGATTAGTTCGCTGTTGTCCTCGCCAAATTCCGCGTTGTGCAGGTCCGACAGGACCACCAGCCGGATGGTCTGTGTATTCGTGATCTTTTCGGAGTACAGGTGGAAGAACGTGGTTTGCAGCTTTTCCGAGAAGATCCCGATCTTCTTATGATAGCTCACACCTACCACGACCGCGAGCACCAGAATGACGGCCAGAACACAGATCACGATCCCCCTGCGCCCGTGGATGACCGGCCGTTTTAGTGTGAATTTTTTTGGTTTTTCTGCGGGTTCCGGCTCCTGTTCCGAAACATTTTCTGTTTTTTTCTTTTTCCAGATCATACATACCCTCATATCGATGGCTGAAAAAGCCCATACTTAGTTAAATATTACCACATCGCATTCTTTTTCGCAAGAAAGCGTGCAATTTTATTCATTTTCGACGCTTTTCCTCAAACTTCCCTCATAGGCTCTATTTTTCATGTGTCTATGTTGTATTTTTGTTCCGGAAGCTTAACGTGTTTCGTTCTGCTGCTGTTCTTTGCAGAAAAAAAAACAAAATTTTCAACAAAAAACCGCCCCGGCTTCCTGTTGTGGAAACCGGGGCGGGGCAAAATGCTAGGAAAAATCGCTTTCGGCGCTCTTGCAGAACGAGCCTGTTCTGTTTAAGCGGCCTTATTCGTCAGGGACTTCAGCCACGCGCAGAAGTCGTGCTTGTTCTGCAGATGGTCGAACATCTTCACGGTGGTGTTGTGGACCTTTTCGCTCATCGCGTTGCTTGCCTTGGTTGCGGCGGCCTGTTTTGCTTCCAGCGTGTCAGCGGCAGCAACGGCAGCCTTCATCTTCTCGAAGTCCTTCATGATGTCCTTCTGGAGCTTTGCGTAAACCGTCTTGACGCCGGACTTTTCCAGCTCCGAAGCATTGCCGTAGGTCAGCAGGTTCGACAGTGCGTCGCGTGCGCCATAGAAGGAATCGGTCCAGTTCTCAGGGTAGGTGTAGTATCTGCCCTTCTGATCCTTGTACCAGACGCCCTCGGTCGGCTGCTCGTCCGAACGAACGACCACGCCCGGAGAGACTTTGTAGCAGTCTGCGGTGTCGGTCGTCAGCAGCGGATAGTACGGGACGAATGCATTGTACACATTGTCGTCAAATGCAGTCCACTCGACGATGGCCGTGTTCAGGTCGCCCGTTTTGCTGACCTGAAAGAGATGCGTCTCGACGTTGTTGGTCTTGGCGATCGGCTCGGTCTTGAAGAAGTTGAGGGCGTCTTCCACCGAGAACTTCTTGGTCAGCTTGATGTTGGAGTAGACCGGAACGATCTCACCGTTCTCGTTGACATTGCTCATGGCGAAATCCTGCTCGGTGTAGGTGTCCTCCTCGAAGGTGTCCACACCGTTCAGATAGTTCAGGCCAGCCGCCATGCGGGGAGACTCGCTGGGGCCGTTGTAGGAGGCATTCAGGTCAATGACATTGGCCTCTGCGTCGCCCACGAACGTGCCAGCTTCCTGTGCCACGGAGATGACGTTTGCAGAAGCGATCACGTTGTCGGTATCATCAAGGTCGATCTTGCCGATCGCGGCGATGTTCGGCTGCATGAACACTACGCTGGAGGAAAGCTTCAGTGCAATGTATTCATGACCGGTCAGGTTCTCCACGAACCAAGTCTCGTTCTGGTCGGCAATGAACACGCCAGAACCACCCGCTGCACCGGCGTTATCGTAGATGGAAGCCAGCAGCTCCACGCCTTCCCGCGCGGTCGATGCCTCGCTGAGCAGGACGGTCGTGATCTCGGCTTCCTCAATGCCGTCATCCACATAGGGGTCCACGTCCAGCACAGCGTCCATGCCGTACAGGGACTCGGTCGCAGAGACCATCACGCCCTTTTCGTTCGTGCCAGCCTCTTCATACGGCGTGTGGTCGTGCGTGCCGTCGCAGTCGGGGCAGACGCCCAGACCATTGTCGTCACGGCGGGCCGTATAACGGTAGCTGTCATGGGTAAAGGTGTAAGTAAAGCCATAGCAGCCCTCGTACAGTTCACCGGCCGTGTGGTTGCCGGCAGCGCTGACGTAGAACAGCTTGTTGTAATCGTTGGTTCCCAGATCTTCGATGCGGCCGAACATCGTCGTTCCGTCCTCCGTGTAATCGCTGCCGACATAAAGCGCCGTGCAGGCAAACGCAGAAGGAACCACGGCGAGCATCAGAAGCAGAGAACTGACGACCGCAGCAACTTTCTTAAAAGACATAGGATCGATTCCCCTTTCACATAATCTCGACATCCGACGTCGATAGTTGATATCATACCTCTAATTCACAAAAAATTCAAGAGTATATGCAAATATTTTTCGTTTTATGCGTAGTAACTATGTATATATTCGCAATTTAAGAAATCATCCGCGTGTTTTTTCCGTTTCGCAAGCCGAAATTGCGCTTTGATATTAAACTCAATTCATCCGCCAGATGAACAAACAAATAAGGCTCACCGCCAAATTGACGGTGAGCCTTATTTTATAATTTCTTTTTAACGGTAAGCCGTTATAAGTTCCTTATGCTCTCGGATTTTTAATAGCAGCCTGTGCTGCAGCCAGACGAGCGATAGGCACACGGAAGGGAGAGCAGCTGACGTAGTCCAGACCAACGTTGTGGCAGAACTCGACGCTCGTGGGATCGCCGCCGTGCTCGCCGCAGATGCCCAGACCCAGATCGGGACGGGTCTCACGGCCATCGTGAGCAGCCATCTTGACCAGCTTGCCGACGCCGATCTGATCCAGATGCTGGAACGGATCGCTCTCGTAGATCTTGTTCTCGTAGTATGCGCCCAGGAACTTGGCAGCATCGTCACGGCTGAAGCCGAAGGTCATCTGGGTCAGGTCGTTGGTGCCGAAGCTGAAGAACTCAGCTTCCTTTGCGATCTCGCCAGCGGTCAGAGCAGCGCGCGGGATCTCGATCATCGTACCGACCTGATACTTCATGTCAACGCCAGCAGCGGCGATCAGCTCGTCAGCGACCTTGACGACAACGTCCTTGACGAACTTCAGCTCCTTGACCTCGCCGACCAGCGGGATCATGATGTGCGGGGTGATCATGTAACCGGTCTCAGCAGAGACGTTCAGAGCTGCCTTGATGACAGCGCGGGTCTGCATTGCTGCGATCTCGGGATAGGTGACAGCCAGACGGCAGCCACGGTGACCCATCATGGGGTTGAACTCGTGCAGAGATGCAACGACGTTCTTCAGGTCCTCAAAGGTCATGCCCATATCAGCGGCCAGTTCCTTGATGTCCTCGTCCTTGGTGGGCAGGAACTCGTGCAGAGGCGGGTCCAGATAACGGATGGTCATCGGGCGCTCACCCATGATGCGGTACATCGCCTCGAAGTCACCCTGCTGGAACGGCTCGACCTTGGCCAGAGCAGCCTCGCGCTCTTCGACGGTACGGGCGCAGATCATCTCACGGACAGCCTTGATGCGGTCCTCAGCGAAGAACATGTGCTCGGTACGGCACAGGCCGATGCCCTCAGCACCCAGATCGACTGCCTGCTGTGCGTCACGGGGGTTATCCGCGTTGGTCATGACCAGCAGCTGACGAGCAGCGTCTGCCCAGCCCATGAAGCGGTTGAAGTTCTTATTGCCGGTAGCGGCGACGGTCGCGACCTGCTCGCCGTAGATATTGCCGGTAGAGCCGTCGATGGAGATCCAATCGCCCTCGACGAACTTGTGGCCGTTGATCTCGAAGGTCTTAGCCTCTTCGTCGATCTTCACGTCGTTGTCATTGCCGCAGCCAGAGACGCAGCAAGTGCCCATGCCGCGTGCAACGACGGCTGCGTGGCTGGTCATACCGCCGCGGACGGTCAGGATGCCCTGAGAGACCTGCATGCCGACGATATCCTCGGGAGAGGTCTCCAGACGGACCAGAACGACCTTCTTCATCTCGCCGGACTTGACCTTTTCTTCTGCTTCTTCAGCAGTAAAGACGATCTGGCCGCAGGCGGAACCGGGAGAAGCTGCCAGACCCTTGCCGACGACCTCGGCAGCCTTCAGGGCAG
>URVW01000025.1 GCA_900551435.1 uncultured Faecalibacterium sp.
CGCAGGAGAGCCAGTGCGAGGGCAAGTGCACCCGCGGCATCAAGAACGAGCCGGTCGGCATCGGCCGTCTGGAGCGCTTCGTGGCCGACTGGCATCGCGAGAACGTCCACACCGCCCCGGTCGCGCCTGAATCCAACGGCCACAAAGTCGCCATCATCGGCGCCGGCCCTGCCGGTCTGACCGCTGCGGGCGATCTGGCCAAGCTGGGCTACAAGGTCACCGTTTACGAAGCTCTGCACGTTGCGGGTGGCGTTCTGATGTACGGCATCCCTGAGTTCCGTCTACCCAAGGCCATCGTCCAGCAGGAGATCGACGGCCTGAAGAAGATGGGTGTCGATTTCGAGTGCAATATGGTCATCGGCAAGGTCCTGACCATCGACGAGCTGATGGGCGAGTACGGCTATGAGGCCGTGTTCGTGGGTTCCGGCGCAGGTCTGCCCCGCTTCATGGGCATCCCCGGCGAGAGCCTGAAGGGCGTCTACTCCGCCAACGAGTTCCTGACCCGTTCCAACCTGATGAAGGCTTATCTGCCCACCAGCAAGACCCCCATCCGCACCGGCAAGAAGGTCGCCGTCGTCGGCGGCGGCAACGTCGCCATGGACGCGGCCCGCAGCGCTCTGCGTCTGGGTGCAGAGACGGTCTACATCGTCTACCGCCGCGGCATGGCCGAGCTGCCCGCCCGTAAGGAGGAAGTCGAGCACGCCGAGGAAGAAGGCATCATCTTCAAGACCCTGTGCAACCCCGTCGAGATCCTCTCCGATGACGAGGGCTTCGTCAAGGCCATCACCTGCGTGGAGATGGAGCTGGGCGAGCCGGACGCTTCCGGACGCCGCCGCCCCATCGAGAAGAAGGGCAGCGAGTTCACGATGGACGTGGACACCGTTATCATGAGTCTGGGAACCAGCCCCAACCCGCTGATCCGCTCCACGACTCCGGGTCTGGACACCAACAAGCACGGCTGCATCGTCACCGAGGGCGACGACGGCAAGACCAGCCGCGAGGGTGTTTATGCGGGCGGTGACGCCGTGACCGGCGCTGCCACCGTCATCAAGGCCATGGGCGCGGGCAAGGCCGCCGCCAAGGCCATCGACGAGTACATCCAGAGCAAGTAATACCTTATTATAAAGCAAAAGCAGGTGCAGGTCCCGTCCGCCGGGTCCCGCACCTGCTTTTTTGTTTGTTCAGATCAGGCCGTGCTCCACACAATACCAGTAGATGCCGTCCTCTTTCACATCGCAGCAATGATCCTTTGCTACCGCCTTCAGCCGCTCCGAGCCGTTGGCCATGGCAACGCCGGTCCCAACGGCCCCGAACATTTCGATATCGTTGTTGCCGTCGCCGAACGCCATTGCGTCGGCCTTGTCGATACCGTAAAATTCCAGCACCTTTTCCACAGCGATGCCTTTTCCGCCGTTGGCCGGGATGATATCCATCGCGCGGTCCCACCACGCCGCAATCTTGGCGTGGGTCACATCCTTCAGGATGGCGGGATACTCCTCTTCCCTGCCGCCCATCAGCGCCTGAAACACCTCACCTTTTGCCACTTCGTCAAAATCTTCCGCGACAGTCAGCGTCACGCCCGCGATGGCGTAGTAATCCACGAGGTCCTTTTCGGAACCGTTCGCAGCCAAGCGGGTCTTGGTCGCCAGCGAGATGGGACGGCCCAGCGCTGCGGCGTTCCGGATGAGGAGCGCGATCTCCTCCGGCGGGATGGTGTTCTTGAAGATATCCTGTTCCGGCGTAAAACAATAGGAACCATTGTAGGTCAGGAAGGCGTCGAACGCCACGCCCTCGAACTTCGGCACTTCCATCGGTGCGCGGCCGGTGGCGATGCAGAGCTTGACGCCGTTCTGGTGCAGCTTCTGCAGCGCCTCCACGGTGCGGGGGCGGATGCCCTCTTTCAGGGGCACAAGCGTGCCGTCAATGTCGAAAAAGATGATCTTGGGCTTGTTCATGGGCGTCTCCTGTTCTTCTGGAATCTTTTTCTTTATTATAGCACGCTCTTTTTTCCCTGCCAACGGTTCATTTGATGTATCCCAGTTCTTGTGCGAAGTGCTCAATTTTTAGGCCGATTTTTTGTTGCTTCTTTTTGACGGTTTGTGATTGAATTTGACGGAAAGTTTGCTATAATAAGGGTGCAAGGATTCACAAGGCTTCAAATTCAATCAAAATCCTTCAAAGGAGGAATGCCGCAGATGCTGGCAGAAGAACGTTTCACTCTCATCCTCGACCTGCTGGCACGTCAGCGGACCGCGACCGTTCAGGAGCTGTGCGAGGCCCTGAACGCCAGCGAATCCACCATCCGGCGCGACCTGAACGAGCTGGACAAGCTGGGAAAGGTCAACAAAGTCCACGGCGGGGCCACCCTGCCGGACAGCCAGTTCCGCGCTGACGAGCCGACCATGGCCGCCAAAGAAGAGCTTGCCGTGGCCCAGAAGCAAAGCATCGCCCTCGCGGCGGTGGAGCTGATCCAGCCGGAAGACTTCATCTTTCTGGATGCCGGTTCCACGACACTGGCCGTGGCCCGCTGCCTGAGCGGTCCGGCCCTGAAGGCCCGCTATGTGACCAACGGCGTCGCCCATGCGCGGCTGCTGGCTCAGAAAGGCTGCCGGGTGTTCCTTCCGGGCGGACTGCTCCGCCCCGAGACTGAAGCCATCATCGGAGCCGCCGCGCTGGTCGCCTTGCAACAGTACAATTTCACGAAAGCCTTTTTGGGTGCGAACGGTGTGGCGCTGGAAGCCGGCTTCACCACCCCGGACCCTGAGGAAGCCGCCGTCAAAGCCGCCGCGCTCCGCCGCGCGCGGGAGAGCTGGTTCCTCGTGGATGACTCCAAATTTGCCAAAGTTTATCCCGCCGTCATCGCAGACCTGCACGGCGGTGCGATCCTGACCAACCGCTGCCCCAATCCCAAATACCGGCAATTCACTCTGATAAAGGAGACAGAAGCATGATCTACACTGTAACGTTCAATCCCGCCATCGACTATGTTGTCCGCCTGAACACCCCGCTGGAAGTCGGCGAAGTGAACCGCGCCGCCGGAGAGGACTGCGTTCTGGGCGGAAAGGGCATCAATGTTTCGGGTGTCCTGAAAGAGCTAGACTGTGCAAGCGTCGCGCTGGGCTTTGTTGCCGGCGAGACAGGCGCATGGCTGGAACGCGGTCTGGCCGCGCAGGGCCTCAAGACCGACTTCATCCACCTCGACCACGGCATGACCCGCATCAATGTGAAGATCAAGGCCGCGCAGGAGACCGAGCTGAACGGCGCAGGACCCTCCATCCCGGAAAGCGCCTTCCATGCACTGGAAGAAAAACTCGATGCTCTGCAGAAAGATGACGTTCTCATTCTGGCGGGAAGCATCCCGTCCAGCATGCCGCAGGACACCTATGAGCGACTGCTGGCCCGTCTGGAAGGCCGGGGCGTGCGGGCCGTCGTGGACGCCACCCGCGACCTGCTGGCCAACGTCCTGCCCTTCCACCCCTTCCTCATCAAGCCCAACAACCACGAGCTGGGCGAGTTGGTGAGCCGGGAGCTGACCAGCGATGAGGAGATCACCGCCGCAGCCCGCACCCTGCAGGAAAAGGGCGCACGGAACGTTTTGGTCAGCATGGCGGGCGACGGCGCGCTCCTGCTGGACGAAGCCGGAACGGTCCACCGCATCGGCACGCCGAAGGGCAAGGTCGTCAACAGCGTGGGCGCGGGCGACAGCATGGTGGCCGGGTTCGTGGCCGGATATCTCAAGACCGGCAGCTATGACGACGCTCTGCGTCTGGGAACTGCGTGCGGCAGCGCAACGGCGTTCAGTCTGGGGCTGGCCAAGCGAGAGGAAATTGAAGCGCTGCTTGCGGCGCTCTAAATAAAATAAGGAGAGGAGAACCCCTTATGCGCATCACCACATTATTTTCGGTCCATGCCATCGCGCTGGACGCTGCGGCCTCCAGCCGGGACGAGATCATCGACCAGCTGGTAGAACTGCAGTCCACCCATAACAACATCACGGACAAGGCCGCCTACAAAAAGGCCCTTTACGCCCGTGAGGACGAGGGTTCCACCTACGTTGACAACGGCATCACCGTGCCCCACGCCAAGACTTCCGTGGTCACCCGGCCCAGTCTGGCGGCTCTGCGGCTCAAGACGCCGGTGCAGTACAACGCCGAGGACGACGGCAAGACCGATCTTCTGTTCGCCATCGCGGCCCCGGAAAACGGCAGTCTGCATGTGGATATGCTGGCCCGCATGATGCAGATGCTGATGAACGAGGACTTCGTGGAGGTCCTGCGCGCGGCCAAGACGCCCGAAGAATTCCTTGCCGCCATCGACAAGCAGGAGGATGAGCAGTTCGGCGACGAGAGCTTCACCCAGCAGACCATCCCCCAGACCGGCTACCGCATTCTGGCCGTGACCGCCTGCCCCAACGGCATCGCACACACTTACATGGCCGCCGAGGCGCTGACCAAGGCCGGAGCCAAGCTGGAACTGCCCACCAAGGTCGAGACGAACGGTTCCGACGGCGCAAAGAACATTCTGACCAAGGAAGAGATCGCGGCCTGTGACGGCATCATCGTGGCCGCCGACAAGAACGTGGAGACGGCCCGCTTCGACGGCAAGCCGGTGCTGTTCACCCGCGTGGATGACGGCATCCACAAGCCTGAAGAACTCATCAACAAGATCGCACGGGGCGAAGCGCCCATCTACCACGCCAAGGAAAAGGCCGCTTCCGGCGAGGAAGCGGGTGCATCCGACAGCGCTGTTCACACCATTTATAAACACCTGATGAACGGCGTCTCCCACATGCTGCCCTTCGTGGTCGGCGGCGGCATCATGATCGCGCTGGCCTTCCTGCTGGACGATTACACCATCGACCCCTCCAACTTCGGCATGAACACCCCCATCGCCGCCTTCTTCAAGACGGTCGGCGGCGCGGCCTTTGGCTACATGCTGCCCATTCTGGCCGGCTTCATCGCCATGTCCATCGCGGACCGTCCGGGTCTGGCCGTCGGTTTCGCGGGCGGCGTTCTGGCCATGAACGGCACGAACTTCGCAGACCTCGCTTCCGGGCAGACCACCGGCATCTCGGGCGGCTTCCTCGCCGCGCTGCTGGCCGGTTTCGTGGCCGGTTATGTGGTCGAGTTCCTGAAAAAGATCACCGAAAAGCTCCCCGCCAGCCTGAACGGCATCCGTCCCATGCTCATCTATCCGCTGGGCGGCATCCTCATCGTGGGCGCAGTCATGTGCGGCATCAACCCGGTCATGGGCATGATCAACACCGCCATGACCAACTGGCTGAACGCCATGGGCGGCACATCCAAAGTCCTGCTGGGCGCCATCGTCGCCGGTATGATGAGCATCGACATGGGCGGCCCCTGCAACAAGGCTGCGTATGTGTTCGGCACGGCAGCTCTGGCTTCCGGCAACTATGAGGTCATGGCGGCGGTCATGGTCGGCGGCATGGTCCCGCCCATCGCCATCGCCCTATCCACCACCTTCTTCCCCAAAAAGTGGACTCCGGACGAGCGCCGCAACGGCATCGTGAACTACGTCATGGGCCTGTGCTTCGTGACCGAGGGTGCGATCCCTTACGCCGCCGCAGACCCCATCCGCGTCCTTCCCAGCTGCGTCATCGGCGCGGCGCTGGCCGGTGCGCTGTCCATGACCTTCGGCTGTGCCCTGCGTGCCCCGCACGGCGGCATCTTCGTGTTCCCGGTCGTGGACCACGCTGTGATGTATGTCGTGGCTCTGGCCGCTGGCAGCATCGTCGGCGCCATCATCCTGAGTCTCCTCAAGAAAGACCGCACCGACGCATAATTCTTCGCAATCAAAAAGGGAGCTGCCATCTGGCAGCTCCCTTTTTGATTTGTTTATGCACGCAGTCTGCGTTCTTCGTTCAGGTCCCGTTCGAGGTCATCCTCGATCTCCACAAAGCATTCCAGCAGAATGGGGTTGAATGCGCCGCACTCGCCGTTCAGGATCATCTGGACGGCCTGTTTGTGCGAATAGGCCCGCTTGTAGCAGCGCTCACTGGTCAGGGCATCGTAGACATCCGCCAGCGAGACGATCTGCGCTTCGATGGGAATTTCGTTCTCTTTCAAGCCGTCCGGATAGCCGCAGCCATCCCAGCGCTCATGATGCCAGCGGGCAATGCTGTAGGCGGTCTGCAGCAGCGGTTCGGTGTTGAAGTTTTCCAGCTTCCGCAGCATATCCGAACCGATGACGGTATGTTCTTTCACGATCTCAAACTCTTCCGGCGTCAGACGCCCGGGCTTGTTCAGGATCTTTTCGTCGATGGCAATTTTGCCGATATCATGCAGGGCCGACGCCAGCGGGATATTGTCCTGCAGTTCCGCCGTGATATGATAGAGATTCGGGCGCTCGAGCAGCTTTTCCAGTACCCGTTCGCTGAGGCGCTGGATGTGCTGGACATGCAGTCCGCTCTCGCCATTGCGGAACTCGACGATCTGGCTCAGCACGCCGACCAGCATCGAAGTGTTCTTTTCCCGCTCCCGGATCTGTTCGGACAGCAGGGTGATCAGACGCCGCTGCTTGGCGTAGAGCTTGAGGGTGTTGACCACCCGCCGGTAAACGACCCGCGAATCGAACGGGCGGGACACATAGTCCGACACGCCCATCTCGTAGGCGCGGCGGATCGACGCTTCGGAATCCTCGCTCGAGATCATGACCACCGGCAGGTCCTCGATGGTGTGATTCCGGTTCATATAGTCCAGCACCTCAAAGCCGTCCATCTTGGGCATCACGAGGTCCAGCAGGACCAGCGCGATATCTCCGGCGTGCTGATGCAGCTTTTCCAAGCACTCTTCGCCGTCGCATGCTTCGAGGATGCGGTAATCTGCGTTTAGGATCTCCGTCAGAATGGCCCGGTTCATCTCCGAGTCGTCCACAATTAAAATCTGCTGTTTCTGCTCGGTGCTTCCCTTTTCGTAGGCCGGGTGATCCTCTTCTCCGACGACGATGACGCTGTTTTTCTGGGTCTTTGCCTGATACATCAGCCGGTCGGCATGGCGCACCACAGCGTCCATCTCCTCCGACGCCGTCTGGATGACGCCGCCCACGCTGGCCGAAAGCCGCATATGGCTGTACCCCGGAACGATGGATTCATGGAGCTTTTCGCGGATATTCTCCAGCTTGATCTTGAAATAATCCTCCGGGATGCCCGGAAGGATGAGCAGAAATTCATCGCCGCCGAACCGGATGAGCGCATCGGTCTGCCGGATGCAGCCCCGCACGACATTCGCCGCGGTTTTCAGCGCGACATCTCCGGCATGGTGGCCATAGGTATCATTATAGACCTTGAAATCGTCCAGATCGAGCAGGGCCACGCCCACCGGGCCTTTCATCCCCCGCACGATCTCTTCATAATAGCGGCGGTTGTACGCATCGGTCAGGGCGTCGTGATAGAGCTTGGTGTTATAGCCCGAAATGGCGCTGAACAGCGCTTCGCTGTCGTCCGGGTCGATAATGGTATCGCTGTGCATCCGCTGCAAAAGTTCCATCACATAGGGCTTGCCGTCCACTTCCAGATACTGCGCGGTCACCTGCACGATGTCCGGCGAAAAATATTCCAGCTTGGTGCGCTGGTCGCGGTTCTCGTAGGCGCTTTTCACAGCACAGTGGCGGCAATGGCGGCTTTTGTGGCGGCATGCGTAGCACAGGTCCTCGCCGTTCGGGTTCGAGCGCGCTCCATCTTCGATCCGTGCGATCGCTTCCGCATCCAGCAGCCGCACGTCGGCGTACAGCTCCTTCAAATCGTTGACCGTCGCCTGAACCTCTTGCATCGTTTTCATCTTGCCGTTCCCTGTGCCTTTCTGTACCATCTAGCCAAAAAGAAGCGATCTTTTTGCTCTCTTTCTGACGATATATCCCTATTATAGACGCTTTTTTGCGCAAATGGAAGGGATATTGCAAAATAAACCGGAGAAAAAACAGTTTTTCATCCGATTGATTATTTTTTGTCCAAACTGTAGCCCTTCGGCAAAAAAAGTGATATACTTGTTCTAGTTATTACTGATTTTTGGATGGGAGAACTTTACCATGACGCTGGAAGAATGCTACGCAAAAATGGGCGCGAACTATCAGGACGTGCTCAAGCGGCTCTACAAGCCCGAAATGATCAAACGGTTCGTCAAGATGTTTTTACAGGACGACAACTTTCAGCTGCTGACCGACGCCATGGCCGCACAGGACGTCAAAGAAGCGTTCCGCGCCGCCCATACGCTCAAGGGCGTCTGCCTGAACCTCGGTTTTGACAACCTCAGCCCCTCTGCAGTCGCCCTGACGGAGATCCTCCGTGCGGGGACATTTGACGGCGCTGCGGAGCAGTATGCCCTTGTAAAGGAAGAATATCAGAAAACCATCGAGGCCATCCAGAGCCTTGATTAAGTGTGCAATGGAGCCATTGGGGACAAGCCCCTGTGGCTCTTTTTTGCAGTCTTGAGGAGGAACATCATTCATGAGAAAGCGGCTTTCCGCGCTCGTCAGCATCGTTTTGAGCCTTGCCCTGCTTCTGGGCTGTGTCGGCTGCGGCGGCGCACAAAAAATGCCCACCACCATCACGGTCTGGACCTACTACAGCGGCGACCAGCTGAGCAGCTTCAACGATCTGGTAGCTCAGTTCAACGCCACCGTCGGCAAGGAAAAGAACATCGTGGTCGAAAGCTCCAATCAGGGCAGCGTCTCTGACTTGGAAGCCGCTGTCCTGTCCTCCGCCAAGGGCGAGGTCGGTGCAGAAGCCATGCCCAACATCTTCTCCGGCTATGCCGATATGGCCTATTCGCTCGACCAGCTGGGCGACGTCGTGGACCTTGCCCCCTATCTGACCGAGAGCGAAAAAGCGGCCTATGTGGAGGGCTTCCTTGCGGAAGGCGACCTGATGAACAACGGCGAGCTGAAAGTGTTCCCCGTTGCAAAATCCACCGAGCTGTTCTATCTGAACGAAACGGACTGGGAGCCGTTCGCCGCCGCCACCGGCGTGACCTACGAGGACCTTTCCACCGTGGAGGGTCTGGTGGAAGTCTCCCGCAAATACTATGAGTGGACCGACGCCCAGACCGAGACGCCCAACGATGGCAAAGCTTTCTTTGGCCGCGACGCGCTGGCCAACTACCTGCTCTGCGGCGCACAGGAGCTGGGCGTGACCATCTTCGACGCCGAGAACGGCGTGATGACCCTGAACTTCGACAAGGACGTGATCCGTAAACTGTGGGACAACTACTATGTCCCGTTCGTCAAGGGCTGGTTCGGGGCCAGCGGACGCTTCCGCAGCGATGACGTCAAGACCGGAAACCTGCTCTCCTACGTTGGTTCTTCGTCCAGTTCCACCTTCTTCCCCACGCAGGTCCTGACCAGCGACACCGAGAGCCACGAGATCGAGCCGACCGTTCTGCCCTGCCCCAGCTTTGCGGGCTGCAAGCCCATCGCCGCCCAGCAGGGTGCGGGCATGGTCGTGACCAAGGGCACGGAGGATCAGATCAAGGCCAGCGTGGAGTTCCTGAAGTGGTTCACCCAGCCCGGAAACAACATCTCCTTCTCGGTCAATTCCGGCTATCTGCCCGTGACGCATGAGGCGTCCAGCATGGATGCCATCGAGAGCACCGGCCTGTCCCTGACGCCCATCATCACCCGTGTGCTGGAACTTTCTTTTGACGCTGTGGAGAACGACGGCGTTTACACGACCCATGCCTTCCCGGATGGCTCTGCGGCCCGCAACAAACTGCAGTACGCCATGTCGGACCTTGCCGCCGCAGACCGCGCCACGGTCGAAGAGCGGATCGCCGCCGGCCAGACCCCCGAGGAAGCTGAAGCGGAATTTTTGACCGACGACTATTTTGACCAGTGGTACGAGACGACCCGTGCCGCACTGGAATCCTTTGCAGGATGATCTGTTTTATCGCAAATTCGCAGTTTTTAGAAAGGAGCATCCGGTCCCCATGCAGGTTTCTCTTTCGCACAAAAAGCCGGAGAGTTCCTCCGAAAAATCCATCTTCGGCACGATCTTCAGTTCCATGCTGGTGGTCCTGCTGATCGAAGTGCTGTTGCTGGTGGCCTCGATCTACCTCATGCGGGTCGGCCCTCAGCTGGATCAAAACGCCGAGGACATTCTCGCCATGCAGGTCGAGACCCGAGGCGGCTACATTCAGTCCCAGCTCCTTGAGGCGCAGGAACTGAGCAGCCTTTCCACCCGCATCAACACTCTGACCGAAGAGCTTTTAGCCGATGGCACGATCTCCTTGGACACGCTGGACAGCGGCAGCGAAGCCGCGCTCCCGCTTCTGAAAGCGGCCACGCCCAGGCTGATCTCGACCCTGCGCTCCCGGCCCGTCACCGGTATTTTTCTGGTCCTGAACACCCACGATCTGGACCAGCGCCAGACCGGCGAGCGGATGCCCGTGGTCTACCTGCGCGACCTTGACCCGGACGCCCCGCCCTCGGACAACAACTCGGACCTGATGTTCGAGCGCGCCCCCGCCCAGCTCGTTCAGGGCCAGAGTATCTACACCGATAAAAGCTGGAAACCCGCCATCGCCTACCGGGCGCTGGGCAAGGGCAGCCTGTTGTATCCGCCATTTCAGGCGGCCTATCAGGACGAAGTCAAGCTCGACGCAGCGGCTTACGGCTACTGGACCACAAGTTCCTACATTCTGACCGGCGACACCCGGCCCGCCATCGCCTACAGCCAGCCGCTCATCCTGCCGGACGGGACGGTCTACGGCGTCATCGGCGTTGAAATTTTGACGAGCTATCTCACCGACCGGCTCCCCTACGGAGAGCTTCAGTCGGACAACAGCGGCAGTTATTTTCTTGCATTTTCGGACGATGCATCGTCTAACATCGACAAACTGTCTCTCACACCGATACTTTCCAGCACGCAGACGTCCGCTTTGAGCAGCCTTTCCTCGCCGCTGCAGTTCAACCGCAAGGATAAATGCTACCGCATGTCCCAAGCCGGCTCCGCCTACATCTCGTCCATCGTCTCCTTGGAGCTTTACAGCCGGAACGCCCCCTTCTCGAACGAACAGTGGTGTCTGGTGGGCGTTGTGCCCACCTCCCATCTTTTCGCGTTCTCCCAGCGGGTCCAGCAGCTGCTCTTTTTGACCGTGCTGCTGACCCTTATCGTCGGCTTTTCCGCCAGCTGGCTCATCAGTGAGCGGATGTCGAAGCCGGTCACCCAGCTTTCCGCTGAGGTGGAAGCCGCTCAGGCACAGGCCGACACCCTGCCCCACCTTTCCAAGACCGGCATCGCCGAGGTCGATCAATTTGCGTCGGCCATCACCCAGCTCAGCACCGATGTGCTGGCCTCGTCCACCCGCTTCCTGCGCATCATGGAGATGGCCAGTGTCGAGCTGGCCGGTTACGAACTGCGCGGCGATATCCTGTATACCACCGACAATTTCTTCCCGATGCTGGGCCTGAAAAAGCCCGCTGATCTGACGCCGGAAAGCTTCCGCGCCCAGATCGCCCAGCTGGAAAAGACGCACCTTTACCGCACCACGCCAAACCGGAGCCGCATCTTTGCCATCCCGCAGAGCGACGGCAGCACCCAGTACATCATTCTCCGCGTGACCCATATCGCGTCGGAAACGCCTTCGGAAGTCGGTATGCTCGAGGACTGCACCTCCCCCATGCTGGAACAACAGCGCATCGAGCACGAGCGCGACTACGATATGCTGACCGGGCTGTACAGCCGTCAGGCGTTCAACCGCGTCTGCAACGAGCTGTTTGCCCAGCCGGAAAAGCTGGGCTGTGCGGCCCTGCTGATGATGGACCTCGACAACCTCAAGCGCATCAACGACACCTACGGCCACGACTGGGGCGACCAGTACATCCGCCAGACCGGCCAGTGCTTCACGGCCAATACCCCCGTCGGGACCATCTGCTCCCGCCTGTCCGGCGACGAATTTTTGCTGCTATTCTACGGCTATCGATCGCAGGAGGAGATCCGTGTCCATCTGAACCACCTCAACCAAGCGCTGCACGCCAGCCGCACCACGCTGCCCAACGGACGGACCCTGAACATCAGCATTTCGGGCGGTGTTGCGTGGTATCCGGAAGACGGCCGCGACCTCAAGACCCTGAAGAAATACGCCGACTTCGCGATGTATCAGGTCAAGCAGTCCCACAAGGGCCGTATGAGCGATTTCGACATCGGCATGTATCACCGCGAGGAGTATGCCGCCCAGACCCAGCGTGACTTTGAGACGATGCTCAAGGAAGAGCTGGTCACCTATTACTTCCAGCCCATCTTCTCGGCCCAGAACGGCCAGATCACCGCCTACGAAGCCCTGATGCGGGTCAATATGCCCACGCTCCACTCGCCTTCGCAGGTCATGACGCTGGCCCACGAGCTGGACCGTCTGTATGACATCGAGCGCCTGACCGTGTTCAAATCCAGCGAATGTTTCACGCAGCTGCAGCAAAAACATCTGATCCGGAAAGACGCTCTGCTCTTCCTCAACTCCATCGCGAACATCAGCGTGACCGACGCCGACAGCGCCGAATATGTCCGCCGCTATCCCGAACTGCTCAAGCAGCTGGTGGTGGAGATCACCGAACAGGAAGAGCTGGACCATGAATGTCTGGAGCGGAAGCGGAACGTCCCGGGCTTTTCGGGCGCGTTTGCGCTGGACGATTACGGCAGCGGCTACAGCAACGAGATCAATCTGCTGGAACTGTCGCCCCGGTACATCAAGATCGATATCTCCATTATCCGCGGCATCGACACCGACCGCGACAAACAGCAGATCGTTTCCAACATCGTGGCCTATGCCCATGCCCGCAGCATGAAGCTCATTGCGGAGGGCATCGAGAACGACGCCGAACTGCGCAAGGTCATCGACCTTGGCGTGGACCTGCTGCAGGGCTTCTATCTCAGCCGCCCCGCCGCCGTTCCGACGCCCATCGCGCCCCAAGCGCTGGAGACCATCCGCGAACTGTACTCCCGGCGTTCCAGCATCGGCTGACCTTTTTCATTCTGACGAACGACCCTCTCCGCCCTGTTCTGCAGGTCCGGGGAGGGTCCTTTTAAGGAGGCCCCTATGAACGAACCCAAGACTGCCATCCCCTCCGCCATCCGGGTGCGGGGCGCGCGGGTCCACAACCTGAAGAACATCGACGTTGATGTTCCGCTTCATCAGATCGTCGGCATCGCGGGCGTTTCCGGCTCCGGCAAATCCTCGCTGGCGCTGGGCGTCCTCTACGCCGAAGGCTCCCGCCGCTATCTGGAAGCGCTTTCCACCTACACACGGCGGCGGATGACACAGGCCGAAAAGGCGCAGGTCGATGAGATCCGCTACGTCCCGGCGGCGCTGGCGCTCCATCAGCGGCCCGGAGTCCCCGGCATCCGCAGCACCTTCGGCACGATGACCGAACTGCTGAACTCTCTACGGCTGATGTTCTCCCGCCTGTCCTGCTATCCCTGCCCCAACGGGCACATGGTCCCGCCTTCCCTCTGCATCGCGGCGGAGCAGCCGCTCATCTGCCCGGTGTGCGGGGCGGCAGTCACGCCGCTTTCGGCAGAGGAATTTTCGTTCAACAGCACCGGGGCCTGTCCCCGCTGTGACGGGACCGGCATCGTCCGAGTCGTGGATGAATCGACTCTCGTCCCGGACGAATCGCTTTCCATCAACGAAGGCGCGGTCCTGCCGTGGCAGACTTTGATGTGGTCGCTGATGAAGGAGATCGCCGAAAAAATGGGCGTGCGCACGAATGTTCCGTTCCGCGAGCTGACCCCCGAAGAGCGCGAGATGGTGTTCCACGGCCCCGCCAAAAAGGTGCATCTGCTCTATCAGAACCAAAAGACCGGAGCCGCCGGAGAGCTGGATTTCACCTATTTCAATGCCACCTACACCGTCGAGAACGCCTTGGCCAAAGTCACCGACGAAAAGGGCATGAAGCGGGTGGAAAAGTTCCTGAAGCAGGGACCCTGCCCGGACTGCGGCGGCTCGCGGCTGTCGGCGGCGGCCCGCGCGCCCAGACTGCGGGGCATCGGGCTGGACGAAGCCTGTCGGATGACACTGGTGGAGCTGGTGGAGTGGGTCAAGGGCGTTCCGGCGTCCCTTCCCGAGGAGATGCGCCCCATGGCCGAGAGCATCTGCGAGTCCTTCCACGCCACCGCCGCCCGCCTGATGGACCTCGGCTTGGGCTACCTCTCGCTGGACCGCGAAGCTGCCACCCTTTCCACCGGCGAGCGCCAGCGGGTCCAGCTGGCCCGAAGCGTCCGCAACCGCACGACCGGCGTTCTCTATGTGCTGGACGAGCCGTCCATCGGACTGCATCCCTCCAACATCGAGGGTCTGCGCGGCGTGATGCGGGACCTCATCGCGGACGGAAACTCCATCGTGCTGGTGGACCACGACACTGAAATTTTGAAGGATTCCGACTGGCTCATCGAGATGGGACCCGGTGCGGGCGAAAACGGCGGGGCCATCCTCGCGCAGGGGACGGTCCCACAGATCATCGAGAACGGCGCTTCCAAGATCGGGCCGTTCCTGCGCTCGCTCCACCGGATGGAAGTGCGGCCCGTCACTCCCGCCGCCGAGCTGTTCGCGGAAGGGGCCATCACGCTGGACACCCGCACCCTGCACACCGTCAAGCCCCTGCACGTTGTTCTGCCCAAGGGGCGGCTGACCGTTGTGACCGGCGTTTCGGGTTCCGGCAAGACCACCATGGTGCTGGAAAGTCTCATTCCGGCGCTGAATGCATCCATCTCCGGCACGGCTCTGCCCGCCCACATCGAAGCCATCGACGCTCCGGGCATCCGGCAGGTCAAGCTCATCGACGCCACGCCCATCGGCATCAATGTGCGCTCCACCGTCGCCACCTACGCGAACGTTCACGACGAACTGCGCAAAATTTTTGCCCGCACCCCGGCCAGTAAGGAAAAAGGCTACAAGGCCGGTGACTTTTCCTATAACACCGGCCGTCTGCGCTGTCCCACCTGCGACGGCACGGGCACGATCAGCTTGGACATCCAGTTCCTGCCAGATGTCGAGGTCACCTGCCCGGACTGCGGCGGTTCCCGCTACCAGAAAGATGCCGCGTCGCTCTTCCGGGTCCGGAAAGACGGCACGACCGGCGAAAGTCTGCCCCGCCTGATGGAGATGAGCGTGGACGAAGCGCTTTTCGCCTGTTCGGACCTGAAACTGGTCGCCAGCCGGTTACAGACCCTTTCCGACTTGGGCTTGGGCTATCTGACCCTTGGCGAAGCAACGCCCAGCCTTTCGGGCGGCGAGGCCCAGCGGCTCAAGCTGGCCAGCGAGATGGGGCGCGGCCAGTCCGACACCGTGTTCGTTTTTGACGAACCCACCATCGGTCTGCATCCGCTGGACGTCCAGACCTTGTTACAGGTGTTCCAGCGGCTCATCGACAGCGGCGCAACGGTCGTGGTCATCGAGCACGACCTCGACGTGATCCGTAACGCCGATTATCTCATCGATATGGGACCCGGCGGCGGAGAAGCCGGCGGCCGCATCGTTGCCGCCGGGACCCCCGCCGAAGTGGCACAAAACCCGGAGAGCATCACGGGAAAATATCTGCGGTGACCCTCTCAGGCAAAGCGCTGTTGCCGAAACGAACCTCTCCGTCATCGCTGACGCGATGCCACCTCTCCTGATAGGAGAGGCCTTGGCAGGTCGGGCAACCCCTGCTGGACGCCTAAAGTTATCGATAGCATAAATAATAGTGCTCCGCTGTCTCGGTGCACAGCATCTATACGAATGCCCTTGGTTAGAGCGTAGTATAGATGTTGTTTGTCTTGATAGCGGAGCACTTCCGTTTTAGGTTTCGAGAAACTCAATTCATCCAGCAGGACCAAAACCGACATGCCAATGGCTCCCCTACTTAGGGGAGCTGTCACCGAAGGTGACTGAGAGGTTTCCCCAGCTGCCAGAACGCCACGGCGCTTGCCGCCGCAACGTTCAGCGAATCGACCCCGTGGGACATCGGGATCTTGACCGTGTAATCACAGGCCGCGATGGTTGAATGCGCCAGCCCGTCGCCCTCGGTCCCCAACACGATGGCCAGCTTCGGTTCGGCGGCAAGGGCTTCGTCGTCGATGCTCACCGAGCGGTCGCTCAGCGCCATGGCCGCAGTCTTGAAGCCCAGCGCATGGAGCTGCGCCATCCCCTTTTCGGGCCAATCCGCCGGAGTTTCGCCGATCTGCGCCCAAGGGACCTGAAACACCGTGCCCATGCTCACCCGCACCGCACGGCGGCACAGCGGGTCACAGCAGGAAGGGTTGATGAGCACGGCATCCATATTCAGCGCCGCCGCGCTGCGGAAGATGGCGCCCACATTGGTAGAATCCACGATGCCTTCCAGCACCGCCACCCGGCGGGCATTCCGGCACAGCTCCTCAACGCTGCGGGGAGCCGGACGCCGGAACGCGCACAGCACGCCGCGGGTCAGTTCAAAGCCGGTCAGCGAGGCCAGCACCTCCCGGTCGGCCGTGTAGACCGGCGCATCGCCGCAGCGGGTCAAGATCTCCGCCGCCGGACCCGTGATCTGCTTGCGTTCCATCAGCAGCGAGAGCGGCTGATACCCTGCATCCAGCGCCCGGGAGATGACTTTGGGGCTTTCTGCGATAAAAATGCCTTTTTCCGGCTCCAGCCGATTGCGCAGCTGATTCTGCGTCAGGCGGGCATAGGGGTCCAGCTCCGGCGCTTGAAGGTCCGTGATCTCGACGATGTTCGGCATGAGAATCTCTCCTTTGATTCCAAAATTATATTTATTGTACCACATCCCGCCCTGCATTGCAAAAAACGGGCAGGCATATCCGATTCACATAGTCATCCTGTCCAAAAAACATCTTCAGATTTTGACAAATCCGACAAAATGCGTTATAGTAAACAGGAACTTGCAATGAGGAGGAATTTTCGTGTCCATCCATCCTAGACTGTCCCGCAAGGGGCAGATGTCCGAAGCGTTCTGCACTGCTATGTTCCTGTCGATCTCCGGCGGCTTGCAGGATGTCTACACCTATCTTTTCCGGGGAAAAGTGTTCGCCAACGCGCAGACGGGCAACATCGTGCTGTGCAGCGTGAACTTGTTTGCCGGAAAGTGGGCCGAAGCCTTGCACTATCTCGTACCGCTCTGCTTTTTTGCGCTGGGCGTGTTCGTGGCAGAGCTTCTGCGCCAGAAGTTCCAGCAGATGCAGCGGCTCCACTGGCGTCAGCTGGTCGTCCTCTGTGAGATCGTGATGCTGTTTGCGGTCGGCTTCTTCCCACAGGAATGGAACCTCGTCGCCAACGCGCTCGTCTCGTTCGCCTGTGCGATGCAGGTCCAAGCCTTCCGCAAGGTGAACGGCTACGCCTTCGCCAGCACCATGTGCATCGGCAACCTGCGCAGCGGGATGGATTCGCTGTGCAGCTGGCTGGTGGCCGGCAACAAAAACGCCAAAGACAAGGCGTTCCACTATTTCGCCATCATCTTCCTGTTCGCGCTGGGCGCCGGCTTGGGCAGCGTGGCGCTGAACTTCTGCGGGGCCAAGGCTATCTGGTTCTCCTGCCTCCTGCTGGCAGTCAGCTTCTGCCTGATGTTCATCAAAGAGGACATCGAAGAGCTGAAGGAAGACATCAAAGAATTCGAAAACCGCTGATTTTTACAGATCAATCTCTCCGTCCCGCTCCCTCCGGGCCTGACGGAGAGATTTTTTATTTTTCGCCGAACACTTGGCCGCTGCCGTTCGTCTTACAGGCAGAACACCGCCACGGAGAAAGGAGGAACGCCCATGTGGGAACAGCTCTATGCGGTATTCTGGGACAAGCTCGAGCATTTCTGCTATAAACTCTGCCGGGACGAAGCCCGCGCCGAGGACCTGACGCAGGAAGTTTTCCTGCGCGCATTGCAGAACCGCCCGCTTCTGGATACCTTCAACGAACAGCAATGCAAGGCGTGGCTGTTCGCCGCCGCCCGGAACCTCTACTGCGACCAGATTCGTCGTGCCGCAAAAGAAAAACAGCTTCTCTCGGCCCTGCAGCCCCCGGACGATGACGGAGACGTGCCAGACACCACCGCCGAAGCCGCCCTTGGGTCGGTGGAATTGGGCACAGTGCTGGCCCAACTGCCAGAACTGGACCGTCTGCTGTTCACCCTGCGCTATGACGAAGGCTACAATGCCGCCGAGCTGAGCACCCTGCTTCAGCTCCCGCCCGGAACCATTCGCAGCCGCCTTTCCCGGATCCGCCATCAGCTCAAAACCAAACTTTCGGAGGAATGAACCATGAAAAAGAATCTGAATGCCGACGCCCTTGTCCTCGACCTGCGCCACCTGACCGAAGAGACGCTCTCTTCTTATGAGAACATCACGCTGAACGCCACCGTCACCCTGACCAGCCCCGCCGCACAGGCCCTTTTGAACCGCTACAACGTCAAATTGAACACCGTTCTGAGCCGGAACGTCCCGGACGACGTCCGTGCAACGGTCGTCAACGGCAAGACCACCCTCACCGCCGCCGACAAGTCCGAGAACCGTCAGGTGCTCGTAGTCAACGGCAAAGTCACCCTGACCGCCGATGCTGCCGACACCCTGCGCCAGTACGAAGCCATCGTGCTCAACGGCAAAGCCTACTGCCCGCAGTCGCTGGCGTCCCTCTTCCACGAAGTCGCCACCATCAACGGCAAGCTGGTCACCTACCCCGACGAGGCCGTGGTGCTGAGCGGCCGTTCGGTCAAGCTGGACCGGACCTTCCTGCTGCGGGCAAAGAACTGCCTTTATTGGACGGAGCGGATGTTCGTGGCCGTGGACCCGAAACTGGACGCCGCCGCCCTCACGGCCAAGGGCTGCCGGTTCACCGCGCCGAAAGCCCTTTTGAGCGAATCGCTGGCCGAACCGCTGGCCCAGCTCTTCTCGGACGATACCGAGCTGGTCATCCTGCCGGACGGGACCGCCGTGGTGGACGATGACCTCGACCTGACCGCCGCTTCCAGCCGCTCGTATGGCTCCCGCCTGTACGTTCTGGGCGACGTGACCTTCTCCGACGACTGCGCCGACGCTCTGCGCAAGCTGGAATTTTTCCACGTCTCCGGCACGGTCACTCTGCCCGCTGCGCTGGAAGAGGCGTTCTACGCCATCCCGGATGCGGCATTCGACGACCTGCGCATTCTGTCCGGCCATCTGCTCCACGGTCTGCCCCTGCTCAAGCTCACGAACGACTTTCTCACGGACCATCCGGAAGGCATCGCCTGCATTGACTGTGCCTGTGTCACCCTCGATGAAGCGCTTCTGCCGGATGACATCGCCAAGCGCTGCCAGTTCGACGGCTGCGCCCTTATCCGCTGCTCCGAGCGTCAGCAGAACGCGGTGGCGTCCGTCTCCCGCAATGTCGCGCAGATCATGACCACCGGCCAAAAGGACGGCCCCCTGAACGGCCTGTTCGACGCCAACACTACCTCCCTGAATGCCTTGCAGCTGACGCTGTAAGATTCTGGAACAACAGCTCCCGCATTTGCTGCCCTCCTATGGCAGATGCGGGAGCTGTTTTAGTTTCGGCAGTCCAAATCGTTCAGGAATTTCTTCATCGCGGTCCTGCATCCTACCGGAGATGAGCTTCCTTCGGCATCTGCCCGGTGAAATTTGCGTACTCTGCCCGTTTGGCAAGGATTTTTCATTGCGTTGGCCGGTTTGATATGGTATACTGATTTTATTGTGTAAAACGCCCGCAGCGGGCTTGCCGGTGTGACAGTCCGCGCGGGATTTGAGATCAGGAAGAGGAGCAACCAATGAAAAAAGGATTTGACAACGACAAATACCTTCAGATGCAGTCGGAGCACATCCGCGAGCGGATCGCGCAGTTCGACAACAAGCTGTATCTGGAATTCGGCGGAAAGCTGTTCGATGACTACCACGCCTCCCGCGTGCTGCCCGGTTTCCAGCCGGACTCCAAGCTGCAAATGCTGCTGCAGCTGAAGGATCAGGCCGAGATCGTCATCGTCATCAGCGCAGAGGACATCGTCAGCAACAAGGTGCGCGGCGACTACGGTATCACCTACGACCTCGATGTTCTACGCCTCATCGACGCCTTTCAGGAGCGCGGCCTGTTCGTGGGCAGCGTCTGCCTGACCATGTACACCGCCGCCCCCGAAGTGGAAGCCTTTGAAAAGCGGCTGAACACGCTGGGCATCCGGACGTTCCGCCACTACAAGATTCCGGGCTATCCCAACGATGTTTCCCGCATCGTCAGCGACGAGGGTTACGGCCGCAACGACTACATCGAGACGGAGCGCCCGCTGGTGGTCATCACGGCCCCCGGCCCCGGCAGCGGAAAAATGGCCACCTGCCTGTCCCAGCTGTACCACGAGTACAAGCGCGGCGTCAAGGCCGGCTATGCCAAGTTTGAGACGTTCCCCATCTGGAACATCCCCCTCAAGCATCCCGTCAACCTCGCTTACGAGGCCGCGACCGCAGACCTGAACGACGTGAACATGATCGACCCCTTCCATCTGGAAGCCTACGGCAAAACGGCGGTCAACTACAACCGCGACATCGAGATCTTCCCCGTGGTCAACGCGATGTTTGAGCTGATCGCGGGCAAAAGCCCCTACCACTCCCCCACCGATATGGGCGTCAACATGGCGGGCAACTGCATCGTGGACGATGCCGTCTGCTGCGAAGCTTCCCGCAACGAGATCATCCGCCGCCACTTCAAGGCGCTGTGCGACCTGAAGAACGGCGCACAGGTCCAGAGCGAAGTCTACAAACTGGAGCTGCTGATGAATCAGGCCGGTCTGACGCTGGGCAGCCGCCCGGTCGAGCAGTCCGCCCATGCCGTTTCCGAGCGGACCGGCGGCGCACCCGCTGCCGCCATCGAGCTGCCGGACGGCACGGTCGTCACCGGCAAGACCGGCCCCCTGCTGGGCGCCGCCTCTTCTGCCCTGCTGAACGCCCTCAAGAAGCTGGCCGGCATCGATCAGGAGACGGACCTCGTGTCTGCCCGCGCCATCGAGCCGATCCAGACCCTCAAGACCAACTATCTTGGCAGCAAGAATCCCCGTCTGCACACCGACGAGATTCTCATCGCGCTGTCCAGCTCTGCGGCCGAGAATCCCACAGCTGCCGCCGCTCTGCGCCAGCTGTCCAACCTCAAGGGCTGTGACATGCACTCCACGGTCATCCTGTCCAGCGTGGACACCGACACCGTGAAGAAACTCGGCATGTACCTCACCTGCGAACCCGCCTACGAGGAAGAGGACCGCAAGTACCACAAGAAGTAACCAAAAGGACCCGCTTCATTTGAAAGAAGCGGGTCCCTTTTTATGCCATGCGAGTCTGGTTCCAATATTCGCCCATACTCTGTCCCGGCTGGTCGGTCACATCGTCGTTCAGATACTCCGCCAAACCGCAGGAGCTGGGGTCCCACGCGCGGGCCTGTTCCACCGAACGGTATTCCACCTCGGCGTACCAGAACTCGGTCGGCTGGCCCGCATCCACATGGTTGACTTCCAGCACCAGCCCATCCGGCAGAAGATAGCTGCGGCGGACTTTTTCGATGAGCGGTTTGCCGACGATCTTCTGTTCCAGCTCGTCGAACAGTTCTTTGTCGATGGAGCGTTCGATCTCCTCCCGAGCCAGCCCGCCGCCGGACTTGAAGCAGAGGATATAGTCCGTCTTGCCGCCCTTGAGCGCTTCCTCGCGGATGCGGACCGTGGGGTGCACGCTGATATATCCCTGCCGCATGGCAAATTCCTCTTTCAGCGGCAGTTCCGGAAAGCCGCTCCCTTCCGGCCAGCCGTTCACCATCCATTTGCGTTCGATTTCCATCTGTACGACCTCATTTCTGTTGGATTTCCTGTTTATTCTAACACGTTTTTATGCTATTATAAAGGGGATTTGAAACCAATCCCGCGGCGATCTCTGCCGCACGAGGGGGCCGAGCAAGTTCCCAGAGATGCGGCCCGCACACGGGCGTTCTATCTTAAAGGAGTTTTCATGAAAACAAACCGCAGTTATCCTGTCTACAAAGTCAACAAACACGCCGAAGGGCTTCTGGTGGGCGGCCATCCATGGGTGTATGAGAACGACATCCTCGAAGCCCCGGCCGAGGAACCCGAAAACGGGACCCTCGTTGACGTCGTCAGCACCAAGGGTTCCTACCTTGGCACGGGCTTCCTCTCGCTCAAGAGCAAGATTCGGGTCCGGCTCATTTCCCGCAACGCCAACGACACCTTTGACGTCAACTTCTGGCGCCGCCGGGTCGAGTATGCGTGGAGCTACCGCAAGACCGTCCTCGAGCCGGACGATCTGTCGGCGTGCCGCGTGATCTTCGGCGAAGCCGACCAGTTCCCGGGCCTGACCGTGGACCGCTTCAACAACATTCTGGTCACCCAGACCCTCAGCGTCGGCATGGAAAAACTCAAGCCGATCCTCTTCCCGCTGCTGGCCGAGGTCCTGCGGGCAGACGGCCAGACCATCGACGGCATCTATGAGCGGAACGACGAAGCTCTCCGCGCCAAAGAGGGCCTTGCGCAGAACAAGGGCTGGTTCGAACTTCCGGGCGAGACGCATCCGGCATCCACCCAGACCGAGATCTGTGAGAACGGCGTGTTCTACCACGTCGATTTCGAGAACGGTCAAAAGACCGGCTTCTTCCTCGACCAGAAATACAACCGCCGCGCTGTGGCCCGCATCGCCGCAGGGCACACCGTGCTGGACTGCTTCACCCACACCGGCAGCTTTGCACTGAATGCCGCCAAGGGCGGGGCCGCCCGCGTCACCGCCGCCGACATCAGCGCAGACGCCATCGCCATGGCCCAGCGCAACGCCGAGCGGAACGGTCTGACCAACATGGACTTCCTCTGCGAGGACACCTTTGAGCTTCTGCCCCGGCTGGAAAAAGAGGGCCACCCCTATGATTTCATCATCCTCGACCCGCCGGCCTTCACCAAAGCCCGCCGCACCGTCGAGAACGCCATGCGCGGCTACAAAGAGATCAACTACCGCGCCATGAAGCTGCTGCCCCGCGGCGGCTATCTGGCAACGGCCAGCTGCTCGCACTTTGCCACGGAAGAGCTGTTCATCAAGATGCTGCACGCTGCCGCAAAGGACGCGCACCGTCAGCTGCGTCAGATCGAGGTCCGCCAGCAGGCCCCTGACCACCCCATCCTGTGGGGCGTCCCGGAGACGAACTACCTGAAGTTCTTCCTGTTTCAGGTGATTTAACCTCTCCGTCATCGCTGACGCGATGCCACCTCTCCTGATAGGAGAGGTCTTGGCAGGTCGGACAACCCCCGCTGGACGCTTAGGCCCAATCGGGCGCAAAGCACCGGGCCTTGTCCTCATTGGCAGCAGCATCTAAACTACGCTCTATCAAAGAGGACTCGTATAGATGCCGTTGCCCTAGGCAGCGGAGCACTTCCGTTTCAGGTTTCGAGAAGCCCTATTCATTCAGCAGGACCAAAACCGGCACGCCAGTGGCTCCCCTTCTAAGGGGAGCTGTCTGCGAAGCAGACTGAGAGGTTATACGGGCAGATACGGTTCGAAAAGTCATACCAAGCACACAAGCTCCAAAATTTCGGGAGGCCGTTTGTGCAGAATCGTCAGTTTTGTCTATTGCGTTTTTTTGCCCCGTGGGCTATAATCATGCCATAGACAGCAACGGCGCTGTGGGTCACCTCCTGACTCGCAGCGTCGTTTTGTTTAAGGAAGCTTTCGCGCAGGACCTTCCGCATGGATGGTTTTTCTGCGATGTTGGGAAAGAAACAAGATCAAGTAAGGAGTAGGATTTATGGCAGCAAATGTTATGGAAATCTACGGCAGCAAGGTCTTTAACGAACATGTCATGAAGGAGCGTCTGCCGAGCGCGACTTATAAGAGCCTCGAGCGCACCCTGCACAAGGGCGCTCCGCTGGATATCGAAGTGGCCAACGTCGTGGCCAGCGTTATGAAGCGCTGGGCCATGGAGCTGGGCGCGACCCACTACACCCACTGGTTCCAGCCGCTGACCGGCATCACCAGTGAGAAGCATGACGGCTTCGTCAGCCCTGTGGGCGACGGTACTGCCATCATGGAGTTCTCCGGCAAGGAGCTGGTGCGCGGCGAGCCTGACGCATCGTCCTTCCCCTCCGGCGGTCTGCGTGCAACTTGCGAGGCCCGCGGCTACACCGCATGGGACCCCACCAGCTATGCTTTCGTCAAGGATGATGTCCTCTGCATCCCCACCGCATTCGTCAGCTACACCGGCGAGGCTCTGGACAAAAAGACCCCCCTGCTGCGCTCGATGAACGCACTGTCTAATCAGGCGATCCGCATCCTGAAGCTGTTCGGCAAGGATGTCGATTACGTTTCCACCACCGTCGGCCCCGAGCAGGAATACTTCCTCATCAAGAAGGAGGACTACGAGGCACGTCAGGACCTGATCCTGACCGGCCGCACCCTGTTCGGCGCACCGTCTGCCAAGGGTCAGGAGCTGGAAGAGCATTACTTCGGCGTCATCCGTCCCGAAGTCTCCGCGTTCATGAAGGAGCTGGACGACGAGCTGTGGAAGCTGGGCGTCCCTGCCAAGACCAAGCACAACGAAGTCGCTCCCTGCCAGCATGAGCTGGCCCCCATCTTCGACACCACGAATGTCGCCATCGACCACAACCTGCTGACCATGGAGTTGATGAAGAAGATCGCTCCCAAGTACGGTCTGATCTGCTTGCAGCACGAGAAGCCCTTCGAAGGCGTCAACGGCAGCGGCAAGCACAACAACTGGTCCATGAGCACCACGCATGAGAACCTGCTCGACCCGGGCGACACCCCCATGGAGAACCTGCAGTTCCTCGTGTTCCTCGCTGCCGTCATCAAGGCAGTCGATGAGTATGCCGATCTGCTCCGCACTTCTGTCGCTACTCCCGGCAACGATCACCGTTTGGGCGCCAACGAAGCACCTCCGGCCATCATCTCCATCTTCGTCGGCGAAGAGCTGGAAGCTGTCATCGATGCCATCGCTTCCGATTCTCCCTATGCCGGCCCCACCAAGATGAAGATGGACCTCGGCGTGGATGTCCTGCCCAAGTTCAGCAAGGACACCACCGACCGCAACCGTACCTCTCCGTTCGCTTTCACCGGCAACAAGTTCGAGTTCCGTATGCCCGGTTCTGCTGAGAACCTGAGCGACTGCAACACCATCCTGAACACCGCCGTCGCCAAGGAGCTGAAGGGCTATGCCGACGAGCTGGAAGGTGCTGAGGACTTCACCAGCGCCGCCATCGCTCTGGTCAAGCGCACCATCCGCGACCACCGCCGCGTCATCTTCAACGGCAACGGCTACTCCGCCGAGTGGGAAGCTGAGGCTGCAAAGCGCGGTCTGCCCAACAAGAAGAACACCCCGGCTGCTCTGCCCGCCCTCATCGAGCCGAAGAACATCCAGCTGATGGAGGACTTCGGCGTTCTGACCAAGGTCGAGATGGAGAGCCGTTACGAAGTCGAGATGGAGCACTACGCCAAGATCATCAACATCGAGGCGCTGACCATGCTCGAGATGGCCCGCAAGCAGCTGCTGCCCGCCGTCAATGCTTACATGAGCGAAGTGGCCAACACCGCTGCTTCCAAGCTGGCCGTCAGCGAGTCTCTGAGCGTCCGCAGCGAGACCAAGACGCTGGAGAAGCTGTCTGCTGATGCCGACGCCATGAGCGATGCCATCGACACCCTGCAGGATGTCGTGGACGCCGCCGAGGCCCTGACCAGCGAGAGCGAAAAGGCTGTCGCCTTCCACGACAACGTGATCCCCGTCATGGATACCCTGCGTGCTGCGGCAGACGACGCCGAGACCATTTGCGGTGAGGATTACTGGCCGCTGCCCAGCTACAGCAAGATGCTCTACTACGTCTGATCACGCAAAAGCATCATAAGCATCGTTAGGCTGTAGAATTTATTACGCCATTCTCCTTTTCCTATTTCTTACACCAGCCTAAAGACCCGCTCTCCTGCGAGGGTGGGCCTTTAGGCGTTTTTTGAGAATGGCGAAATTTTTACCATTTCTGGGATATCATCTCAACAAACTGCCGCGGCCATCGCGGCATGGAGGGGTTTTCTATGAGCTACACGACCCAACAGGACATCCTTGATTTTGTCGAGGACAACAATGTCAAGTTCGTCCGCTTCGCATTCTGCGATATCTTTGGCACGCAGAAAAACATTGCCGTGCTGGCCAGCGACCTGCCCAAGGCGCTGGAGGACGGCGTCTGCTTCGACGGCAGCTCCATCGCCGGGTTCATGAAGGTGGAAGAGAGTGATCTGGTCCTCCGGCCCGACCTGTCCACCGTGACCATCCTGCCTTGGCGGCCCACCGAGGGCCGGGTCATGCAGTTCTTCTGCGACGTGGAAAAGCCGGACGGGGCCTCTTTCGGCGGCAACTGCCGCGGCTTTCTGCGCCAGATAAGCCGGAAATTCCGCAAGCTGGGCCTGACCTGCAACGTCGGCGCGGAGTGCGAGTTTTACCTGTTCGAAAACGATGACCATAGCCGCCCCACCCGCGTGCCCATCGATTTCGGCGGCTATTTCGACGTCGCCCCGCTGGACGCCGGTGAAAATCTCCGCCGGGACATCTGCCTGACCATGGAGCAGATGGGCATGAGCCCCCAGCACAGCCACCACGAGAGCGGCAACGGTCAGAACGAGATCGACTGCCACCATGCCGGTCCGCTCAAGACCGCCGACAACGTGATGATGTTCAAGCAGATCGTCCGGGCCGTGGCCACCCGCAGCGGCATCCACGCCAGCTTTCTGCCCAAGCCGCTGGCCGATCAGGCCGGAAGCGGCTTGCACATCAACCTGTCGCTCTATATGGACGGCCGCAACCTGTTCGAGGGCGATATCGCCCCCGACAGCATCGCGGGCAGCTTTATGGCGGGCGTTCTGGCCCACAGCCGCGAGCTGACCGTGTTCACCAATCCCCTGCCCAACAGCTATCTGCGCTTTGGCAGCGACGAAGCCCCCAAGTACGTCAGCTGGAGCCGCCAGAACCGCAGCCAGCTGGTCCGCATCCCGCAGGTCAAGGGCGACAACTGCCGCATGGAACTGCGCAGCCCGGATCCGGCGTGCAACCCGTATCTGGCCATCGGCCTGATCCTCGCCGCCGGTCTGGACGGCATCGAGCACCGGATGCTTCTGCAGGCCCCCGTCAACCGGAACCTGTTCAACCCGTCCGAAGCGGCCGGCCTTGGGCTGGAAATGCTCCCCGCCTCGCTGGAAGAGGCCGTTCAGGCCGCACAGGAGAGCGAGTTCCTGCGTCAGGTCCTGCCGGAAGAGCTGTCTCACCGGTACTATGACGAGGAACTGAAGCGGTGCGCCGCGCTCAAAAACGCTGCCGACCCGGCTGAATACGAGCGCATCCACTACTTCAACGCCATCTGAGCAGGACGGAAAAGAGAGGGAATTGGGAAAGGAGCGATCTGAATGGGACGTGCTCTGATCGTCAGCGCCGGTGCAAGCTCGAACGAGTACATCTCCGCGCGGCTGGCGGAACTGGGCTACGCGCGGCCTCTGATCGTCCCGAGCGGCGCAGAGGCTCGGCGAAGGATGCTGGAATCCGACTTTGAGCTGATCGTGGTCAATGCGCCTCTGCCGGACGAGTTCGGCCACGAATTGTGTTCCAGCGCGGTGGAAAAAACGGATGCGGGCGTGGTGTTTCTGGTCAAAGCAGCCGCCGCCGAACAGCTGCTGGCCCCCATGAGCGAGCGGGGCGTGCTGCTGCTAAGCAAACCGTTTTCCAACACGCTGTTCTTACAGGCGATCCACATGGCGGCGGCCAGCAACCACCGTCTGCTGCGTCTGCGGCAGGAAAACGCCAAAATGCAGGAAAAGATCGCGCAGGTGCGTCTGGTCAGCCGCGCAAAGTGCTGCCTGATCGAGCGGGAGCAGATGACGGAAGCCGACGCCCACCGCTACATTGAAAAACAGGCGATGGATACCCGGCGCGACCGCACAGAAATTGCACAGGAAATCCTTGATTCTTACGAAGATTAGGATTATAATTCTGTGTTGTATGTTTTGCATGGGCACAGGTGTGCCCGGTATTGGGAAAGAATCAGAAAGAACGAAACGGACCAAATTTAGAGGAGGAATGAAAATGGCAAAATTCATTTTTGTGACCGGCGGCGTCGTCTCCGGTCTGGGCAAAGGCATCACGGCGGCTTCGCTGGGCCGTCTGCTCAAGTGCCGCGGCCTGAAGGTCGCCAGCCAGAAGCTGGACCCCTATGTGAACGTGGACCCGGGCACGATGAGCCCCCTGCAGCACGGTGAGGTGTTCGTCACCGACGACGGCACGGAGACGGACCTCGACCTCGGCCACTACGAGCGCTTCATCGACGAGAACCTGAACAAATACTCCAACCTGACCACCGGCAAGGTCTACTGGAATGTTCTGAACAAGGAGCGTCAGGGCGCTTACCTCGGCCAGACCGTCCAGATCATCCCCCACATCACCAACGAGATCAAGAGCTACATCTACAATCTGGCTTCCTCCACCGAAGCCGATGTCGTCATCACCGAGATCGGCGGCACGACCGGCGACATCGAGAGCCAGCCGTTTCTTGAGGCCATCCGGCAGGTCGGGCTCGAGGTCGGGCGTGAAAATGCACTCTACATCCATGTGACGCTCGTGCCGTATCTGCACGGCAGCGAGGAGCACAAGACAAAGCCCACGCAGCATTCCGTAAAGGAACTGCAGGGCATGGGCATTTCCCCGGACATCATCGTGCTGCGCTGCGACGAGCCGCTCGAGGAATCCATCTTCCGCAAGATCTCCCTGTTCTGCAACGTCAAGCCAGACTGCGTGATCGAGAACATGACGCTGCCAGTGCTGTACGAGGCGCCGATCATGCTCGAGCGCAACCGCTTTTCCGAGATCGTCTGCCGTGAGCTGCATATCGACGCGCCCGCGCCGGACATGACCGAGTGGGACGCCATGCTCGAGAGCATCCGTAGCCGCTCGCGCCGCGTGACGATCGGGCTCGTGGGAAAATACGTCCAGCTGCACGACGCATATCTGTCCGTGGCCGAGGCACTGCGTCACGCCGGATACGTCTATGGCGCGCGTGTCGACATTCAATGGATTGACAGCGAGACGATCACGCGCGATAATGTAGAGGAGGTGCTCGGCGGATGCGACGGCATCCTCGTGCCCGGCGGCTTCGGCAACCGCGGCATTGAGGGCAAGATCATAGCAGCCCACTATACCCGCACCCACGACATTCCTACCTTCGGTATCTGCCTGGGTATGCAGATGATGGTCATCGAG